>JBJTOP010000423.1:0-22105 GCA_046074645.1 Planctomycetaceae bacterium | reverse complement strand
CGCATTAAGATGCATGGCACTTTTGCGGCTTGTACGGTCGCGGCTCGCGTGGGGGGGACAAGCGGTCAATGCCGTTCTTTGCAGGGGGGGGTGCGTGGTTGTTTGTGGGTTTTGTTACTACTGTCAGGAAAGCACAGGGATATGCGTTGCCAGTTCCACAAGTCGCCGAAATCGCTCCATCACCTGCGGGTTGAACGCAGTCTTTGAGACAGCTTTCGAACAGCGGCGACTGAGCCATGTGACGGGGGACAGCAGCAGCGTGGCATCAAGGCAGACCTGAAACAGGCGGCAATCGAGTCCTGTCCAGTGCTCCGGCAGTCGGTGGATGGCCTGCTGCCCGTACCAGCTTGCCAGCAGTCTTGAGTAATCAAAGGCGGGGTGATCGGTCGCTGCGGCGTTCCAGTCGATCACTCCAGTTACATTGTCTCCGGAGAACAGCACATGCGGATACCACAGATCACGCAGCACTGGCTGCAGTATGAAGGAGCGTGGAGCAAGGTCTTCAAGCTGAGCGGCGAGGCCGGTGAGTCGCTGTTTGAGGGCGCGTCCCAGCTGTTCTGCGAGGCAGCGAAAATCACTGTCAGGATCTTCAGCAGCGGTGGCGAGGAGTCGTGCGAGTTCGCCGGACTGCAGTGATTGGACGATTTGCAGCCTGCGCTGCAGTCCGGGAGATGTTCCACTGGCGATTCGCAGACCACCATTTCCCGGGACACCGAGGGCACTGGTTTCGTCAAGTGCCCAGCTGCGGGCCGTCTGGTGCAGTTGCTGCAGCATCGCGAAGGCACTCTGAAGCCGTGTGGGCGAGGGTGCTGCGGGCACCGAATGTCCGGGCATCCACGATTCCACCTTCCAGACGCCATCAGGCTGGAGCAGCAGATAATCACCAGCGGCTGCGGCGCGTCGTGCGAATTTCACTTTCCAGACTTCGGGGGCCCAGTCGCAGCCGTGGTCGCGGGCGAAACTCATCCAGCGGCTGATGGCGATGGAGCGTTCAAGCGATTCCTCATTAATCGATTCTGAGCAGCGTACAGCAACCCACTGCTCGGTGGCCGTTCTCACACGCCACACGCGAGCGCCACTGAAGCCTCCGCCAACGGCGTGGGCTTCGAGCAGCGGCAGGTCGAAGGTGTGAAGTACTGAGGCAAGGCGAACTTCGGGCGGGGTCACTGACATGGCAGAACCTCAGGCCAGAATCTCCTGAATCACTCGCCCGTGCACATCGGTGAGTCGTCTGGCGATGCCGTTGTGTCGGAAGGTAAGCCGTTCATGGTCAAGCCCCAGCAGATGCAGGATGGTGGCGTTGAGGTCATGAATGGACAGCACATCTTCAACTGCTCTGAAGCCGAGTTCATCGGTCTTCCCGAAGCTGACTCCGCGACGCACACCAGCGCCTGTCAGAAACGCGGTGAATCCGTTGGGATTGTGGTCGCGTCCGGCTGCACCCTTCTGGAACATTGGCATGCGGCCGAATTCGGTGCACCAGACAACAAGTGTGTCCTGCAGCAGCCCGCGCTGATCGAGATCGCGAATGAGTGCAGCGGTGGGCTGATCAAGAATGCGGCCGTGGATGTCGTACTGTTCGCGGAGCGCCTGGTGACCGTCCCAGTTGAGTCGACCACCACTGGCATAGGCCCCGTTGAACAGCTGAACAAATCGCACGCCCTGTTCGATCAGTCGCCGGGCGAGAATGCAGTTGCGGGCGTAACCGGCGCGAATTGGATCGGACGCATCGTCGGCCCCGTACATGGCCAGCACGTGCTGTGGTTCCGTTGAAAGATCACTGATCAGGGGTACCGAGGTCTGCATTCGCGCGGCAAGCTCGTAACTGGCGATGCGAGCGGCCAGGTCGGAATCACCGGGGTTGCGTCGCAGATGGTCGTTGTTCAGGTGCAGCAGCAGTTCGCGAGCGGCCTGGTCGGAGGCGTACGAGATGGTCGCGGGTGGACTCAGATGACGGATTGGCTGATTCGAGTTGAAGGCTGTTCCCTGAAAAACGGCGGGCAGAAAACCGGGGCCCCAGTTGTTGACGCTGGCCTGCGGGATGCCGCGCGGATCGGGAATGGCCACAAAAGCGGGAAGGTTGCGATTGTCGGTGCCCAAAGCATACGACACCCACGCTCCGATGCTGGGAAAACCGTCCTGCACAAAACCGGTGGACAGAAAGTTTTCAGCTGGCCCGTGCGTGTTTGTTTTGCTGGTGAGTGTGTGCACGAAGGCAAACTCATCAACCATTCCTGCAAGATGGGGCAGCATATCCGAGACCCACTTGCCGCATGCACCTCGTTGCCGAAACCGATACTGCGGTCGCGCCAGGTTGCCGGCAGGCCCCTGAAAGGTCACCGCGGGACCCCCAGGCATCGGCTGCCCATCAAGGCGAATCAGTTCCGGCTTGTAGTCCCATGTCTCCAGTTGACTGCAGGCACCTGCGCAGAAGACGACGAGCACATTTTTGGCGGCAGCTGAGTGGTGCCCCTGACGCGGAGCGTGTGGTTGAGCTGCATCGATATTCGGAGTTGACGCGGGCTGGTCTTCTGCAAGAAGTCCCTGCTGATGCAGCAGCTGCAGCAGGGCAATGCTGCCAAGTGCTCCGACGGTATCCGCGAGGAAGCGGCGACGATCCAGCAGACTGCGGCCGGCGTGAGTCAGCGCGGCGGTGCCGGGAGCGGTTGTGGCGACGCTGGTGTGATGGAATGCTGCTGATTTCATGGAGTCCTCTGACTAGGGAATCAACAAAAATTCGTTCGAATTCAGCAACACGCGTGAAATTGTGGCGAGACCATATTTTTTGATTGCATCGTCCATGACTGCGTGTTCTTCCGCAGTAGCAGAGCGACCGAAGGCAATCTGGAAGGCCTGATTCAGCTGCTCGACCGGGTCATTCGGACGCTCGGCTTCCACCCGCGATGCAAACTGCGCCGCGCGATCCACCACAAACGGACTATTGAACAGATTGAGCGCCTGAATGGCGGTGGTGGAACGGCTCCGCCGCGGCATGGACTGGCCTGCGTCCGGACAGTCAAAGGCGCCGAACACCGGCACAGCCTCCATGCGAACACGATGCGAATACACCATCCGCCGCATTTCGGCCGCCGTAAATGCCTCAATCGGCGAAAAGCCGCTGAGACCACCCCGTGACCCAAAGAAACTAAACCCCGGTCCCCCTGCCTGCAGATTCAGTTCACCGCTGACCTGCAGCATACAGTCACGAATTGCTTCCGCCTCCATGCGTCGGGCAGAGAACCGCCAGAGCAGCCGATTATCGCGGTCGACCTGCTGCCCAGTGTCATGCCCCACCGCTGACTGCTGCCACGCAGCCGACAGCAGAATCTGACGCTGCAGTGATTTCAGTGACCAGCCACTGTGGATGAATTCCGCGGCGAGCCAGTCGAGCAGTTCCGGGTGGGATGGCAGCGAACCGTTCAGGCCGAAGTCATTGGGGGTATCAACAAGGCCGGCCCCGAAATGCTGCTGCCAGACGCGATTCACGAAGACTCGCGCAGTCAGCGGATTGTCGGGAGAAGCCAGCCATCGAGCGAGTGCAAGGCGACGCGTTTGATCTTCTGTGAGTGTTTGCGGGATAGTGGTGTCGCCGGTCAGACTGGTCGCTGAGGACGCTGCTGCGGCAGCAAACAGGGCCGGCACCTCGGCCCGGGTTTCCTGCAGCCGCTGTTCCGGATCACCGCGTCGCAGTACGAACGTTGGGTGTGGAGGATTAAAGACTCCGGCAAATACCATGCGGGGGGCTTCGAGTGCTGCGAGCCTGTCGCGGAGCTGCTGCAGGTCTGCGGAGAGTTGTGCCACACCGGTCTCTTCAGCCCCCGCAGCTGATCGCTGCAGTGCCAGCAGAGAATCCCATGGTGTGCCGAAGGGGGCGCGGTCGGAATGACTGGCAACGGTATTCCACGTGATACCGTCGCGCGAGACTTGCACGTCGTATCGCACAGGGAGGCGATCCTGAAATCGCCCTTCGCGGTCGCGGCCCCAGACGATGCGATCAAGCACCACCGGGGCAGGCCAGGTAAGCTGCACCCAGCCGCGTCCGAGTTCGTTTGAGATCCAGCTGTGGTCGTTTCCGTAAAGCCCGTCGTTGATATGCTTAAGCTGATGAATGCCCGCTTCGGCGATGTTCCCGGACGAACTGGGGCTGACGCCGGATGTGGCCAGTGCAAGATTCAGGGCGGGCTGGTCCGGGCCAAAGGCTTCCAGTTCATCAAGACAAGGCTGGTACTGATTCTGATTGCTGGTTTCGTGGCAGACGAAGCGGAGATGACGGACTGTGGTGGGGGCGAAGAGTTCCGTGTTTCGGCGGGGGCTGACGGGATCACGGAGCTGTGGAAGGGCAGCCTGGAGACGAGGCGCTGTCTCGGACGATTTGTCGGGGCGGGCGTCTGCTTCCTGTGTCGGCACTTCCTGAAGCACAATCACATCCGCGGTGATGCCGGTACCCGTGTTTCCACCGCGAAGAAACAATCGGGACTGAGCATTCAGTGAGACGGTGCCGGCGGGCAGCAGCCCGGACCACAGCGGGGTCTGTTCCGTCTGGCCGTTGCTGACTCCCGCCTGATAATACTGGTCGATACTGGCCAGTTCGGTTTGATCGTCACGGGTTTCTGAGCTGCCGTCGGCGTCGAGCAAAACTCGGGCGTCTCGGGTGTGAACGCCGCTGCCGTGAGCTCCCCAGGACAGCCAGAGCTGGAATCGGCCATCGACACCGGGTGTCCATGCAACCACGTCCTGGCCTGGCACGTTGTTCCACCACGTGTATCGACCGCGGCTGAGATTACCTGGCTGAGTGCTGGAACCAGGGTCATCACGGTAACCGCGCTGAGTTCCGGCAGGGTTGCCGCCGGGACCATTCGGGGGCTGCAGGAACTGGACGCGGGGATCGGAGTCTTCATCAATGATGAATGTGCGGCGGGTGAGTGCCAGCGGTTCGAAGCGACGGAGCTGTGACTCCAGCTGACCTATGCGAGGCCGAAGTTCCGCGGCCTGTCGCTGAAGTTCACTCCCGCGACCATCACGCAGTGGCCGCTCACCGTATTCAACTCCGGCGAAGAATGCCTGCAGGTTATAGTAGTCCTGCTGTGAGACCGGATCAAACTTATGATCGTGGCAGCGGGCACAGGCAATGGTCATGCCGAGCAGTGTGCCGGATGTGCCGCTGATGATTTCGTCAAGCGCATCCTGGCGGGCCAGGCGTTTTGACTCGTCATCCGCCCCGATCTGGCCCGGCAGCAACACGGCGGAAGCCACGAGGAAACCAGTGGCAGCATCTTCCTGAAAGATATCGCCGGCGAGCTGTTCAAGGATGAAGCGATTGTACGGCCGATCCTCGTTGAATGCCCGAATGACGTAGTCCCGGTACGGCCACGCATTGTCACGGGGCGTGTTCACTTCGAAGCCGTGAGTGTCTGCGTAGCGAATGACGTCCAGCCAGTGCTGAGCCCAGCGTTCGCCGTAGTGGGGACTGCTGAGAAGTTCGTCGATGAGTTCCGGCCAGGCTGTTGGGGAGCGATCGGAGACAAAGCGTTCGACGCGGTCAGGTGCGGGGAGCAGTCCGGTGAGGATCAGCGAGGCTCTGCGAATCAGTATGCGACGGTCGGCAGGCGGATTCATGGCGAGGCCGGACTGTTGCAGCGAGTGTGCGATGAAGTGGTCGATGGGAGTTGCTTCGGCAGGCAGTCCGACGGCCGTCGGGGGCGAGTGTTCGCGGGGGGGCTGGAAAGCCCAGTGCTCAAGTCGGCGGTCCTTCGCGGCCTCGCGGTCGTAGTCAGATTCAGGCCACTTGGCGCCGGCGGCGATCCAGCGTTCGAGCTGTTCGATGTCGGCCGCCGACATTCGGGGACCTTCGGGGGGCATTTGTGTGTCAGGATCGGTGGATCTGAGTCTTCGCAGGAGTTCGCTGGAGGTGGGATCCGCAGCGACCACGACCGGTCCACTGTCGCCGCCCTTGAAAAAAGTGTGCCTTGCATCCAGCCTGAGCCCGCCCTTCTGCACGCTGGCCCCGTGACAGCCGCTGCAGTGCCGCAGAAGCAGCGGGCGAATGTCCCGCTCAAGATCCGGTTCGTCCGCGACAACCGATGATGTCACTGCAGACAACAGCAAAGCCAGCCAATGCAGGCGGAAAAACGAGAGCGTCAGAAAGGGTGTATGGCACAGCACTGGCATGGCCTTCGCGGAGACAAAAGTTCCGGAGTGACGATGAACGTGCAGGAGTGTACACGCGGCAGGCTGCGAAGTCAGCAGGGATTGCTGTATTGGCAGGCGTCAGCAGGGATTGAAAAACCGCGATTCGGCAGGAAAAAACCGAATCAGGTAGGCCTGACACAGGGATTTGGATGCGTAACAGTGCATGTTGTGTGAGTTGCTGCGGGACTGCCGGCCGTCGACGCCAACGCGTGCCTGACCGCTGCTGTGGCGGAGATAGCTGGGGATGGAATTTGCCTTGCGTGCCATGGCGGATGCCTCTCATTCATTTCGTGGAAAAAGTTCCACGATTGAAATCAGGAATTTGCCTGCACTGGCGAACGTCACCAGGTATCGAAAACAACGATTTAGCCAATAAAAAACCGCATCAGGAAGGCCTGATGCGGTTGAGTGGAGGATAACGGAGTTGAACCGATGACCTCTTGCATGCCATGCAAGCGCTCTCCCAACTGAGCTAATCCCCCGGGGAGGAGCAACGAGTCCGACTGACGGATCGCTGTCTGCCTAAAGTTTATCCAGTAACGGAGCTCAAGTCAAGTTCGCCGGCGGTGGGAGAGGTCGCTGAGAATGATCTG
Organism: Planctomycetaceae bacterium; assembly: GCA_046074645.1. GTDB lineage: Bacteria > Planctomycetota > Planctomycetia > Planctomycetales > Planctomycetaceae > SXXK01. The sequence goes on along the minus strand of JBJTOP010000423.1, from coordinate 15,323 downwards.
TCGGAAAATTTCATCAACTGCCGAAATTTCAAGGGATTTCAGCAGGGCGGTGGAGTTTCGTTCATGAGCTGCTCATGCAATAATCTCGCCTTGCTGTTGCCGTCCACTTCCTGATCCAGTCTCTCCAATTCCATCACGGAGCCTTCCCATGACGACCACTCCCACCGGTTCTTCCCGCCGTGGTTTCCTCAGCACATCCACTGCGGGGGTCGCGACTGCCGGTATTCTCTCTGCGGCGGCACCGCGACTGCACGCTGCCGAGGACAACACCATCCAGATTGCACTCGTGGGCTGCGGTGGACGCGGTACCGGTGCGGTGGCCAATGCCTTCGCAGTCGATAACGGACCGCTCAAACTGGTCGCAATGGCCGACGTTTTTCAGAAAAATCTTGATGGCAGCTACGGACGACTCAACGCCGACCACGGCCAGTCCGGAAAGATGGACGTGCCACCGGAACGTCGCTTTGTCGGCTTCGATGCCTACAAGCAGGCGATGGACTGTCTCAAGCCGGGTGACGTGGTCATTCTCACGACACCTCCCGCCTTTCGCTGGGTCATGTACACCTACGCCATCGAAAAGGGGCTCAACGTGTTCATGGAAAAACCCGTCACCATCGACGGCCCCACAACTCGCCGAATGCTGGCACTGAACGAAAAAGCCATCGCCAAAAACCTCAAAGTCGCCGTGGGTCTGATGTGCCGCCACTGCGAAGCCCGCCGCGAGCTCCACGACCGCATTCAGAACGGCGAAATCGGTGATGTGACCGCTCTTCGCGCCTACCGACAGGCCGGTCCCACCGGGACAGCTGCCACCCCACCTAAACCCGAGGGCGTCAGTGAACTGCTCTGGCAAATCAGCAAGTTTCACGCTTTTCTGTGGCTCAGCGGTGGTGCCGTCAGCGACTTCCTGATCCACAACATCGACGAGAGCTGCTGGATGAAAAATGCCTGGCCCGTTCGCTGCATTGCCAGTGGCGGCAGGCACTATCGCGGTGAGAACGTCGATCAGAACTTCGACAACTACTCGATGGAATACACCTTCGAGGATGGCACCAAGCTGTTTATGTACGGCCGCACGATGCCCGGCTGCTACCAGGACTTCTCCAGCTACGCCCATGGCACAAAAGGGCTGGCCGTCATTTCCAACGGCGGTCACTGGCCATCGCGCGCCCGCATCTACAAGGGTCATGCCATGGACGAAAAGAACATCGTCTGGCAGTTCGGTGCTGAGAAGAACAACCCCTACGTCGATGAATGGAAACATCTCATCGCTGCCATTCGCAACAACGAGTCCTACAACGAAGTCGAACGTGGCTGCATGGCCAGCCTTGTGACCTCTATGGGCCGCATGGCTGCTCACACCGGCCAGGAAATCACGCTCGACCAGATGCTCAACTGCGAACATGAGTTCGCACCCGACATCGAAAAACTGACGCTGGAATCCGAATCGCCGCTCAAGGCTGACGAAAAAGGCCGTTACCCTATCCCACTCCCGGGCCTCGAAAAATCCCGCGAGTACGTTGGCTGAGCGAGTACCTGCCACAGCTGGAGGGTGACCGTCTGCAGACAGACAAGACTGCAGACGGTCCGCCCGGCTCACTCAGCGCCGCGGCTGATCGCGTAAGAAAAACACGCATGGTTGCAGTCCGGCGGAACCGAAAAGGCGCGTAAAGGTGCATGGCACCTTAACACAAAAACGGTTGCAGGAATTGAACTTACATCGAAAACTGACTGTCACAGGGCGAAAGCGGTCTTACGCGTTTTGGTGGTGGTTCCACTCCCTGACGGTCGCGGCTCGGTTGGGGTTCGGGGGCGTCGAGGTGCATGGCACCTTGATGCGAAAACCGCCTGGCACCGCGGCTGATCGCGGCAGAAAAAAACACGCAGGCTGCAGTGCGGTGGAACCTGAAAGTTGCCTGAGGATTACGGGAGCGGTTCTGCGTGGTACACGTGGTGAGGGCGACCGAAGTCATCCTCCCACGCCACGGTTCTGGGGAGTCCGAGGCAATGGTAGATGGTGGCCGCGAGATTTTCCGGACGCTGTGGATCGACGGCGGGGTAGGCACCGATCGCATCGGATTCGCCGATGATTCTGCCGTCCTGCAGTCCGCCGCCGGCGAGAAAGACTGACTGGACGGCGCCCCAGTGATCGCGGCCTGGCTGTTTGTAATGGCTGGGAAGCAGGCTGATTTTCGGAGTACGGCCGAATTCGCCTGCCATGACGATGAGTGTCTGGCTGAGCAGTCCGGATTCGACAAGGTCATCCAGCAGAGCACTCAGGGCGCGGTCTGTGGGCGGGAAGAGGTTGTCTTTGAGGTGTGGGAAGGCGTTTCCGTGAGTATCCCAGGTTTCGTCGTTTCCGAGGTTAACCTGCACGAGATTGACGCCAGACTCGACCAGCTGACGTGCCATCAGGAGTGACCAGCCGAAGGCATTGCGGCCGTAGCGATCCTGGATGGCGTCGGGAGCGCGCGTGACATCGAGGGCCTGGCGGACTTTGGGATCTGTCAGCAGCGACACGGCGCCCTGGCGGTAGCGATCGAAATTCTGAGCTGTGGCGGCAGCATCGAGTGTGCGGCACTGGTCTTCAAGGCTGGAGAGCAGTGAGACGCGGCGATGGAGTTGGGGGTGAGTCAGATCATGGGCGAGGCTGAGGCTGGGGGCTTCGAAGAGCCGTCGATCGGCATTGCCGCGGTCCTGATGATCGAATTGGTGACTGGGGTAGGCGCCGTAGGAGGTGGAGTGGAAGGGGGAGGCTTCGATGAACCAGGGATTACGGCGGTTCCCCATGATTCCGGAGAACTGGCCGGGAATGATCCGTCCGGAGTAGTGTACGAGTTGTTCTGGGAGCACGGCGGCGGTGGGCAGATTGTTTCGGGGTTCGGTGAGTGCTCCGGCGACGGCTGCGATGCAGGGCCAGTCCTGTGATCGAGGCACGCTGGGGTTGAAGCCGGGCGGCAGATCCGAACGCCCGGTGAGCATGATATGATGACCGGCGGAGTGATCGTTGGTGGTGTGGCCGAGCGACCGGCAGACGGACCAGTGGTTGCTGCGCAGAGCCAGTCCTGGGAGGTGTTCACAGATTTGCAATCCGCTGACTGCAGTGGAAATCGGGCGGAATTCGCCGCGAATTTCTGCTGGAGCGGCGGGTTTGGGATCGAAGCTGTCGTGCTGGCCAAGTCCCCCGGACAGGAAGATGTAGATGCAGGCTTTGAAGGATGGCGTGGGTCCGGCTGCCGCCGCCATGGACTGCAGGCCAGTGAGATGGTTCATTCCCAGGCCCAGAATTCCGATGCTGCCGGCCTGTACGGCCGTGCGGCGAGCGATTCCCGGATGACGCAGCGGCAACGGGCCTTGGGACATAGGCACCTCGGGCGGGGAGAGACGGTTGGGCGGGAATTGGCGGGCAGGGGGACGGAGCGACTGGAAGATGATACTGGCCACTCACCTTATCGGGCAACTGAAAAGCGGGCTGGAGCGGGAAGTTGGGCTCATGCAGACAGAATTTCGGTGATTTTTCCTCTTCTGCCTCTTTTCCATCGGTTTGATTTCACCCGTTTGCCGGGCGTTGCGTAACATAAGGCGGACTTCTCCACGGCAGCGGGTTGACAGGGCCAAAGGCAATGACGCAGCAGTTTTCCACTGATACCACTCCTTCCACACCGGGACTCACCAAACAGGAGCTCCCGTTGCCGACTCCTGCTGAAGCCGGTCACGCGATACGCCGTGCGTGGTCGGATTCCGACGCTGAAGGCGAATTTGATTACGTGCCCTTCTCTCCGTGGGCCCCGGTCGCCCTCGTGCTCGGACTGCTGTCGCTCACCGGGTTCATGGGCTTTTTTGGGCTTTACGTGGCCGGTTTCAGCATTTTTGTGGGATTTGCTGCTCTTGCAAAGATCCGAGGCGGTGCCGGCACCGTCAAGGGGAAGGGCATGGCCGTTGCTGGTCTGCTGCTGTCCGCCGTCAGTCTCGGTGGCGGCAGCGTGAAAATGGCTCACGCCTACAACACCGAAGTGCCTGAAGGTTTCCGCCGGGTCCATTTCCCCCGTGAAATCGCTGATCATCAGTTTGTCTACATCAACGGTCGTCGCAAGATTTCACCCGCGGTGACCGAATTGGTCGGCAAACCGGTGTATCTCAAAGGCTTCATGTGGGCCACCCAGGCTACCGATGGCATTCCCCGCTTTATTCTGCTCAAAGACAACGGCGAATGCTGCTTTGGTGGTAAACCCAAATCTCACGACTTTATCACTGTCACCCTCAAATCCTATCCCGACGGCGCTCGCCCACCGCTCGCCAGTCGTGCTCCGGGTATGTCCGATGTGATACTCACACCGGAACAGCAAAAAGCCCTCGGCGCGACCCACGCAAACCAGCTCACCACCGAGGCTTTTATCGGCATGGTCGCGGTTGCCGGCATCCTGCAGGCCAATCCCCAGGCAGGCGAAGGCGGCTCACCGGAAGACTATGATTTCGCCCCCGTGTACACCATGGACGCCGACCTTGTTGAAGAGGTCTGGACTCCGTTTTAATCCTTCTGCCTTGCGAAGGGAATTCGCCTCGTGAGTACTGCTGCCCCAGAACCGCGTGCCAAGTCCAGCCACCATCGAATCTTCATCGGGCTTGCCGTCGGCATCGTTCTCGGGCTTATCGTGCACACTCTGAAAGGTCCTCCGGGGCAGGAAACGACCATCTTTAACGTCACCACCGGACTTGCAGGAACCATCGGCAGGCTGTTTTTACGTCTGATGCAGATGGTGGTGCTGCCCCTTGTGGTCTCGGCACTCTACCTGGCTGTCGTCGATGTCGGTGACCTCCGACGGCTGGGTCGCATCGGACTCACTACGCTGTTTTTCACGGCAGTGCTGTCAATTTCCGCGGTGCTCATCGGTGTCGGTCTTGTCAATCTCACACAACCCGGTAAATCGCTCTCTAAACAAGCCCGGGAAAGACTCATAGCGGACTTTGCTGACAAAGCAAAGGACAATCAGGACAAGGCAGAGGCCGCCAGGCCGTTTGGAAAAATCCTTGTCGATCTCCTTCCCGAAAACCCAGTTCAGGAAATGACCGGAGCACTTGATGGGTCTTCGCCTGGCAATGGCATGCTGGCCGTCATGACGTTCGCGCTCCTCTGCGGCATCGCTGCCACTTTCAACAAGTCCGAAACCGCCACGCTCACCGCTGTGTTTCGGGGACTCTATGAAATCGCCATGACGATCATTGGCTGGTCACTTGCGGTTGCCCCTTTCGGTGCCGGTTGTCTTGTCTTTGGCGCCACTGCTCAGCTCGGATTCGAGATTCTCAGAGCGCTCGCCGTATTCATGCTGGTTGTCATCGGCGGACTGCTCATCCAGCTGCTGTTCGTTTACAGCACGATCCTGAAACTCTGCGGCCGCATTTCGCCGCTTGAGTTTTTCCGATTGATTCAGGAGGCGATGATCGTCGCGTTCTCCACATCGTCCTCCAGTGCCACGCTGTCAACTTCCATTAAAGTTGCCCAGGAAAGGCTTCGCCTTGCTCCCGCAACCTCCAACTTCGTGCTCACCGTCGGGGCCACGGGTAATCAAAATGGCACCGCACTGTTTGAAGGAGTGGTGGTACTGTTCCTGGCCCAGGCGTTTAATGTGAATCTGAGCTTTAGTCAGCAGTTCGTTGTCGTCCTGATGTCCGTGCTGGCCGGTGTCGGCACCGCCGGCGTGCCCGGCGGTTCCATCCCGCTGATCATCGTTGTCCTGAAGTCAGTCAATGTTCCTGCAGAAGGCATCGCACTCGTCCTCGGCGTCGATCGAGTACTCGATATGTCACGCACCCTCGTCAACGTCGTCGGCGACCTCGTGGTGGCGAAATGTGTCGATGTCTGGAATCAACGGAAATAGACAGCTCGCGGTCTGTGCCCCCGGCGCAAGTGGCTCTCTTCAGCTCGGTTTTGTGCTGATGGGATTGGCATTCACTGCATAGCCTGAACCTCGATTAGCGCCGGACCAGCACACCAAAACAGAAACGAGGAAAGTTCGGAGAAAAGTTCGGAGAAAAGTTCGGAGAAAAGTTCGTTGAGACAGAGGCGTGCAGTCTGAAAATCGCGCCCGTGGTCCCGGCAGCGGGTGCGATCAACGGACCAGGCAACTCCCGCTAAAACCCACCGCTTGCTACCTTTTTCCCGAGTATTTTATATTCTCAGCAATCCTGTACCGCGCAGGAATTCGTCCATGCGGCGTCATCATCGAGCCGCTGTGCTGTCAAAGTGCATTGGCACGGTACAGATGCCTTGACTGGGGATTACCGGGATAGACACAAAAGCCGTCTCGTCATCGACTTGCCGGAGAGATAACATAACCAGCCGCAAGTCCTTCACACTGCCGTGGCTCAAATCCGAAATCCGACTCGGTGAAGACAGCACGCGCCAGTTCAAACGCGACATCCGCAACCCTGATTCCCTCGCTGCGGAAATTGTGGCCTTCGCGAATGCCGACGGAGGTACGATTCTGATCGGCGTGAATGACGATGGTACCCTCAGTGGCCTCGCAACCGGCGATCTGCAGCGAATCAACCAACTGATCGCTAATGTCGCCAGCCAGGCCGTCCGCAGCCAAGTAACCGTTCAAACTCACAATATTCTGCTTCCCGGTGGTCGCATCGTGGTCGCTGTCACCGTACCCAAAGGACTCAACAAGCCCTATTTTGACTGCAACGGCGTGATCTGGCTGAAAGCCGGATCTGATAAACGACGACTGAATTCCAGAGAACAGCTGCGTCGATTGTTCCAGCTGAGCGACCAGTTTCACGCCGATGCCCTGCCAACTGAAGCCGGTCCGGAGGCACTTGACCTGCCACGCCTCAGAGAATTCCTGCGCGATAACTACGGCACCGGACTGCCGACCAACCGCACAGCCCGCCTGCAACTGCTCAGGAATCTCAATCTGACGACTGCCGACGGTCGGCTCAACCTGGCCGGACTCCTGCTGTTTGCCCACGAACCCGAGCGCTGGAAACCTCAGTTCATGGTCAAGGCTGTCAGATACCCGGGCAAGACAATTCACACCAGCCGCTACGACGATACTGAGGACTTCAGCGGCCCACTGCGACAGATTTTTGATGGTGCAATGGCCTTCATCAATCGCAACCTGCATAAAGTGCAGGCCGGTCGTGGCGTTAACAGTCAGGGTGTTCCGGAGATTCCTTTAGTGGTCTTCGAAGAACTGCTGGTGAATGCACTTGTCCACCGTGACTACCTCGTCAGCGCCCCTGTTCGTTTGTTCATCTTCAGTGATCGCATCGAAGTCATCAGCCCCGGTCACCTCCCCAACAACCTCACTGTCGATAACATCCGCAACGGTAACTCCAATATTCGCAATCCGATCCTCGCCAGCTATGTTGCAAAAGGCCTGCTGCCGTATCGTGGCCTGGGATCCGGAGTTCCCAGAGCCATCGAAGCCTGGCCCCGGATCGAATTTCATGACGACCGGGACGGTATGCTGTTTATTGCCAAAGTCACCCGAACCGCGGCCCCCGCCGGTTCGGAGAAAAGTTCGGAGAAAAGTTCGGAGAACGAGTGGGACCGGACGTCCAAACGCATTCTCGAAATTATCGCCGCGGACCCTGCCGCCAGTGCTCGCGAAGTTGCCGCAAAGCTGGGCCTGACCTCCCGGGCCGTCGAGAAACAGTTTGCATCACTGAAGGCCGCTGGCCGACTGCGACGCATCGGTCCCTCCAAAGGCGGGCGCTGGCAAGTGTCGGAGTGACGGCGTTCAGATTGTCGATTGCAGAGATTTGGCGACGTGGCCGGCGGTCAGGCGGTCACTGAGCAAAAAGGACCAACTGCTGGTTGCCGCCTTGCCCTGCTTACGTCACAGAAAGACACACTCAGGCGTACGGCCGATTTCAATCGGCCGGTGTGGCCCTGGTTTGTTGCTGATGGGCGGGATACAGGCTGCGCGGGAACGCCACCATGGCCCGGAATTGACATTTGCTGCAGGCCAGTTGGATTTCCTGCTGTGATTTCGCCTGCGTTACAAATCTTCTTCTGCGAACTGTCGGAGACCTGATATGAACTGTCGGAGAAACAGGTCGGTATCCGCAGCATTAAGTCGTGTTCCGTCGGTGCGGAGACTGATGTGCAGTTGTCCCGCATATTCGGTGATTCCGAAAGCGGCAAGGGTGTGGGGTCGAACGGGAGGGGCGCCGCAGACGCGTTCGACGATGATATTTCCAGCTGTCCAGCGGCCGTGCGTGAGTGGCAGCTGGAAGCGGCAGCGGCGGCTGACGTGTCCTACGTTGGCCAGTACCAGTGTCCCGGCGCAGGGCCAGAGTGACAGGAAGGCGCGGACGCCCCAGGGGATACGTCTGAGCAGTCGAAAGATTTTCAGGGCAATCAGTCCGTCTTTTCCTGACCGCATCGTTGCTGTTTTTTCATGAATCTGCTGGAGCAGTCGTGAAGGTTCGCGGCAGTCGCGCATGCGGTGGGTCACGAGTGCGTAACTGACGAGGTTACAGGCCGGGAGTTGACCGTTGCGTGGATTGCGCATGCTGACGGGGACTGCGATCCGCACCCAGCTGCGTTCTGATCCGAGTCCGGCCTCGGTATTCCAGTTGGTGACGTGGCGGAACATTTGCAGGAGCAGCAGGTCGTTGAGTCCAACGGCCTTTGTAGCAGCGATGGATCGGAGTTTTGTGAGGAGGCCATCCGGCACGCTTTGAACAGAAATCGCTGGAAACGGATCGCCGACATGACCGTCGGGTGAGGATGGCTGCAGTTGCATGACCGCGTTGGGACGAGACTGCTGTCGGGCCAGCGAATCGGCGATGCGTACGGGACGTCTGCCGAGCAGTCTGGCGAGTTTTGCGACGAGGATATGGAGGGGGGTGGAGCGGGTGGTTGAATTGTTATCCGGAGCCTGTGATTTCTGCAGCGGGCTGCGAGTTTCAAGTGCCTGAAACGCAGCGGCATCGGACGGTGGCGGTGGCAGTACAGCACCGCCAGTTCGTGCGGCGTATTCCGCAAACATTTCGTTCAGGAGCTGAACAGCGGCGATGCCATCTGCGCAGGCGTGGTGCAGTTCAAGAGAAATCCGGGATGCCGTCGGCGTAAACCAGACGGTCACGCGCAGCCCCTGGCCGGATCGAATATCAAGTGGCTGCACGGTCGGAACCGACATCGCCGGATCCGCACTTGCCACACAGTGCCAGACGACGGGATCGGGAATTTCAGTCAACGGGAGCCATGCAGGTCGGCCGTTGTGGATCTGTATGCGGCAGCGCAGCAGCAACTGGCGACGAAGCAGGGCTGCGACACTTGTTCGAAACTCTGCTTCGTGGAGCAGACCGGTGACATCTGCCAGCATGACGATCACCATTGGATGAGTCGGCCGGTCGTCACACAGCATGTACTCTTCAAATTCTGACAGCGGCAGCGGCAGGGAGCGCGCAGCGGGCACCGACACGGCAGCAGGTGCCGGTGAAGGAGGCAGCGTCAGCGAATCGAGAGAAGCGGAGTCCATGCTGAGCGGAGTCTATCGCGAAGCGGGCGATTGGCTGCGCAGCCGGACAGGAATTTCCCTGGAAATACCATGAGAATTCAGCGTTCCACCACCTGCAGCCGCATTTCGTCGCTGTTGCCAACCAGTTCCGGTGAATACATGCCCTCGATCACCGCCGGCAGCGCACTGACGTCGCCCGGTGCCTCTGCTCGCAGACGATAGCTGAGACTGTGCTGACCGCGTGCCAGATCACCAAGGAAGAAAGCCACGCGATCATCCTTCAGTTCCCGATACGCCCACAAGCCCTCATTCACATAGCCGCTGCGCTGATCGTCCGGTTCAAATCCCGATGGCTTGCGATCCTCCAGTAACAGGTACTCGTAGTCGTTCTTACTGTCGATTACCAGTTCAACTTCCACCAGAGTCCCGCTGGGAAGTCCATCTGTGGACTGGATGGGCACACGGCGATACTTCACTGTCTGCTGCTTCACCACCTGACCACGCTGGCCCTCCACACTGACCTCCCGATCGTCTCGTTCCAGCCTGTAGAAGCGTCGCTGCACCTGTACTTCGAGACCGGTGGCTTTGATTGCGTCTTCTTTCGTGAAGTTTGTCAGATACACATTGAAGTACAGCGGCCCTTCACCCTTTCGACGCAGTTCAATGACATGCTCTCCCGATGTCACTTCTGCACCGGCCAGCACGAGGGCATTGTCGAAACTGAAGATGTTTTCCGGAGTGATCTCGACGGACTTTCGCACGTCGCCATCGATCAGCACTTCAAGGGTCATCGGAGCCTTCGCTTCACCGGAAATCCGCACATATCCGGCCAGGGCTTCCAGCACGGCTGCCGTATCGCGAGTGCTGTTCCAGCGGCTGCCATGCTTGCGGTTGTTGAGCAGATACTTCACCAGACGCGGCGACAGCGCGTCCTGAGGATCGACTGCCAAACGCAGTTTCAGAAAGACGGCCATGGCTTCGTTATCGCTGCCGTACCAGTACCACCATGAGTTTTCCGGAAGCCGCAGCCACGCCGTCTGATTGGCGTCGTCCTGAACCAGAAACTGATCAAGATTTCGAATGATCAGATTGCGTTTTTCGAGATCCTGCATGTGGTGCATCACAAGGCCGCTCAGAGCCAGCCCGTAGGCGGTGAGCTGACCGCGGTCGCGGAAGAGGTATTCATTCATCGCCACGTCCGACACGTTGTGTTCGGCAAGGACCGAGGCGACGAAGGCATCCAGGTTGTCAGCCGAGCTGCGATGGGGTGCCTGCCCGCGGTAGTTGGGATCCTGGCGATAGCGGTCGCCTTCGCGCAATTCAGCCAGTGCCTGCTGCTGGTATGATACCAGCCACGTGATACCTCGCTGCAGGACGTCCGGCAGCACAGGGACATCGTTTTGCTGCGCGATCGTCAGGCCGTGGACGATCTGAGCAGTGATATGGGGTGAAGAACGTTCGCCGAAGCCGGAGAACCAGCCCCAGCCCCCGTCGGCCAGCTGCATATCGGACAACTTCTGCAGACCTTCGCGGACGATGCGATTGAGTTCTGCATCATCGAACACGGGGTTGAAGTTTTTGCCGAGACCGCGGCGGGCTTTTGCATCTTCGTCGATCTTCTGCTGGATCCATGCAGCCAGAGTACCGCTGCCCATGCCGAAGCCGGCCGGGAGTTCTCGAAGGTCCCGAGTTTGAATGGCAGGCGGTTCACCCCAGTGCGCCGGGTAACGTCCCAGATAAGTCTGCTGGGCGTCCAGATTCGTACGCTGGCGTTTCACGTCGTCCAGATTCACTCCCATCCCCAGCAGAGTTTTCTGGACCAGAACAGCGGGAAGGAAACGATTGAGCGTTTGTTCCGTGCAGCCGTAGGGATATTCAATCAGGTATGGCAGCGAATCCACGAGCGACATTGCAAGGCTGGGGCTGAAGCGGACTTCCAGTCGAGACTGTTCAGCTGTCCGCGCTTCGGGCACCCTGATCTGCACGCGGCCGGAGTTTTCCTGGGACCGAATCACGCCGGCGAAACTTTCTGTTTTCAGCATTCCGTGCACCTGCACTGGCACGCGGACTTCAACAGCATCAGATTCGTCATCGGCAAAGGCCTTCATGCGAATCACGGCATCACCCGCTGAAACGGCACTGGCGAGCCAGTCCACGCGGACTTCCTGCCCGGCGGGCACAGTCACGGTTTGTTCGGCTGCGTTCTGCAGCGTGAGATGCTGGCCATCCTGTTCAAGCACAACGCGAACAGACTTATCGGCCGCGAGGTCATTACGAACGACAGCGGACAGCACGAGTTGATCGCGTTCGGTAAGAAATCGCGGGGTCTGGGGACGAATAATCAGGTTCTTGCGGACGATGAGTTCTGCGTCACCGCTGCCAACGCGGGTGCCATCGCCGATGGCCCAGACTCGAATCTTCCACGTGGTCAGGTTGTCCGGAACTTTGAATGACAAATCCACATTTCCGTCGGCGTCAGCTTCTCCGGAGGCGAGCCAGAAGGCGGTGTCGGCGAACTCGGAGCGAAGTGCGGGTGCGGCTTCGCCGGGAACCGCGGCAGCTTCCCCTTTGAACATGGGCATCGCACCTCCCATCATGCCTCCTGCTCCGGCCATCATCCGGCCTTCCGCAGGCGGACCACCCGGCGCTGCAGCCTCGGGTGCAGCCGCATCCATCATCATCATGGGTGCGGGCGGCATTCCTCCACCGCCTCCCGTCCTCATTCTGAAAGCACTTGCAATGGGAACACCCCCGCCTCCGAAGCCGCCGCCAAATCCAAACAACGGCTGCATTCGCATCTCTGTATCGCCGTATACGCTGTAACTCATGCGCAGCAGCGATGATTCAACGCCCATGCTGTGCTGTCGCCTTACATCCCAGAAGTAGCTGCGGATTTCCGGGATGGAAGACGCGGCAATGTATTCGAGACTGGCGTCGTAGACCGCGGCGGCCACATTTCCGGTAATGGGGCGACCGTCGAGATCGGTGAGTTTCAGTCGGACTTTGGCTGCTTCACCAGGCCGATGTGTGGGCGCATCGGGTTCAACGGCCACCTGCAGAATCCGCTGGCCGGGCGGGACGACGATCTCCCGCACCTCATTGTGAACACGTCCATCGCCGATGGTGATCGCTTCCACGAAGATATTGGGCATGTCAGAAGCAACCACCGGAATTTCAACAATGGTGCTCTTGCCCTGCAGTTTCAGGACCTGCGGAGCCGGGCAGACGCCGTCCTGCGAGCGGACGAACAGCAGCACGGTGCTGTCGGGCTGATCGATGTTGATCTGCAGTCGGGCGACATCACCGGGCTGGTAATCCTGGCGGTCGGTGATCAACTCGATATTGTTGAAACGATAGCTGCCACCGTTGTTGCCTTGACCACGAACGAAGAGTACTGAAGCGCCTTCCTGTTCGTGTCCGGCTGCGTCGGTGAGTCTGACGCTGAAGCGATACTGTCCGGGCTGCTGTAGTTCAATACGCAGGCTGCCGGCTCCCTCGGCGTCCGTCTTCACATCCCACGCCTGCACTTCACGTTCAACGGGCAGATCACCGTCACCGTAAGTGACCGCATACAGCACCGCACGACCACTGGCAGGAACCGGTTTGCCATCAGCGGTGCGAGCCTGAAACAGCAGTGTTCCCGGGTCACCGGTCTGATAGTGCCCGCGGTCTGTCCATGTGAACACACGGAACGGATCCCGTGCGACAAGTACGGAACCGGATCCAAAAATTGTGCGTCGTGAGAGATCCACAACATCGGCTGTGATGCTGTAGCGATGATCACTGTTACCGTGAGCTTCCAAAGCGGCAGCGGTATCAATTTCCACAGCAAAGGTCCCGTCAGGACCGATGGCTGCGTCTCCTTCCGCGACGAGTTCCGGCGGATCAGGGTTCCAGTTCCACCAGGGGCGGATGGGAGGCAGGCAGCCCCAGCGGTTGAATCCCGGGTACCAGTCATAAGCAGGGGCGAACCACCAATAGCCAGGGGAATAGAGCCAGTCCCAGCGGGCTACGGGGAACCACCGCTGATCCTGTTGAGTGCGTTCCACCTTGTAGTGCACTCGCCCCTGAGTCACCGGGGAGCCAAAGTAGTATTTGGCTGCAATTTTAATCTGGATTTTTTCGCCCAGCTGCACCGGTTTGTCCGGTGCTTCCACAAGCACTTCGTATTCGGGCTTGCGGTATTCCTCGACCACGAACGAGCCACCGCCGATGATGTCCCGCTGTTTCTGCTGAATTACTTTCACCTGGCCGTTTTCTTCGACCGAGACCGGCACGACTCGTTCTTCTGCGATTCCGACGAACCACGAGCCGAGTTTGGCGTCTGCGGGAAGCGTCCACTCGCCGTCGATGCCCGCCCAGCGATCGGTCTTCCCCTGCTTTTCGAAGACCACTTCGCCCTCGGGGTTGCGGATCTGGACCCAGCAATCGCGGTCGACGTAGCTGCGGTCTTCTCCCTCGAACTGCGGACGTCGCGCCCAGATGCGATATTTAACAGTATGTTCGGGGCGGTAGACCGGTCGATCCGTGATGGTGTAGACTTTGAGCTGCGTCCACGTCAGTGGCTGGATCTTCTGCGGGTTCCAGGCGCCGGCCATGCCGTGGAACGCCAGTCGACCGTCAGCCGTGCGGGCAATGGTGAGCCATTGGTAGTCGGGCTTGAGTTGTGCGGGGTTGACAAAGCAGAGTCCGTCGTCGTTTGTACGGTCAGCAAACCGAGTCGTGTTGATGCGGCGACCGGCACGGCGAGCGTAGTCGAACTGCCAGCCAAAGAGTTCCAGATTGGCTTTCACGGGACTGCCGGTGACAGCATCCGCAACGTATGTCAGAGTGCCTGATTCGACGTGTCTTCGAGCGATTGCGAGGTCGGCGATCCAGAGCACCATACGGGATTCATTGCCGTCCCGCAGCTTTGCGCGAATCCACCACGCACCGGCTTTGAGCAGCGGTGACTCGACGGTCAGTCTGGCATCGAAGTGACCGGCGGGTGGCTGGAGTTCTGATTCCCAGCTGGCAGAGACGGGTTCAAGATATTCGCCTTTGCCGTCATTGAGCAGTCTCCAGCCGATGTCTTCGGGATTGGATCGCCGCCAGTCGAGGTCATCAGGGGCAGTCTTCAGGTATTGCTGGATGTCGGCGAGCAGTTTATCGACGCGGACGCGGGAGGCTTCGAAGGTGACTTTGGTGCCGTTGCGGAACCGAACATCAAAGGTGGCCGCGCGACCGGCGGGGAGGGTGCGCGAGGATTCCAGTTCGAGCCAGTTGCCTTCGATCTGACGAATACGGTTCTGCACTCCCTCCCGCTGCGGCTCGGGGACGACTTCGAGCATTTCTTTCAGCAGAGCGGCGGCTTTGGGATACTGATGCCGATTCATGCGTTCGCCGATGAGCAGTTCGAGTGCCTGAGTTTGCAGGGCGTCGCCGCGAGCGACGATCGCCTGAGCGACCACGAGGCAGTTGAATTCGTCCGCTACGGAGAAGCGTTTGACACCCGTCGCAAGTCTGGCGATGGTTTCGTTATCGGGCAGCTGATGAGCATTGTGCAGGCTGGCTTCGCGGGGCTGGTCAGCGGCCGCGTCGGCAGCTTTTCCGAGCGGCACAAGTTCTTTTTAGGGCCAATTGCCACCCGTGCATTCAAATTGTACTTGGCAGCTTGTGAACCAAGTTTGCCCATCGGTTGGCTTGGTTGGATGCTATTCCATCCATTGCTACTTGTGGAGCCAACACCCATTGAAGAAACATGCTCTTGGGGTTGGGTTGGGTTTTGCTCTTGGCCATCACCATTGCCATTAACATTGGCCTTGCCCTTGGGCTTTGCCTTCCCTTTGGACTTTGCCTTGCCAATCGAAC
>JBJTOP010000422.1:0-9170 GCA_046074645.1 Planctomycetaceae bacterium | reverse complement strand
CGCCTGCATTATTGGCGTTGTTGCGATTGAGATCGTTATAGATCTGCCCAGAGATATCTCCGACAAGCAGCAAGCGACGTTCGAGCAGTTCTGTTTCCGGCCGACGCCGCGGTCGCCGACGGCGGATTGAGCTGGATGTGGTGGCTTTGCGAAACTGACTGCGGAAGAATTGAAGAACAGGGGCAGGCGATTGCGACATGGCGTGAAACCAGTTGAAAAGGAAGGTTGCCGGATTTCAAAAATCTTTCGTCGCGGCGGCTGGCTGATGTGTGAGTGACGCGAATTTCTGCAAAAGGTCTGCCGTCGGAATAAAGGTACTGACTGCACGTCTGCTCACTGCGCTTCGCAGCTCAGACTGTGTTGCGTTTCCCCAACAATTCCCCGATATTCGTTCGTGGGAAGCCATTGAGCTTCGTGAACAGTGATCCGAGCGTATGTTCAAGTTCTTTAACCGTCGCTTGAACGGAACGTCAGTTTTTCTGAACAGCAGCCGGCGACACATTGAATTTTTCGAAGTCTTCCTCTGGCTTTTGAAATACATTCAGCTTCCCACGCCACTGCGATTCTTCATCCAAAGGTTCAACCGATGACACTCCCGGAATCCCTCGATGGTGAAAACGAAGGCAGCCCGTCCGTACGCCTGCCGCTCGTGGCCGGGATTTTGGTGCTGAGCCTTTGTTTCTGGCTGTTGCCGAAGCCGGCGGGAATGACGGCCGAGGCTCATCGACTGACGGCTGCTGCCGTGCTGATGGCCGGCCTCTGGATGACTCAGGCAATTCCCATGGCCGCCACCAGTCTGCTGCCAGTGGCCCTGTTTCCGCTGTTGGGTATCCAGTCGGCAAAGGAAACAGCGGGAGCGTTCATGGAGGACAGTTTGTTTCTGTACATGGGTGGGATGCTGATTGCTCTGGGAATCGAACGATGGCAGCTGCATCGCCGGATGGCGCTGACGATCGTGCGGCTGATTGGCGTGCGTCCGCGACGGATGGTGATTGGTTTTGGCTGTGCGACGTTTGGGTTATCGATGTGGATCAGCAACACTGCGACGACGATGCTGATGCTGCCGATTGCCACTGCGCTGCTGAAGGTTCTGGACGAGCAGGGGGGGGAGGTGGTCGGGGGCAGGCGAACGGTTCAGCCACTGGCTGTGCCTCTGCTGCTGTCTCTGGCGTGGGCATCCACCCTGGGTGGCATGGCAACCCCTGTGGGCAGTCCCACGAACAGTGTGGCGATCGGGATTTACAGGCGGCAGCTGCCTGATGCTCCGGACGTTTTTTTTTCCGACTGGTTTCTGGCCTGCGGCCCGATTGCCCTGGCGTATCTGGCGATCGTGTTGTTTTCCCTGACCTGGCGTTTGCCGTCAGCGGGGCCAGCGGATGCGCGGCTTGGGGAGGAGCTGTCGGCGCGCATGCGTGCCTTAGGTCGAATGTCGGCGGCCGAATTACGAATGCTTCTGATTTTCTTCGGCACGGCAGTTTTGTGGGTGTTTCGTGAACCGCTTGTGATTGGGGACGTGCGACTGTTTTCCGGCTGGCAGGCGTGGTATGCGAAGAGTGCTGCATGGTGTTTGTCCGATCCCGGGCTGGAGCAGTCGCTGGCGGTTCGCGGTGCGATTTCGGACGCAACCGTGGCAATATTCATGGCGGTGCTGATGTTTGTGCTGCCCTCTGGGAGTGGCGGTGTGGGTGGGGGAGGTCAGCGGCGAACCGAGCCGCTGATGAACTGGGAAACAGCGGTCAGGCTTCCATGGGACATGATTCTGTTGTTTGGCGGAGGTTTTGCGCTGGCTTCGGCCTTTGAGAGTACAGGACTGGCAACGTGGCTGGCGGGGGTACTGCAGGGGCCATTGAGTGATCTGCCGCCATGGCTGGCTGTGGCGCTGATTTGTTTGATCCTTGTGATGCTGACCGAGTTGACCAGCAATGTGGCGACAGTGAATGCGATTCTGCCGGCGCTTCTGGCGCTGGCTGCCCCACTGCAACTGGATCCGCGGATGCTCTTCATCCCCGCGACGCTGGCGGCCAGTGCGGGCTTTATGCTTCCGGTTGGAACGCCTCCGAACGCGATCGTGTTCAGCACCGGGCGAATTCCGGCCCGTGAGATGGCTCGCCGTGGCTTTCTGCTGAACCTCGTCGCAGTACCACTCCTGACCGCCGGCACATGGCTGCTGATTCGACCGATTCTGGGAATTCCCTGACGGAATTGGTCGCCCGGGTTTGAAATTCGCAGCAGGTTGCCCCGGATTGTGCGAGGACAGACGGGGCACGACACGTTATATATTCGGGGTGTCTGACCTGCGTGCAGATTGTCAGTCGCAAGTTCGTTTGCTGCGGCATTTGCACGTTCGTCGGACGGCCATGTCAACTGAATTCCTGAACAAACCGGAAAAGCATCCATGAGCTTCCCAGTCCGGCTGGTGATGATATTCAGCAGTCTGTGTTTGCCCGCATTGGGTGCCGACGAACCGACAGCCGAACAGGCTGAATTCTTCCGTTCGAAGGTACTGCCGCTGCTGGAATCGCGTTGTTTTGAATGTCACGGTGCGCAGGACGACATCGAGGGTGACCTGCGACTGACATCCCTCAAAGAGATGCTTGCTGGAGGCGAAAGCGGCGCCGCGGTGGCTCCGGGTGAACCGGACCGCAGTCTGATCATTCAGGCCGTACGGTACGAAACATTTCAGATGCCGCCACGAGACAAGCTGCCGGACGAAGAAATCGAAATCCTTGTCAAATGGATCCGTGACGGAGCC
Source organism: Planctomycetaceae bacterium (assembly GCA_046074645.1). Classification (GTDB taxonomy): domain Bacteria; phylum Planctomycetota; class Planctomycetia; order Planctomycetales; family Planctomycetaceae; genus SXXK01. The sequence goes on along the minus strand of JBJTOP010000422.1, from coordinate 6,418 downwards.
CACTGGCCCGCCGCAGAATCCAGCCCTGCTCCTTCCCCGGCCCGTTCCGACAAAGCTGCATTTCCGCTGCACGAACGCATGGCTGCTCACTGGGCCTGGCGGTCTCTCGAACGCTCCGCTGCTCCATCCATACAGCAGACAGCATGGCCACTCTCAGACATCGATCGCTTCATTCTGCAACCGCTGGAAAAGGCCGGATTGCCGCCTGCTCCGGACGCCAGTCGCCAGGTGATTCTGCGACGGTTGTATTTCGATCTCATCGGGCTGCCACCCAACCCGCAGCAACAGCAGCAATTCCTTGCGGACCCGCGTCCGCTCCCGGAAGCCGTCGCTGCAGTTGCTGATCAGCTGCTGGCATCACCACAGTTCGGCGAACGCTGGGGCCGACACTGGCTCGATCTCGTTCGCTACGCCGAAACGCTCGGCCACGAATTTGATTTTCCACTCCCCCATGCGTGGCAGTACCGCGACTATGTGATCCGCGCACTCAATGCGGATGTGCCGTACGATCAGTTTGTTCGCGAACACATCGCTGGTGATCTGCTGGCGGAACCGCGGCGACATCCTGAACGCGGCAGCAACGAATCGATCATCGCGACCGGGTTCTGGTACCTGTGCGAAGACAAGCACGCCCCGGTGGACGTCCGTCTGGAAGAAGCCTTCCGAATCGACAATCAGATCGACATGCTGGGCAAGGCCTTTCTGGGTCTGACCATCGCCTGCGCTCGCTGCCACGACCACAAGTTCGATGCCATCTCCACCGAAGACTACTACGCTCTTGCAGGCTTTCTGCAAAGTTCCCGTCGGCGTATTGAGTGGCTGGATCCGGGTCGGCAGCAGGAACAGCGGCTTGCGGAAATCCGCCAGCATCAACAAGCCGCCGCAGCGGCCCTCAGCAGTACGCTCAAGCCCTGGACGCCCGAAGTGCTTGCTGAGTTCGTACGAGCCGCCATTGATGATTCTGTTCCGCTGCCTGCCCCCGCCACCACGGCTCACCGCGACGCCTTCCGCGCGGCCCTGGCCGCCCCGGACAGTCTGCGTCCCGCAAGTCCGCTCGCCCCGATAGCCGCGCTGGCCCAGGCCAAAGTCCCTGCCGATCGAGCCGCGGCACTCGCTGGATGGCAGTCCGGAATTCGTGACCTGCAGCAAAAAGCTCAGCCACCCTCAGCAGACAGCCCGAATGCGTGGCAGGTGATGGGCGATCTTCGAGCCGGCATCCCTGCAGGCTGGTTCGTCTGGGGGCAGGCTTTTGATGGTCTGGTTCCACCATCCGCCACGAAGCCCGGCCCGCTCGCTGCCAACAAAAATGCACTGCCTGGGACGGCAATTCCCGCCAGTCTCCCAGCGCCCGAAACTGCTGTTGCTGGCACGCCAGCCGCAGCACACCCGGGCGACAGCCTGGCCACTGCTGCGGCCTGGACATGGCGTCCGGACGACTGCATCCCGGGCCATGACAATTCCGTCAGTTCCGCTGTGCACGGCCCGGCATTTCGGGGCTCACTCCATTCGCCCGAATGGGAACTGCAGCATCCGGAGATTCTGATTCTGGCTGCCGGGAAACAAGCTCGCGTGCGCCTGGTGGTGGACGGTTATGTGATGAGTGAATTCACTGAGCTGCTCTTCGGAGGGCTGCGGCAGCCGATTGATACCGACGGTCAGTTTCGCTGGATTCGCATCGCCGGCGACCTCCGGCGTTACCTCGGACATCGCTGTCATCTGGAGTTTCTCGACGAAGGCGATGGCTGGTTCGCCGTTCGTGAAGTTCGACTTGTGTATCCGGGTCAGTCCTTTGATGTGCCGGAAGAACTGCATCCTGTCAATCATCTGACTGCTGCCGATGCTGCGAATTTCCCGGCCCCCGCCGGCATCGACTTCCCGAAACACTGGGCCGTGGCAATCCAGTCCGGCTCTGCGTGGCCACGGCTGGCCATGCAGCTCGGTCTGCTTCCAGCGGACGCTCAGGCGGCAGTCTCTCAGGCAGTCACTGCGTGGCGGCAGGTCGCCGGGCAGCCACTTCCCGGGGACCCGGTGCTGGTGATGTGCGAAGGCAGCGGGGAGGACGAGCGGGTTTTCGTGCGCGGCAACCACCGCAATCCCGGTCCGCCCGCCACCCGACGACTGCTCACAGCACTCGATCAGGCCGCACCGCTCACTGACACCTCCGGCAGTGGTCGGCTGGAACTGGCCGAACGGATCCTTGCGGACAGCAATCCTTTCCCTGCCCGCGTGGCAGTCAACCGTGTCTGGCAACAGCTCTTTGGCCGCGGAATTGTGGCCTCTGCGGACAACTTCGGAGTTCTTGGCGATGCCCCGTCACACCCCCAGCTGCTGGATCATCTGGCGCACGAATTCCGCAGCGATGGCTGGTCACTGAAACGACTCATCAGGCGATTGGTGACATCGCGAGTCTACCTGATGTCCAGCCAGAGAAACTCGGCTGCGTCCGAACTGGACGCGGCCAATGTCCTTTTGCATCGAGCGAACGTGCGGCGGCTGGAGAGCGAAGCCATCCGCGATTCGATCCTCGCCATTTCCGGCCGACTGGACCTTGTCATGTCGGGTCCGCCGGTGCCCGTGTATCTGACGCCATTCATGCAGGGACGTGGCCGTCCCGGACAATCCGGGCCGGTGGACGGGGCTGGCCGCCGCAGCATCTACCAGGGCGTCAACCGCAATTTTCTGAACCCTTTCATGCTGACCTTCGATACGCCTCAACCCGCGTCTGCCGTCGCCCGCCGCACCCGCTCCAATGTGCCCGCTCAGGCCCTGATCATGCTGAACAGCGAATTCCTTCACAGCCAGGCCGACGTCTGGTCAGCGAAGCTGATGGAGCAGCCCGATGGTGTGGACCGTCTGGAGCTGGCGTGGCAGCAGGCGTTTTGTCGAACCCCGGATGCGACTGATAAAGAACCCATCTCGGCATGGCTTACACAGCTGGCAGAAGAACGCAGGGTTCCGGCGACAGAGCTGCTGAAGGACAAGAGCGTACTGAGTGAACTGTGTCACGCTCTGCTGAACAAAAAAGAACTGCTCTATCTGGAATAAGTAACGCGGCAGACGGTCAATCGGCCTGAACAAATCTTTTTCCATTGTTTGAGAAACATGCAATTGGTATTATGGAGAATGTGTTGCCTTTCGCGTCGATCCTGCACGTCGCGCTGAAGGCTGCCGCTGCGTCTGCGTCCCAGTGCTCATCCCCCAGCCCACCACGCATACCATGACAGAGCCCGCCGAATTGCAGTCCACATCAGTGCCCCCTGTCAAGCCACCGGCTTCCAGGCCTGCTCGATCTGCCCCCGCAGCTCGCCCGGCAAACGCTGCCACGCCGCCTCCTGTGGCACAGCCGACGGTGGTGGCCGCACAGCCCAGTGTCACTTCCGCGATGCAGGCACGGAATGCTCCGCGAAAAAATCGTCGCAGCAAACCACCGGGCTGGGCTGTGGCTATGGTGAATTTTTGTTTGAAGACAAAGGAATTCATCGCCAGAAAACTTCCCGGCAATCTGATGTCACGCAAACGGGAACTGAGCACAGCGGCTCTCAGCCTGCTGCTGCATCTGGTGATCCTGCTGCTGTTTTCAATCTGGCTGCTCCCAGGTGGCGCCGCTGACGAAGTTCTGCGTCTGTTCAGTGCGGCTCCGGAAGAACCGCCACCGGAAAACGTGGAAGAGCTGGTCGAAGTCGTTCAGCCCGACTCGCTGCAGGATCTGAACGTCAACAGCACCATGAAGGAGATGCTTGCAGAACTCAACAAAGGCCAGCAGCGGATGCAGATTGACAGCCCCGACATGGCGGAACTGACAATGCCGCTTGAAGATCTGTCTGACGCGGCCAAGGTTCCCTTTCTGAAAGGCGATTTTGGCGGTCGTTCTGAAGCCGGCAGGCAAACGGCCGTCAAGCGCTATGGTGGCACAGCTGAAAGCGAAAAATCAGTGAACGCAGGGCTCACCTGGCTGCAGAAAGTTCAGAAACCTGATGGATCATGGAGCTTTGGTTCGGTTGGTGAAGCGGGTGGTCCTGGCAGCATGCAGACAACCGACTCCGGAGCAACCTCGCTGGCCCTGCTGACGTTTCTCGGTGGTGGCCACACCCACGAAATCCGCGGGCCTTACAAGGAAACTGTCACTAAAGGACTGGCATGGCTGATCAAGCAGGGTCAGGGGACTCCGGCCGGTCTCGATCTTCGCGGTAAAGCTCAGGCAAACTCCGGACTCTACGTGCAGGGGCTTGCAACCATCTGTCTCTGCGAAGCTGCTGCGCTTGAACCCAAAGATCGCACTCTGCGACGCACCGCTTATGCGGCAGTCAACTTCATCGAACGCTGCCAGGACCGCCAGGGAGGCGGCTGGCGTTATCAGCCCAATCAGGCAGGCGATACATCAGTCACTGGCTGGCAGATCATGGCTCTGCAAAGTGCCAAAGCTGGCAAGTTCATTGTCAATACAAACGTGATGCGCGACGCCCGTCGATTTCTCGATTCCGTCTCCCTCGAAAACGGCTCGAAATACTCCTACGAGCCCCGCGGTGGTGCCACTCCCAGTATGACGGCCGTCGGACTGCTCTGTCAGATGTACATGGGCTGGAAACGCGACCGCCCGGAACTCAAGGCCGGCGTCGAATATCTCTCACAGATCGGCCCCGACCCAAACAACATGTACTACAACTACTACGCCACTCAGGTCATGCACCATTTCGGCGGCGAGCAATGGGAAAAGTGGAACGTCAAAATGCGCGAACGCCTCGTCACCACTCAGCTGAAGGATGGTCCGGGCGCCGGAAGCTGGAACGTCACTGATCCGCATGGCGGTGCCGGTGGACGGATCTACCAGACAGCTCTCAGCATCATGACCCTTGAAGTCTACTATCGCCATCTCCCGCTCTATCGACAACTCGAAGGCGAAGCAGAGAAGGAAGCCAAAAAGAAGTAGGCTTCAGACTTCTCATGCTGACACGTCGGGCGCAGCCACAGCCTGCCGCAGAACAGTATCAAATCGTTGTCAGAAGCCCACCGTTTGCTTCAGCCGCGAGGACTCTTCGGCCGCCAGGCACAGTTCCACTGCTCGACGGCCATCGTGTCCGTCCGCATGCAGCGGCTGTGAACCGCGGACGGCATCGCACATGCGAGCGATCTGCTGCTGCAGCCCAAACACGGCGTCCGACGCACCACCACAGTCCAGCTCAGTCACCGTCCGCCCGTCGAAGTGCCGCAGTAAACAGGTGGGCAAGTGCGAGCCGCTGTTCATCGATCCGTCCCACGACGCCCAGATCGCTCCCCGAGTTCCCGTCAGTTTTACCGTTTGATAATGCTCGAATGCTGCCAGAGTCTGCGTGATCACCGCGTAGGCACCGTCCGGAAAGTCAAGAAACGCGCTGAAGTTGTCGCAGAGCAGCGGGCGACTGTCGTCGATCGAATTCGACCGTGCCGTGACTGCTGTCGGCTCTCCATGACAGCTTAAGTACCACCGCGCGAGGTCGAAGAAATGAATGGGCTCCTCCAGAATCCAGTTGCCCACCTTGCCGCGGTCATAGCGCCAGCAACCAGCACCCAGGCAGGGACCACCAAACAGCTCGATCAGACAATACAGCGGCGTCCCAATTGCATCTTCCCGCAGCAGTTCTTCAACACGCCCCCAGAGCCCTGACAGACGCAGCTGAAAACCAACCGCCAGCAGCCGTCGGGAGAGACGGGCCGCCGTGAGTATCCGGCTGCATTCTTCCAGCGTTCCCGCCATCGGCTTTTCAAGCAGCACATGCCGACCTGATTCCAGAGCTGCACAGGCGATCTCGCCATGCAGATGAGTGGGCACTGCAATATCCACCACGTCCAGATCAGTCCGCGCCAGCAGTTGCCGATAGTCGGCCATCACCGCTGCCTCCGGACAGATTTCCCGCGCTGCTGCTTGTGAAGACTCCGACCGAGCAGCAACCGCCACAAGGGTCGCCCCCGGAGTTTCCCGAATGGCACTGGCGTGGTGAATCCCCCATGCGCCACATCCGATCAAGCCGAACCTGAGATCAACCATCAGCCGTCATCACTTCCTGAAATCCTGTGCCGTGGCTGTATCGCCTTCCAGGCGACTTGCTGCAGGAGCCCCGGCGGAACTTATCTGCTGTGATTCTCTCCGCAGAATGCCTGCGGAGCAAACCAGATGACGCGAAGCGAGAATTCAGGCGAAAATGGGATTGAGCGATTCTGTGGGGGGGGACACTCGTTCACCTCGCCGCCGGAACGTTATTTTGGAGCTGGCTCAACCGGTGTTGGAGCGGGTGGGGTTGGTGTCTCGGGGGTTGGTGTCGCCGGCGCTGGTGTGGCGGGTGCCGGTGTGGCGGGTGCCGGTGTGGCGGGTGCCGGTGTGGCAGGTGCCGGTGTGGCAGGTGCTGGTGTCGCCGGTGCTGGTGTGGCAGGTGCTGGTGTGGCG
>JBJTOP010000421.1:0-36485 GCA_046074645.1 Planctomycetaceae bacterium | reverse complement strand
TTTCAATTGGTGTTGGTGCGGTGTTCCATCACGAGGTTACGGAGTGCGTCCGTGAGTTCTGACACAGTCGGAGGGGTTTCGCGGGCAGGTTCCAGTTGCGGTGCTTCAGCGGCTGGGGCGAGGAAGTCGGCAGCATTGACGGCGGGTCCGGGGCTGGCGGTGGCGATGGGGTTGGCCGTTGTTGATTTGCGTGGCGCTGTGAGGAAGGTCTGATTGGCGGCGAGGCAGTTTTCGAGTGAATCGCTGACCATATCGGAGCGTCCGACGGCATCACCGGTGACAGCGAGGGCGGTGTAGACGGGCATGTTGTCGAGGTGTCGTCGCGTTTCTGCGAGTCGCAGGTCAACCTGAGCCATGGCCTGTTGAAGTGTTGCGACGGCGTTGTTCTGGAGTGATACCAGTTTCGCCTTCTTTGGCATTTTTTGTCCAGCTGGCGACTGTGCGTGCCTGTGTGCCGAATGCCTTCTGGACGGGGGGCTGATGAGAGGCGACGATTCCGAGGGCGGTGCAGACGGCCGAAATCAGCAGTATCTTTGACATAGTTTTCAGGATGAACTCCTGTGGTTTGGTCAATGTGAAACTTCGGGCGTCGCGTCTGCGTCGCCCCTCCATTTCAGAAGTCCCCAAAACCAATCAGGATTCCCAAACTATTTGAGATTATTTGGGAAAGCCATCAGGACTATCCGCGGCTGAAGAACAGCCGATGTGCATTTGCGGTGGTCTGTCGAGCCATGGCTTCGGGATCGATGCCATGGACTTCGGCGAGGCACGCGTTTGTATGCGCGACCCAGGCGGGTTCATTGCGTTTGCCGCGGAAGGCCTGTGGGGCCAGATACGGTGCGTCGGTTTCGACGAGGAGTCGATCCAGCGGCACGGTGGCGGCAAGACTGCGGAGCGCGTCGTTCTTTTTGTAGGTCAGCATACCGCTGAAGGACAGGTAGAGCCCGAGTTCGAGGCAGGCAGCGGCAGTTTCCGGGCTGCCGCAGAAGGAGTGCATAACGCCGTTGAGAGGTCCTGCGGCGGCTGATTGTCGCAGGACATCAAGGACTTCCTGTTCGGCTTCGCGACAGTGCACAACGAAGGGTTTTCCAACACGACGAGACAGTTCGATGTGCTGAATGAAGGCGTCGCGCTGGCCGTCCAGCGGGGCATCTTTCCAGTAGTTATCGATTCCGGTTTCGCCGACGCCGACGACCTGGGGGTGGGCGGCGAGTTGTTCGATTTGTTCCCAGTCTCCGGGTTTGGTTTCGAGTGTGTGGTTGGGGTGGATGCCGACAATGGCGGAGAGGCAGTCGTAGCGGTTGGCGAGCAGAACGACGGCGCGGCTGGAGGCGGCGTTGATGCCGATGGTGAGCATTCGCACGACGCCGGCGGTTCGGGCGCGGTGCAGCACATCGTCAAGATCCGCGCGAAAGGAATCGGATTCGAGGTGGCAGTGGGTATCGATCAGATTGGCAGACATTGTCGGCTGTGGCAGTGCTTCGCGGGATGTTTACGCCTGAACCTGTGGATCGGTTTCGGGAGCGGCATCGTTGTCGGCGTCGAACCATTCTTCTTTGAAGACGATGCGTTTTTTGTGTTTCATGGCGAGATTTGCGGTGAGCGCCATGATGGCGTCTGCCATGGCGACGCGTCCGTTGCAGCGAAGTTCCTGCCAGCCGCGGCCATTGCGTACGCAGAAACAGAAGTGTTCCATTTCTTCGCGGTATCCGCGGCTGACTTTGTCGCCCATGGCGCCTTTGGTCATGGCACCGGCAGCGGAAGGACCGCTGGTGTTGTAGCTGTCGAGCACTGGTCCGCCGCCTGCGGAGCTGTCGAGCACCCAGAGGCGTTGTTCGAGTCCACCGCCGCTGCCTGCGGACTGTTCCTTGTAGAGCAGGGCTTCCTTTTCTTCCTTCATGATCAGGGTACCACGGCTGCCGAAGACAGTTTCGCCGTAGAATTCCTGGCGGTTAGTGTTGATGGACGAGTAGGTGACGATGGCGACGTCGTTCTGGTCCTGCTGGTGGTGTCGTCCGGGGAATTCGAAGGTGACGTAAATATGATCGTCGATATCGCGGTCATCGTCCCAGTTTTCCTTTGGACCGACACCTTTGACACCGTAGAAGTTGCGGCCACCGTAGCCCTGGACGGAGAGCGGATGCACTTTGCCGAGGAAGATGCTGGCAGCGTCCATCTGGTGGCTGCCCAGTTCGGCCATGAGCCCACCGCCCGTTTTGTTGTAGAGTCGCCAGTCAACCAGCTGTCGGGCGCTGTCGTAGCCAAGTTCCGAGAGTCGACCGGATTTTTCCAGTTTCAGCAGGTGTTCGCGATCTTTTCTGGCTTCGGGACCGCGATCCCACTTTTTCCAGCTGTCGCTCCCGGGGAAGCTGTTGTTGCGGTGCCACTGGGCGCGGATGAATTTGATGTCGCCCAGCAGACTTCGCTGGATCAGGTCGTTGGCGTTGTCGTAGAGCACGCTGTAGTGACGCTGGTGGCCGACGGCGAGCAGCAGTCCGCGCTGTTCGGCCATGCGGATCATCTGTTTGCACTGAGTGACATTGTGTGCCATGAGTTTTTCGGTGAGCACATGCAGTCCGGCTTCCATGCAGGCGATGGCGATGGGTGCGTGCTGGCTGAGCGGCACGGCGATAACGACCATTTCGAGGCCGAGCGCGTCTTTGTCTTTCAGGAGTTCGAGGTGGTCTCCGTAAACCTTGATTTCGCTGGCTTTGGCGGCACCGAGTTTTGCATTGAGGCCGATGCGGACTTCGGGGTGACTGCCTTTGAACGTGCGTTCCAGGTTGGCAGGCCGAGGATCGGCGATGGCCACGATCTGCATGAAGTCCGCAGGGTGCTCGGTGATCAGTACGTTGGCTTCGTCACCGCAGCCGATAAACGCCGTGCGAACGGGGGACCCGTTGAGCTTTTCGTAGTGGAAATAGAGAGCTCCGAGGCCGGCGGTTCCGACAGCGGCCGCCTTGAGCAGATCACGGCGAGTGAAGCCGACAGCTTCGTTGAAGTTGTCCTTGCCGATGGCAGACTGTTCCGGGGTGATATCCATGTTTGAGGACTCTCGTGGTATTGAGTACGCGGTGCGCGGTTGACGTTTCGCGCGGCGTTGTCTGGTGTGATTGGGGAAGAATTGGGACGAAAACGAGAGGTTGACGAACAGATCAGGGGGCTGTTCGCACTTTACCTTGCCTGCGGGGGGCCATGAACCTGGTGACGATGCCGTCGAGACCGAACCAGACGCCTGTGGGAAGGCAGGCGAGGGCAGCCAGAGCGAAGACTTCGATGAGGTTCTTGTTGACAATCAGGCTGTGTTCCGGGCCGGGTGCTTCCGGGAGTCCCGGGAGCGGTGGCATGGCAAGGTAGAAGCCGAAGATCATCAGGGCAGCGGCGGCAGCGGCGGGTCGAGTGAAGAGGCCCAGCAGCAGGAGCAGTCCCAGTCCTGCCAGTCCGCCGATTGTGGCCAGATCGATCAGTCGCAGGGCCGTCCATGGTTCCGGGGGTGGGCCGAGTTGAAGTTGTTGGAGTGAGAGCAGCTTTTGGGCCTCTTCCTGCAGTTCAGCATCGAGAGCACGGACGGGACCGGCGAGTTCGGAGCCTTTTTCGCGGGTGTCGGACCAGGTGCGGTTGAGGTGTTCGAGCTGGTACGGGAGGTCGGCATCGGCGAGTTTCTGTTCGTAGCGCGTGAGGAGCTGCTGGTACAGAAGAATCTGGCTGATGCGACCGTCGATTCGTCCGGCGTTGTCCGGGTTACCAAGCAGGTGGGCGCGGAGTCGTTCTTTGTAAGAGAGGCGGGTGGCGCGAGCGTAGGCGGCATCGAAGGCGACGCGCCACGCGTCATACTGGGGGCCGGCCCTGCCTTCGACAGCCTTGTCCAAAGTTTGCTTTTCTGACGGCAGGATGTGCTGTGAACCGTCGATGATGAGCAGCTTTTTTGTGGCGTCGTAGCGGATTACGGAGTCCAGCTTCAGTTGTTTGAAGTCAAGGCCTTCCGGGAGTTTTTCCAGCGGGGCTGAGGAGGTTGAAGCGCCATCCACGAGTCGGGCGAGTGAAGCCTGCTGGGATTCGTTCAGTCTGTAGTGGCTGCTGAAACGTGCGCGCCATGCATCCCAGCGAGTGGCCACGACGTCGGGGTCGAGCCACTGGGTGTCGTTGGGATCACCCGTCAGGGCCCGGAACAACGGACGCATGGGCCCCTGGGAATTTTTAAGGTAGCCTTCGGCTGACCATGGATTGGGCGTCCCGAGAGACCGGATTTTCCAGAGTCCCTCGTAAAGGAGTTGCCAGCCGATGGACAGACGCAGGATGACCAGCATCAGCACCGCGGCAACGGATTGGCGACGAATTTCAGCCACTGGACAGAGGCTCCGTATGGGGTCCCGGAAAATCATCAGGCAAATGAAAATTGAAATGGAAGTCTACACGAATTCAATCGGAAATTTCGACCGACCATCGTCAATTGGGAAAGCAGAAAGAATTATTCCGGCAAATGCGGGGAAAGGAAAATGGGTTCTGTTTGTTCTTCGTCCCAGAAAATCTGGTTGGGACGAATTCCGATGACCAGTGGTCGCAGCAGGGTGCCGCGATCCGGCAGGGGAGTGAGTATCATGGCAATTTCGGGCATTCGGCGACAACAATCAACCGCCTTTTCGACCCCAACAGCAAAAAAAGCAGTGGAAAGTGCGTCGGCGACGGCGGCTGAGGGTGCCAGCACGGTGACCGAGAGCACGCCTTCGGCAGGCCAGCCGGTGGCAGGGTCAAGGATGTGCCCGTACCGGCGGCCCTGATGTCGAAAAAACTGAATATTCGAACCGCTGGTCCCCATCGCCTGGTTGTGCAGCAGGAGCGTGGCCATCCGCTGGCGCGTGAAAAGCGGATTGCCCAGGCCGACAGGAAAACCGGGGTGTCCATTGTGTGCGCCGCGGGCAAGGATGCTGCTGTGTCCGCCATGGATGAGGAAGTCAGGTGGTGCCTCGTCGCGACTGGCGAGCCAGAGGGCGGCATCGTCAATCGCCACCCCCTTTCCGATGGCTCCCGGGTCCAGACGAACCTCCGGGTGGTCGAAACGCACGGTCCCGGAACTCCGATCCAGCTGCACGTGCCTGAATCCGCAGGCAGCGCGGGCAGCATCCACTTCGTGTGGTTCCGGCAATCTCCCGGCCCTGCGGGCCGCTCGCCAAAGCTGGGTGAGACAGCCGGAAGCCAGGTCGAAGCCACCGTTGGTGAGTTCGTGCAGACGAGCGGCCAGTTGCAGCAGGTCCTGCAACTGGGCACTCACGGGCACAGCCTGTTCGCCAGCCAGCCTGTTTACGGTGGAGATTTCGCTGTGTTCCCGATAGATGGACATCCAGCTTTCCGCGGTGTGGATGCGTTCGAGAGCTTCACCGGCGGCGGTGACGGGCGGGTTTTCTGAGGGATTGAGGATGACTGTGAAATCACAGGCCATGGCGCGAGTTGACAGGCGGAGAGTACTTCCACCGGCAGGAGGGCGTTGCAGAGTGCGGACTGCGGGTGTGCTGGGGGAGCCGGCCGGTCCGGCTACGGGGGAGCCGGTGGGTGCGGGAGTGGGGGTGGATGCCGGTGCGACGGCTGCCAGAAGTTCGCGACGAGTGGATTTTTGGGGGTCTTTGGCCATGACGCCGAGCTTCCCATTATTCGGGCAACACCTACGCCGAGCCAGCTTTTCGCTGCTGCCGCGGTCTTTTCCCCGGGATTCTTCCAATACTCAATCCCTGACTGTCGTATGCTTTCCATTGAAAGTCCAGCCCGGACATCTTCCTTTTTTTCGCCCGTTCTGCCGAATTTCCTCACATGAGCACGAATTCCCCACGAACTTCCGCTCCCGCCTACAGGCCTCCCACTGGTGCTCCCTGGTGGGTCTGGCTGGTGATAGGAATTTTTGGGGTGGCGGTCGCCGGAATGCTCGTCAGCCGCATTTCTCCGGAAGACGGCCAGCAGCTTTTCAAGGACGCTCTGGCCGCAGGTGAAGTCGGCAATCGCGATCTCCTTCAGCAACGGCTTGAAAAACTTCGTAAATACCCGGCCTTCGAAGCCCACGCGCAGTTTCTTGATGGCGTTTTGTTCCTCGGCAGAAGCATGCCGCTCAAGGCAATCCCGCTTCTGAAAAAAGCATCGGAAAACCCCGAACTCCGGGCCAAAGCACTGCTCAGTCTTGGGCGGGCCTACGGAACGTCCGGACAGCTTCAGGCCGCGATCACGACCCTCGACTCCCTTGTCGGTGATCCCGAGGTTGGCAATCAGGCCAGATTTATTGCCTGCGGAATGCTGGCCACCGCTCAGGCCTGGGACGCCGCCATCGTGCATCTCCGGGAGCTGCAGAAAGTCGGCTACGAAAAGGCCAAGGTGCTGTATCAGCTGGCGGAGATTGAGTTTGATCGGGGCAATTACGCGGAGGCAGAGACGCTTTACGCGGATGCCATCGAGGAATTCCCTGCCGACCCCACCAACAGCGTCAAGGCATCACGGCTGCTCGACTGCCGCCTCCAGCTGGGCACGCTGAAGGACTCCGACAAATACATCGGCATGGTTGATAATCAGATTACTGCCGCCCTCTACCGCTCTGAGGATCTGATCGCCTCCGGAAAACTCAAGGAAGCGCGCACAGCCATCGAACGTGGGATGCGGGAGGCCGAGGGGAGTCCGATGATGGCCTTTCAGATCGGCAAACTGGCGCTTGCGGAAAAAGACAAAGACGCAGCCAATGGAGTGCTCAACGAGGTCCTTGCGGCCTGCATCCGATTTCCCAGATCCATCGACGGGATGCGAGTTCTGGCACAGCTCGCGGAACTGCTTGAAGATGGTGACCTGCTCGACAAGTCCCGGCAAAACCTGGAACGACTCGAAGCGCTCCGCGAGGAAATGCGGGCACTCATGCCGACCGTCAGCAGCACGATCACCGAAATTGAACCTCGCGTCAGACTCGCAGAACTCGCCCGCGAATGCGGTGACGCAGAACTCATGCAGAAGGTCTTCCGCGGTTTGCTGCTGTTCAACCCCGATAAGGAGGGAGAACTCACACAGCGACGTATGCAGATGGATGAAGTGCCGCCGATTTTCGTCCCGTTTGGCCGTGAAGTGAAACTGCCCACAAACCGCGGCCAGGCACCCCCGGGACTGCAGGGTGAACTTCCCGGCCAGGCTCCGCTGGGCCAGGCTCCGCTTGTACGCCCGCCCGTTGAGCCAAAGCCAGGCCCGATGTAGCAGCCCCGTTCAGTTCATTTCAGCAGCGGCTTCCTGCAGGGCCATCGTCTGCAGCCACGTTTCGCTGGAGCCAGGTTCCGGCTGAGCTGCCGGGGAAACGACCGTTCTGTGAATGAGCATGGCGGCCTGCCAGTTTCGCCATGCGGTTCGATAGTGCGAACGGCTGAGAGCAGTGGCCGTACGCAGCTGGAGTACAAGCCATAAGCGGTCCGGACTGCGACTGGTATCCGGCTGTGATTCGCAGGCGTCCAGCAGATCTTCGGCATCCTGATGGCTGCCTGAGATCACAGCTTCAAGGCAGTGGCTGAGCTGCAGCACGAGAACGAGCCGATCGGCGGACGCATCGTCGGAGGAGATCTCTTTGGATTTCCAGTCGGCCTGCCGGAGATACGCGGCTGCAGTGGCGGTGTCGTGGCGGAGCAGTGAGAAGAGCGTCAGCAGCAGCCAGTCGTTCAGGCGGGGGGCCTGGGGAGGAACGCTGGATGACAGGTCTTTGATTGAGTGTTGCAGGAGCCGTTCGGCGTGGGACAGATCGCTGCAGGACAGCAGAGCAGAAAACGCCGTGCACGTGGACGGGCAGGCGAGCTGCAGGAGGCGGTGAATGACAGTTGCGCAAATGCCCGACACAACCGGCAGTTGAGCGGACCTGGAGCTTTTGGGGGCAGAAGCAATGTGCACGGGCGGAGTCCTGAACGATGAAGATTCCGTGGCCGCGGAATCAATTCCAGGGGACTCTGTCAGTGCGAGAGAGAGAACCCGAAGTTTAACTGATGGGGGTTTGGGTGGGAAGTGGAATTTGGGTGAGATTTTTGAAAATTCGGCGTGACAGGTGCGGGGAGTGGGAGGCGAGGCGATTGCGTTTTCCTGCATTCCTCATTTTCCCACAAATTCCCTGTCCTGAAACAGTCGGCACGCTGTGACTTGCGGCTGCAATTCGTCAGAATGCCGGGACCACGGTGTCCTGATTCCGCCCGGTTTTCTGCAGGAGAAATCTCAATGTCCCACCCCGCAGCGTCATCTTCCAGCTTTCCTTCCGTCGCTCGCCGCGGTTTTCTGACGGCCGCCGCAGCAGCCGTCGCTGCTGTTCAGGCGACTGCGGAGGACGAGTACGGTCCAAATGCCGGGCCGGTTCGTTATCCCGATTACCGTCTCGTTGAGCGGGACAAGCGGTTCGCGAAACTGAAGCTGGGCAACACTCCGATCCAGCGACTCTACCACAGTCCCAACATGCTCTGGGCGGAAGGCCCTGCATGGAATGGTTCGGGCAGGTATCTGGTCTGGAGCGACATTCCCAACAACATTCAGCATCGCTGGATCGAAGACGACGGCCACGTGTCTGTGATTCGCAACCCTGCGAACAACAGTAACGGCAACACGTTCGACATGCACGGCCGTCAGATTTCGTTTGAGCACCTGACGCGAAGTGTGGCGCGCTACGAGCACGACGGCACCCGCACGGTGCTCGCCAGCACCTTCAACGGCAAATCGCTCAATGCCCCCAACGACGGTGTGGTGCACCCCGAAACCGGTGACATCTGGTTCAGTGATCCGGGCTACGGAGCACTCATGGATTACGAGGGCACGCTTGCCGACACTGGTTCGGTGCAGCCCTACCAGAAAGAGGCCCTGTATCGCTGGGAAGCGAGCACCGGCAAGCTCTTCCAGGTGGCTGACGACATCTTCAAGCCGAACGGCGTCTGTTTTTCACCGGACTACAAAAAGCTCTACGCGGCCGACACCGGTTCCTCCCATTACCCTGATGCTCCCAAAAATATCAGGGTCTGGGACGTGATTGACGCCAAAAAGCTGGCCAATGGCCGCGAGTACGCCTCAATGAATCTGGAAATGCCCGATGGCGCAACGAAGGCGGGCTTTGCAGATGGCATCCGCGCGGACATTCACGGCAATATCTGGGCGAGTGCGGGCTGGGTCGGAGACGGCTACGACGGCGTGCACATTTTCGCAGCTGAGGACGGAGCGCGCATCGGCCAGATTCTGCTCCCGGAAATCTGCAGCAACGTGTGTTTCGGAGGTACCAAACGCAATCGCCTGTTCATGACCGGCAGCACCTCGCTGTACGCCGTCTACGTAAATACTCGCGGTGCCCATTTCTGTTAATTGTCGAAGAGGGTTGACCGGCGGTGAGCAGTCGGTGCCACTCGGCTGCTCACCGTGCCACGCTCTCTCTTTATTCCGTATCACGCCGGCTGCGTGTTTCGCCCTGTCAGTTGAACCCTGAACTGAGTCATCTCCATGACACGATTTCTTCGCATCACGGCATTCGCAGTTTTGACCATTGCCCTCGTCACCTGCTCGACATACGCTGCGGAACCGCCGGACGCGACCAGCTTCCATCGCGACCGTCTGGTTGCCTGGTGCATCGTTCCATTTGATGCAAAACAGCGAGGTCCGGCTGAACGTGCTGAAATGGTGAAACGAATTGGCATGACTCGCGTGGCCTACGACTGGCGCGAATCGCATGTGGCGACATTCGAAGAAGAAATTCTGCAGTACAAAAAGCAGGGGATCGAGTACTTCGCCTTCTGGAGCTGGCATCCGGCCATGGAACCGCTCATTCAGAAGCACGGCATTCATCCGCAGATCTGGCTGATGTTCGCCGCTCCGCCCGAAGGCTCCCACGAAGAACGCGTCAAAGCGGCTGCCACCGCGCTGCTGCCAATGGTCGAAAAAACGGCTCGCCTGAAGCTGAAACTGGGGCTCTACAACCACGGTGGCTGGAGCGGCGAACCGCGCAATATGGTGGATGTCTGCAAGTACCTGAAAGAGCACCATCAGGCGGATCACGTGGGCGTCGTTTACAACCTGCACCACGCCCATGATCATATCGCAGACTTCGCTGCCCAGCTGGAACTCCTGAAGCCCTGGCTGATCTGCCTGAACCTCAACGGCATGAACGACAACGCGCAACCCAAAATCCTGCCCATCGGATCAGGCCGCCATGACCAAAACCTTCTCAAAATCATCCTCGACTCCGGATACACTGGCCCCATCGGCATCATCGACCATCGCGAACAACTGGATGCCGAAGAAAGTCTTCAGCAGAACCTGACAGGACTCAGGTCCGTCCTGAAAGAACTGGGACGAACGGAGGCAGCAGAATCCTTCGGCCCGTTCTCTTCAAAGCAGCCATAGCATTCGAAGCAGGTTGAAAAGCATTTGCGGTATTCCTGCAGTGCGCAGCTGGGATAGTGCAACGGCGCGAACGCTGCCCAGAGTCGCGTTTCGCTCTGCGAAAGGACATTCAATGCCGTTCTTTCGCGGAGCGAAAGACGACTATCGCAGCCCCCGGCGGTGAAAGCGACTGCCATCGGGCTGCCGCTTGTGGCTTACTCTCTTCTCCCAACGTTCTTCCAGGTTTTTCCGTGTCTCAGGGACTTTTCGGATTTGCAGAAACGCCGGAGTGGCTGGCAGCGGCCCAGGATGATGTTCAGTTGGCTGAAGTCGTGTTCAATCTGCCGCTGGAGCGCCCTTACACGTATCGAATTCCGGAGGCGCTTCGCGGGATGCTGCAGCCTGGCCAGCGAGTGCTTGCACCGCTGGGTCGTGGGAATCGTTCCAGCACTGGTTACTGTGTGGACGTGCATGCGTCGGAAACGGGTCAGGTTCGTGGTCCGCTCAAGGAGTTGGAGGGGCTGCTGGATCAGGAACCTCTGCTGGACAGTTCAATGCTCAGCCTGACTCGCTGGATTGGCGAGCGATTCCTGTGTGGCTGGGGGCAGGTTCTGGACAGCGTGATTCCGGCTGGGGTGCGTCACAGGAGTGGGACACGGGAGGTTCAGCATGTGCGGCTGACGGACGCGGGGGTGGCCGCGCTTGCTGGAGGCGGTCGCTTCAGTGTTCAGCAGCGAACCTTATTAACCCTGCTGCGGGAGTCCACGGCTCCGATCGCGGCAGCGGAATTGTGTGAGCGAGTGGGTTGTGGACCGGGCCCGCTTTCGACGCTGCGAAAGAAGGGATGGGTCGAAGCCATCCGCATCCGTTCCGACATTTCCGGCGACGACAATGCTCAGAGCATCCATGAAGCCGACCTCAACCTGAGCCTGCAGCAGCTGCAGGCACTCAATCAGATTCTCCGACCGCTCCGGGAAAGTCGCCACGAGACGCTGCTGCTTCACGGGGTGACGGGGAGCGGCAAGACGGAGGTCTACATACAGTCGATCCGGGAAGTGGTTTCGTATGGTCGGCAGGCGATCGTGCTGGTCCCCGAAATCAGTTTGACTCCGCAGACGATCCGGCGTTTTCGCAGTCGTTTTCGATCGGTGGCAGTGCTGCACAGTCACATGAGTGATGCGGATCGTCACTGGCAGTGGCAGCAGATTGCGTCCGGGGCTGTGGACGTTGTGGTGGGAGCCCGGAGTGCTGTGTTTGCACCGGCACCACATTTGGGGATGATCATTATTGATGAGGAGCATGAGCCGTCGTTCAAGCAGGACAGCACACCTCGATATCACGCGCGGGAAGTGGCTCGGCGTCGCTGTGAGGATTTGCGGATTCCGTTGATTCTGGGATCCGCCACGCCGACGCTGGAATCATGGCTCCGCGCCCACCGTCGGATGGACACGCTGGTATCGATGCCCAGCCGCGTGGCCGATCGCCCGATGCCACCGGTCCATGTGATTGACACGCGGGAGGATCCGCGGATCAGGCGTGGCTTCAGCATCGGCCGGGCTCTGTACACGGCCATCGGCAAATCGCTGAATGAAAAGGGACAGGTGATCCTGTTTCTGAATCTTCGGGGCTATTCGCCGGTGGTATGGTGTCGTTCGTGTGGTGCCGGCATTAAGTGCTCGTCCTGCGACATTTCACTGACGTGGCATCGCGATGCGGGCAAAGCTGTTTGTCACAGCTGCGGATATCAGGCGGATCCTCCGTCAAACTGTCCGGCTTGTGGCAGCAATGCCGTGCGTTATCTGGGCACGGGAACTCAGAAGCTGGATGAAGAGGTGCAGGGACTGTTTGCCGGCGCGCGGGTGTTGCGAATGGACAGCGACTCCATGAGAAAGCCTGGCAGCCACGATGAAGCGCTCGACCGTTTTCGTCGCGGGGAAGTGGAGATCCTGCTGGGGACTCAGATGATTGCCAAAGGACTTGATTTCCCGAATGTGACGCTTGTGGGAGTTGTTGATACTGACACGATGCTGCGTCAGCCGGATCTTCGGGCGGCGGAACGCACGTTTCAGCTGATCGCGCAGGTGGCCGGGCGTACGGGTCGCGGGGAACGGGGGGGGCGCGTCCTTGTGCAGACATCCACGCCGGACGATCCGGCGGTGAAGTTTGCAGCCCGTCACGACTACATCGGCTTTGCCCGACACGAACTCACCGAACGCAACGAAGCCAAAGCGCCTCCGTTCACCTGTGTGACGCGCGTGATTTTTCGAGGACCTGACGAGCAGCGAACTCGGGAAACGGCGATTGCCGTCGCCGATCGGCTCCGTGCCGCACGCAGCGGTGACACAGTCGAACTGCGAATTCTTGGAGCGGCTCCGGCACCTGTTGTCCGTCTGCGAAATCTGTGGAGATTTCATCTCCAGATCTGCGGGCCCACACCGGAACTCATCCGCTCGCTCTGGCTGAAGGTCGAAGACCAGCTGCAGCTGCCCGAAGATGTCGAGCTGGCGGTGGATGTCGATCCTGTCAATGCTCGCTGACCGCAGCTGACTGCCAGCCCCGATACCATTCAACAAATCGCTGCACACCGGTCTCGATCGGGGTTCGTGGAGCAAATCCGACTTCGCGCTGCAGATCATCGATATCTGCCCAGGTGGCTTCCACGTCACCTGGCTGCATCGGCAGCAGACGTTTTTCGGCGCGACGTCCAAGTGCTTCTTCAAGGACTTCGATCAGCCGCAGCAGTTCAACTGGCTGATTGTTGCCGATGTTGTAAAGCCTCCACGGTGCTGTCGGGGAACCTGCGGTGGATTCACCCGCATCAGGACGTGGCACCGGGAGCGTGTCGCTGGTGCGAATCACACCTTCGACAATGTCATCAATATACGTGAAGTCGCGCCGCATGCGTCCGAAGTTGAAGACATCAATCGGACGCCCGGCGAGAATCGCTTCGGTGAACAGCCAGATGGCCATGTCGGGGCGGCCCCACGGGCCGTAGACGGTGAAGAAACGCAGACCTGTTGTGGGCAGGCCGAACAGGTGGCTGTAAGTGTGCGCCATCAGCTCGTTTGCTCGCTTGGTCGCCGCGTACAGACTCACCGGATGATCCACTCGATCTTCAACAGAGAAAGGCACCTTCCTGTTGGCCCCGTAGACGCTGCTGGATGATGCATACGTCAGATGTTCCACGTGGTGATGGCGACAGCATTCCAGCAGGTTGACGAAGCCTGTGATGTTTGAATCCGCATAGACGTGGGGGTTAGTGAGTGAGTAGCGGACGCCGGCCTGGGCGGCAAGGTGGATGACGCGGTCGCAGGGACGGTCGCGAAACAGCCTCTCCAGACTACTGCGATCTTCCAGCCCAAGCTGCTCAAAATGAAACTGCGGATGATCGGCCAGCTGGGCCAGTCGATCCTGCTTGAGCCGGACCGGGTAGTAGTTGTTGAGGTTATCAATGCCGATGACGCTGTCGCCCCGCTCCAGCAATCGCCGCGTTGTGTGCATTCCAATAAATCCGGCTGCCCCGGTCACCAGAACTCGCGTCATGTTTCTGCCTCACTGCTCCCGCCGCACGACGATGTGATTTCGCTGACTCTCCTGAGCCTCGGGGAAGTCGCTGCGTGCGTGCACACCCCGGCTTTCGCGGCGTTCCAGCGCCGCTGCTGCCATCGCTCGAGCTGCCAGAAGCATGTTCTGAAGTTCCCAGCCGGACGGGTCGCTCAAGTCCCTCCGACAGACGTATCCGGTCCAGAAGTCCAGTTGCCTGCACGCCGCCGACAACTCCCGCTCATTCCTGACGATCCCCACACTGCGTCCCATCAGACTCCGCAGTGAGTTTTTCAGGTCCGGAATATCCAGCTGCTCGTGACCGGCGGGCACTTCCCGCTCGGCCTGCCATTCAACCGCCGGTACTGAAAACCGATCCGACATTCCCTCGGCGCTGCTCGATGCATTCCGCCCACACCGCAAACCAAAGACCAGTCCCTCAAGCAGACTGTTGCTGGCGAGGCGATTCGCGCCATGAAGGCCACTGCTGGTGACTTCCCCGGCTGCCCACAGATTCTCCAGATTCGTCCGACCTTCCTCGTCCGTAATCACGCCACCAATCATGTAGTGAGCCCCCGGACGTACGGGTACACGATCACGCGCCAGATCCAGTCCGAAATCCGCACACACTCGACTGATGTGCGGAAACCTCAGCTTCACCCGCTCCCGACCAATCGGTGACAAATCCAGATAAACACAGGGATGCGCAGTGCGAGCCATCTGCTCGGTGATCGCCTGGCTGACCACATCCCGGGGCGCCAATTCACCGGATGAATTGTAATCCTGCATAAAACGGTGGCCGCGGCAGTCGAGCAGATGTGCGCCTTCACCGCGAACCGCTTCCGTAATCAGGTGCCGTGAACTGCCGGCGATGTACAGCACCGTGGGATGAAACTGCATGAACTCCATATCCCGCAGTTCGCAACCGGCCCTCAGGGCTGCTGCGTGACCGTCCGCAGTGGCGATCGGAGGGTTTGTTGTCTCGCGGTAGAGCGCTCCGGCGCCGCCGGTGCAGAGAATTGTCTGTTTCGCCCATACAAATGTGCGACCGTGGTTGGCATTCCAAACCAGCGCACCTCTGCAGGTGCGGCCCTCAGTGAGCAGATCCAGAATAAAAGTCTTTTCCCAGAAATCAATGTGCTGCTGCGACTGAACCAGGCGCGTCATTGCCCGCATGACTTCCTGACCTGTGGCGTCACCCAAAGCATGGGCCACCCGAGCATGGCTGTGGCCACCTTCAAGGGTGAGTGCCAGATTTTCGCCCACTCGGTCAAACTCTGCTCCAAATCCAACCAGCTCCTGAATCCGCTGCGGAGCCTCACGCACCACGAGGTCCACGATCCCACTGTGACAGAGACCTTTGCCAGCAGAAATTGTGTCGGCCGCGTGACTGGCAAAATCATCCAGTGGATCCAGTACTCCCGCTATGCCACCCTGTGCATAAACGCTGTTCGACTGCTGCAGAACGTCCTTTGTCACCACCACGGTTCGCAGTGATGAGTCCACTGCAAGTGCCGCGCGGATGCCCGCAATGCCGCCACCAAGAACGAGCACGTCAGTGAACAGGTGCGGCACACGCTTCGGATGAAACGGCACCAGGCCACGCCCCTCGCAGGGAATCTCAACCAGCCTGTCCGCCATCAAATGACCTCCGGAGAAATCGGCAGCAAGTCATCCAGGCAGCGCTCAGCAGCCAAACGGGCCACAGCAAATGCGGCCGCAGATGCACTGATGTTCCGCACAAACATGCCCGACAAATCCGCTGTCGCCAGCATTCGCGCGGCGCTTGCCTCCAGCACCCGCTCTGCAAGCCAGCTGCCACTGCCGCTCACTAACGGCTGGATCAGCTCCCCCTCGCGTCCAGAAACCGCAAGCTCCCGCTGTAAAGTAATCAACTGACGCCGAACGGCGGCGACAATGAACTGCACCTGACGCTCCACCAGCCAATCCGCGATCTCCCGCAGCTGCCACATTTCAAGTTCGGTGGAATCGCAGCACATCTGGTGTGCGAGGCGATTCGCTGCCCACTCGCGCGTCGCAGGCCTGCCATCCGCCGTGTCGCAGTTTGCTGCATCCTCTGCTGTGTCACCAGTGAGCAGATGCAGGTCCAGCGCTGTCGCGAAAAACTCAGCCGCCAGTGGGATCTGAGCCACTTCGCCGTTCGGTTCGGAACGCCGCAGCGGAACAGAGTTCGCGAGGGCACAGATCGGCGTCCGCCGGACCCCGGTATACACCAGTTCGCCAGCCAGCAGACGCTCCATGTCGGTTCGCCCTGAAATCCAGGGATGACCGTCCAGCAGCGGTATCAGATCAGTCGTCGTGGAACCGATGTCAATCAACAGTCCCGCGCCCGACGGCACTGCTCGCGCAGACCATGTCGCCAGCGCGTGCCAATTGGCCGCTGCTGCCAGATTCCATAACTCAACCGCGTCCGCTGGCTCTGCAAATTCACCGGATGTCAGCCAGACCCGGACTGGCACACCCGGATAAGCCGTCTCAACCGACTCCACAATCCGACGCACGCCCTCCGCCTTCGTCGCAAAACAGTCGGCCAGTTCTCCGGTCATCGTCAGTGCGATCATGTCGGGATGTGAATTTTGGAGCAGCCGCAAACTGCTGAGCTTCGCAGACAAATCCTGCGGCGCACGCCAAAGCGGAAACGCCACGCTGGCGGACTCACCATCCGCTGTCGCCGCTTTAATGTTCGCTCCACCAATATCGAGCCCAAGAATCTGCACTCGTGTTTTTTCCTGAGTTTTTATGTGAAGGGTGAAAACTGGTCAGACATCGGGCCGCAGCCCGGGGGATCCAGGTCACGCGCTGAAATCAGTCTGTCGATCCTGACATCAAAACGCAACCAGAGCCATGAGGAATTCGAATTCAGAGGCGTTTCACCCAATTCGGCATTTCCCGGTTGGCAGTTCCTTCGAAATTCGGCAGCGGATAGAATTCAGGGAAGCTCATTGACCGGTTCCCCGGAGCCGAAGCGGATTTTCTTTGCCCGGAGCGTGTGAAAAGTCATGCCAAACCTTGTTCTTTGCGGTCTTCCGGCATTGCCTGAGCGTCCCGTGGATGGCCATAAGGGGACCTTTGGCCGAGTTTCTCTGGCTGGTGGCTCGCTGGGGCTCACCGGAGCTGTCTGCCTGTCATCCGTGGCGGCACTGCGTTCGGGCTCCGGACTGGTAACGGCCTGCGTGCCACGCTCCGTGCAGCTGCTTGTCGCTGCGTTCGAGCCCTGTGTGATGACACTGGGATTACCGGACGACGTGGCAGGGCTGCTGCCGCCAACCCCGGCGGTCATCGATGAGATTCTGCAGGGACGGAACGCTGTGGGTTGTGGTCCGGGCCTTGGACGTTCTTCTGCAGCGGCAAGCTTGACTCGTGCCTTACTGCTTTCAGCCGCCTGCCCGCTGGTGCTTGATGCGGACTCCCTGCAACAGGAACTTCCACCGCTGCTGAAACAGCAGCGCCGCTGCGCCTGCGTGATCACTCCCCATCCAGGTGAATTTTCACGAATGACGGGCCTGAGCAGTTCAGAGATTGCTGGCAGCCGAGAGCGTCTGGCGGCTGAATTTGCTCGCGAATACAACACAATCGTGGTGTTGAAGGGGCACCGAACTGTGGTCACCGACGGGTCCCGCTGGTTTCTCAACAGCACCGGCAATTCCGGGATGGCAACAGGGGGAAGTGGCGATGTGCTGACTGGGATTCTGACGTCGCTTCTGGGACAGGGTTTGCCTGCCTTCGAAGCGGCTGCGATTGCGGTCCATGTGCACGGGCTGGCAGGCGACCTTGCCGCTGAAAAGTACACGCCACGCGGTATGATCGCTGCTGACCTGCTGAACTGTCTCCCGGACGCCTGGAAACAGCTTCAAGCGGCTCCTGAGAACTGAAAGTTTGCGTGAAATGGCCGATTTCAACGATCAAATCGCGCATTTCCGTTCCCGCTCTCGGGGAATGGTGGTGTTATGCTTCCTGCCTCTGAGAAAAGAAATCCGGCTACTTTTGCACGGCTTGTCAGTCCGAAACTGCAGAGACAGAATCAACTCGGCGGCCTGCGCAAAGCGTGGCGAAAATGTTGAAATCGCAACGATTTGCGTCTTCTCCTGGGTGGCCGGATGGCCCCCTCTCCTCTCTATCACGGTCGGCGCAGCGGAATGACAGACTCCCCAGGTTCCTCCGGCAGTATCATTGACAAGATCCGAGCGGCAAAGGCGGCCGGAACCACCGCCTCGCCCGCTCCGGCCCCCGCACCATCGCTGCCGGAAAGTTCTCCTCCGGTCGCTGCTGCGTCTGCTCCGCCACCGGCCGCCACAGCGGCAGCACCGAAAAGTCCGGCCGACATTCTCGCGTCCATTCGTGCTGGCAAGGGCGGTGCCGCCGCCGCGCCGGCCGCGGCCAAACCATCTGCTGCGGCTCCCGCTGCCGCGGCACCCGCCGCGGGTGCTCCAAAGTCCCCCGCAGAAATCATGGCAGCGATCCGCAGCGGCAAAGCTCAGGGTGCCGCCCCCGCCGCGGCCGCGGCCCCTGCTGCTCCCGGGCGCACAGTGGCTCCTGCTGCTGCCGCCCCCGCAAAACCGGTGGGCCTGTCTCCGGCAGAAATGATCAAGGCTGCCCGATCCGCGGAATTCGGTGCTCCGGCGGCACCCAAAGTCGCGCTTCCCTCCAAGCCTCTTCCCGGCAAGGCGGTCGCTCCGGCCGCAAAGGCCGCTGCAGTCCCGGCCGTCGAACGACGCTCGGCACTGGGCTCGCTCCTGGCAACGCTCTGCAGCCCGATCGTGATTGCCTGGAGCTCCTTCGTTGCGACAGCAACCGCTTCAACTCTTGCACTGGCACGATTCATGATGCCCAACGTGCTGGTTGAACCGCCCACCCGCTTCAAAATCGGTCCCCCCTCTGATTACTCACCCGGAACCGTATCCACCAAGTGGCAGGCCCAGTTCAACATCTGGGTTGTCAACAACGAGGTGGACGGCGTCCGCTGCATCTATGCACTCAGCACTGTCTGCACTCACCTGGGCTGCACTCCCAACTGGCTCGAAGGTGAACAGAAATTCAAGTGCCCCTGTCACGGTTCCGGTTTTTACAAGACTGGTATCAACTTTGAAGGTCCCGCTCCCCGACCGCTCGAACGCGTCGGCTTGCGGCTTGCCGAAGATGGGATGCTTGAAGTTGATAAAAGTATCAAGTTCCAGCGGGAACTTGGTCAGTGGACCAACACATCCTCCTTCGTGGGTGTTGGTTGATCCTGTTACTCTTCACCGCCGACGGGCGGTGGCGACTTCTTTTGCTCTTTCTGCCTTTCCTCCATGGCGAATTGAGGGGTTGACGTGTCAGTCGGCGACTACATTCGAAACTCACAGATCTGGAAAAGCGTCTTCCGCCACCCGGCACCAACCGACCGCCGTAACCGCGTCGTGGTGATGCTGACGAACTTCTTCCTGCACCTGCACCCGGTTTCCATCAAACAACAGGGCATTGCGCTCTCCTACACGTGGTGCATGGGAGGAATCACCTTCTTCCTGTTTCTTGTGGAAACCATCACCGGCGTGCTGCTGATGTTCTACTATCGGCCAACGCTGGAGTGGGCGTTCTACGACATTCAGGCGCTCCGGGACGTGCAGACGCTTGGGATCATGCGCGAAATTCACCGCTGGGGTGCTCACGCGATGGTGATTACTGTCTGGCTCCACATGTACCGCGTCTTCCTGACCGGAAGCTACAAGCCTCCCAGAGAGTTCAACTGGGTCATCGGAGTGCTCCTGCTGGTACTCACCCTGCTGCTCTCCTTCACGGGTTACCTGCTTCCATGGGACCAGCTGGCAATCTGGGCGATCACCGTGGGGTCAAACATGGCCAAGGCCACTCCGTTTCTTGGTGTCGAGGGTCCCGGGTTTCAGGTGTTCAACACCAGCGGATACGAACTGATTACGAACGCGTCCGATGCGAAGTTCATTCTTCTCGGGGGCCGTTTCGTTGGCGAGGCAACGCTGAATCGGTTTTACATTCTCCACTGCGTGGCAATTCCGCTTGTCGTCAGCCTTCTGATCGCTGTTCACTTCTGGCGCGTCCGCAAGGACGGAGGCATCAGTCAGCCGCTCTGATTTTGCAGATCCCTGTGTACTGGACTGGTAAGCACCGAACTTCTTTTCCCGCAGAAACCCCAGCAGAGTAATCTCTCGATGTTAGATGCTCATCCAAATCTCACCGCCAGTGTGCTCACAGGACTTGGCTGGTTCTACCTGCTGATGTTTTTGCTGAACGCTGCCTGGACGCTCCGCAGCTACCGCGAAGACGGCGAACTTGGGTTCGGCATTCCCGTCGCAGCGTTCTGGGCCACCCTGAGCTCAATCCTGCTCATGCTGTCCCTCTACCACTTCACATATCCGCCTGAAGGATTCCTCATTGAGTTGCCTCAATCCTTTAAGGTGACCTTTGACCGCTACTTCTCAAACCCGGTGTTCTATTTCTTCCTCTCGATCGTCGGCCTCTGGGCCATGATCGCACTTCGCGAATGGTGGACAAAGCCGAAAGTCGCATTCGCCCTGCTGAACGTCTCACTGCTCTTCATGGGACTCAGCCTGACAGACTATGACTTCCGTCAGATCGTGGGCAAACCTGACAACGTCCCCATCGTCGCGATGCTCTTTATTGTTGCCTTCTGCACATGGATCTATTTCCGTCGCGCCGTTGACAACGATCGCCGCATCGAAGAAGGACGACCGCTCTTCGAGCAGGAAGACAACGAGAAAGTTCTCGTGTGGCCGGACCTCGTCTACACGGAACTCATCTGCATGGTGATCCTCACTGCCGTCCTCATTTTCTGGGGGATCGCGCTGAAAGCTCCTCTGGAAGAACCCGGCTCGTCTGTGAAAACCCCAAACCCATCGAAGGCTCCGTGGTACTTTCTGGGTCTGCAGGAGATGCTGGTTTACTTCGATCCGTGGCTTGCCGGAGTCGTTCTTCCAACCATCATTCTTGGTGGTTTGATGGCAATTCCCTACATTGACTTCAACAAGGCCGGCAACGGGTATTACTGCTTCAAGCAGCGAGCATTTGCCGTAACGACGTTTTTGTTTGGTTTTCTGCCCCTCTGGGTGGCACTCATCGTGCTCGGCACATTCCTGCGTGGTCCCAACTGGAACTTTTTCGGGATCTACGAATTTTGGGACGTGCACAAAGTCGAGGCCGCCAACAACGTGAACCTCAGCGAATTCTTCTGGAACGGGCTGGGGCAGGGGCTTCCGAAGGGTTCCGGAATTGGAACCATTCTCCTTCGCGAATTTCCTGGGATCCTGCTCATCATCGGCTACTTCGCCGTCCTCCCGCCGATCATGGGACTCACAATCCTCAGAACCTACTTCGTGCGGATGGGAGTCTTTCGGTTTCTTGTGTTCTCAAATCTCATTCTCTGGATGGCGATTCTCCCGATCAAGATGCTTCTGAGATGGGCGTTTGCTCTGAAGTATATTGTCGGTATTCCAGAATGGTTCTTCAATATTTGACGCACATCGTTCTTCCCCTCAGTTCTTCCATCACAAGGCTCGGCCACAGCTATGCCAGCAACAGACAACTTCCGTTGGAACCAGCAGAAACTGCACGCAGTCTTTGCAGCCAGTTCCGTCGTAATGCTGCTCTCGGTCTACGCCATGCTACGTCAGGATCAAGCCGACGAATGGCGCGGAGTGCAGCGAAACGTGTTCACGATTGACGCTGCGATTCGGCAACGTGAACTGCAGAAGCTCAAGTCGCCCGAATACATGAAGCAGCTCGAAGAGGTCGAATCGCAGCTGCAGCAGGCGGCCACGGACGCTGACCTCCAGAAACAGGCGAAGGCAGATCTCTTCCGAAAGCTGGAAGAGCAGGGCCGACTCGTCGAATCGCTCGAAATCGACCTGAAGTTTCGGAACTCAAACCGCGACGAAGCCCGGGCAAATCTTGATCTGGCTGTTCGCGATGGCCTGAACGAAGTCGTCATGTCTGCTCGCAAGGCAGAATACGAATCCCGGCAGCAGTTGTGTGACGTCCGGCAGAAAGAACTTGACGCAGCCCGCGTCGTCCTTCAGTCGCTCAGCGTGGAAGCGAAAGCGATCACAGTGTCCGTCGATGAACTTGAGGCCGGTCGCACAAAGCTGGTCGCCGAGTCAGATCGCATCACAGCGCTCCTCGAAAACATCGCTCCGACTGACAAAGTCTCCGCCTTCAAACGAGCGTTGATGGAGATGCCCATCATCGACGGCTTCAACTCGCATCTGAAGGTCGTGCAGGACTGGCTCCCGAAGCTGAAGATCACCCTCGGTATGAGCAAGATCGCCCGCTTTGATCGCTGCCGATCCTGCCACCAGAACATTGATAAGATCACAGGTTCGGGCGGCCCGGCCTACCCGCCCGGACACCCGGAAACTGAGGAAGTGCTGCAGTGGGTCAAGGCCAACCAGTATCCGCAGCCTTACTCGACTCACCCCAATACCGCACTCTACTGCACCGCCTCCAGCCCGCACCCCGTGGCGACATTTGGCTGCACCATCTGTCACGATGGTCAGGGTTCCGGCACCAGCTTTGGAAATGCTGAGCACACGCCGAACGATCCGCACATTGCAGAAGACTGGCACCACGACTACGGGTTCCATCCCAATCACTTCTGGGAGTACCCGATGCAGCCGGATCGTTTCATCGAATCCTCCTGCATCAAGTGTCATCACAACGTGACGGAACTGGGTATTCATCCGAAGTTCGGCGCCAGTGCTCCGAAAGTCTACCGCGGTGACCAGCTCCTGCGAAAGTATGGCTGCTACGGCTGTCACGAGATTCATGGCTACGACGCAGGCGTTGCGATTGGTCCTGACCGCCGGCTCGAACCACAGACCGAAGCAGAACTCGCCAAGATTGCTGCCGACCCGACTCAGGTGGCAGGAAAGCTTCGCAAAGTTGGGCCCAGCCTCCGACACATCTCGTCCAAGACGTCTTCAGAATTCATCCAGTACTGGACAGAGATTCCCAGTCGCTATCGCCCTTCCACAAAAATGCCGCAGTTCTTCAGCCTGTCTGATCATCTCGGCGACGCAGACAGAGATCAGACACTGCAGTTCGAAGCAGCCGAGCTGGCGGGGATCGCCGAGGTGCTCCTCTCCACCAGCCAGCCAATTGATCTGCTCAAGCCGGCGGAAGGCTATCAGCCCAGCGTCGAGCGTGGCCAGAAGCTGTTTGTTGAAAGAGGCTGCCTCGCCTGCCATCAGCACAGCACAGTTCCGGAAAGCAAACAGGATTTCGGACCGAATATCAGTGATATCCACCAGAAAGTCACTCGCAATGCCGGCAATGCTGGCTTCAGTGACTGGCTCTACACATGGATTAAAGAGCCAGAGCGGTACCACAAGCGTACGCAGATGCCTAATCTGTATCTTGATCCTTATAAGGATGTCGATGGAACAACAGTAATTGATCCGGCTGCGGACATCACTGCGTTCCTGCTCGCTCAGGGAGATCCCGGAACGTTTCCTGTCAGGGAAGTCGCACCGGAAGAGCTGGACAAGCTCGTCGAAGTCTACCTGAAAAAAGGCCGCTTCGGCGTCGTGAAGGCTCAGGAGATCATCACCAGCCGTCAGTTCCCGGACAAACTTGCGGATGTAATCGGTGACGAAGCAGTCCTCGCGACAGCTGATGGATCGCCAGTGGCCGATGAGGCTGCATGGCACAAAATGAAGCTGGCCTATGTGGGTCGCAAGACGATTTCCCGTTACGGCTGTTATGCATGTCACGACATGCCGGGATACGAAGACGCGCGGCCGATCGGGGTTGCCCTTCAGGACTGGGGTCGCAAGGACACCAGTAAGTTGGGATTTGAACACATTCAGGAATTCCTGCACCACCATGGTGAGCCAAAGGGAAGCAAGTTCTCCAGCACTTCTGAGAGAATCCTGAGTGCTCACAAGAAAGCGGCTGCTGGTGGTCTGGAAGCCGGCCAGTTTTCTCCCGAAGAAGCGGTCTCCGAAATGTCCGCTGCGTTTTTCTACGATAGTCTCGAACGGCATGGGCGACCGGGCTTCATCTGGCAAAAGCTCAGAGCTCCACGCAGCTACGACTACGAGAAGACGGAAACCAAAGGTTACGATGAACGGCTTCGAATGCCTAAGTTTCCGCTCAAGGAGGATGAAATCGAGGCGATCGCGACGTTTGTACTTGGTCTTGTTGCAGAGCCGCCTGCCTCCGAATATGTTTACACCCCCGACGAGAGGCAGAAGACTCGAATCGAAGGAGAGTTCCTGCTCGCCAAATACAACTGCACTGGCTGCCATGTTGTCGAGCTGCCTAAAGTCACCTTCGCTGCAGACCTCGGCTCGATAGAGTCAACTCAGCTGGAAGCCGGCGACCACCCGGCAGCTCTTGAACTGCTGTTGAAAATGCGGCCGGCCCGGCAGGGGTTGACCGGCGAAACGAAGACAATCAAGCTGGACGAAGAGAAGCTCAGGCTGCACGTGGCTTCATTCCACGGTTTCGTGGCTACGCGTCCTGACCCTGAGGAAACCGATCCGGAGCTCCGCGAATATGGCTTCGACGTCTGGGAGCCCGTTGAATTCGGTACGGGTGATGAAGCGAAGCGTCTGCTTCCCGGAGCGAAGGTCAACTTCCCGGAATCGCGGCTCATTTCTATCCAGGATGCCCGTGGCGGGCAGTTCGCGGAGGTGCTCGTCGATAAGCTGCTCACTTACAGATATGACCAGCGAAACCTTGCGTGGCAGGCCTCTCCGCCACCGCTCTATCAGGAAGGCGTCAAAGTCCAGACATCGTGGCTGTACGAGTTCCTGCTTGAGCCCGGAAAGATTCGTTACACGACGGTACTGCGGATGCCCAAATTTAACATGAGCCCCGCAGAAGCCAGAACGCTTGCGAATTACTTCGCGGCCGTTGATGGCGCAGAGTTCCCGTACGAGGAGCAGGCTCCGAAGGACGTGGACTACATCGAATCCCGATCAGCTCAGCTTACTTCCGCCGGCCATCTGGATCTCGGACAAAGTTACCTTGGACATTCCTGGGATCTGCTCAACGGGCCACTCTGTATCAAATGCCATTCAGTAGGTGCCAAGAAGTTCAAGGTTTCTGACCCTGCCAAGGACATTCAGGGACCAAACCTTGTTGATGTGCAGAATCGACTGCGGTCAGACTGGGTGAAGCTGTGGCTGTATCGGCCGTCGTGGATCACACCTTACACGTCCATGCCTGTCAACTTCCCAAAGAATGCCGCTCAGTTCCCTGACCGGTTCAAGGGTGACCCCGATGCTCATGTCGTTGGTGTTCGCGATGCCCTGATGAACTACAGCCGGCTCCTTGAAGAAATTGGTCCAACCGTTTACCAGCCGCCGGGGCAGCCAGTGACCGCTCCTGCACCAGCGGCAGGGGGTGAGGAAGAATGAAATCCCTGAAGTTTTGTGGCCTTGTCATTACCGGATTCGGTGCTGTCAGCATTCTCGGGTGCGGCAGCTACGGTGGTGGTGCCGGTGTTGTGCCGGAGGTGAGCTTCATTGCTGCGGGTGGTGCAGAGGAAGCCAGTACAGAGTCTGCGGCGGACGCGACAGCTGAGCTGCCTGTTGGCAGCCTCAAAGGTCGCGTTGTCCTGAGCGGTGGGGCTTCCTCGCTGCCGCTGCTGATTGCAAAGGGAAGTGCGGTGAAGGATGCCGAGGTCTGTGCCGCTGAGGACGTTCCTGACGAGCGTCTCGTGCTTGGCCCGGACAACTCCGTAGCGAACGTCTTCGTCTATCTGGCCAAAGCTCCTAAGGGGGCAAAGGCTGCGGTGGTTCCGGCGGATCCATTCCTGTTCGACCAGAAGACCTGTCGTTTTCTTCCCCACGCGACCATTATTCCTGTGAAGCAGACAGTGAAGGTGCTCAGCAACGACAGTGTGGCTCACAACACCCACACATTCCCAAATAAGAACGCCCCCACGAACAGCACCGTGAATCCGATGGATCGTGACGGGCTGGTGTCTTTCGCCTACACGAAAGCTGAAGCCGTTCCGCTTGCAGTGAAGTGCGACTTTCATGCGTGGATGAGCGCATGGCACCTTCCACTCGATCATTCCTTCGGTGCAGTCAGTAACTCCACCGGCGAATTTGAAATTGCAGACATCCCCGCCGGCAAGCACTCCTTTGTTGTGTGGCACGAAGCAGCGAACGGTGGCTTTGTGCAACGCAAGCTTGAAGTGGAAATTAAAGCAGGTGAAACAGCAGAGGTCAGCGTTGACTATCCTGCGTCCCTGTTAAAGCTCTGATGCATTCATCTCCCCGATCACTGTTTCAATTGAGGCTACTGCCATGTTCAGGGCGTCCGGACTGACATCCTTGAGTATCGCGGGGCTGCTGCTTGCGGCGGCCTCCGGCTGTTCAGACTTCCAGTCCTCGTTTGCCCCCAGCAAACGCACTCTTGCTCTCATCCCCGAAGCCCAATCCGGCCAGCAGGGTGCTCCAGGCGTCACACCACTCGTGGACGAGAAGTTCGGAGATCCGCAGCATCTGAAGGCCTGGATGAAGCTCCCGGTGGAATGGGGCGGAAAGGCGTCGTCGGTTTCCGCTTTCGAAGCAGGCGATCAACCATTGATTCGCCTGACTGTCGATGAGGAATCGCCTCTTCCGGAGAAAGCCGGGCGTCTGGTTTTCACCTCAGGCACTCTCGCCGGAAAATCCTTCGAAATCACATCATGGGATTCATCGGCCGGGACAGCAATTCTCGCATCCGCCCCCGACACTGCTCCCGAGGCAGGGGACTCCTGCACTGTAGATGCCGGGCGCCTGCTGCAGTCCGGACGGGTGCTCTACATGCGGCACTGCAGTCACTGCCACGGTACTGCCGGCGACGGGAATGGACCAACGGCCCAGTACCTCTACCCAAAGCCGCGAGACTATCGCCATGGTGTGTTTAAGTTCACATCCACGATTGACAGTTCAAGGGCGACCCGGGACGACCTGCTGCGAGTGTTGAAGTACGGCATTCCAGGCACCTACATGCCGTCGTTTCTGCTGATGAAGGACGAGGAACTTCAGGCATTGGTTGAGTATGTTCGTTTTCTTGCCATGCGTGGCGAATATGAGCGAAAACTTGTGAATGAACTCGCCTCCGATTACAGCAGCAAGGCCGTTGAGTCCCGCCTGCAGAGTGAATCCAGAGGCGATGTCGTCAAAGAGTTGCAGGAGTTCCTTGGCGAAGAGATGGCGGGGATCGCCGAGAGTGCAGGGGACGAACTGGCCGAGACGTGGACAGTTTCAGAAGCAGAGGAGTCGCGAGTGGCTCCGTCCGTTCCGCGGGTTGAAGACACCCCCGAGTCTCGTCAACGCGGACGGGATCTTTACCTTGGT
Source organism: Planctomycetaceae bacterium (assembly GCA_046074645.1). GTDB lineage: Bacteria > Planctomycetota > Planctomycetia > Planctomycetales > Planctomycetaceae > SXXK01. The sequence goes on along the minus strand of JBJTOP010000421.1, from coordinate 9,252 downwards.
AAGGCACTGAACTGTGCAAACTGTCACGGGATTGACGGAGCCGGAAACGGACCTCAGACCATTGCGTTTGAAAAGAACCCGGAAACAGATGAGCTGTATGGTGAGGCGGGTTTGCACGACGTCTGGGGCAATCTGAATCAGCCAAGAAACCTGCAGACCGGAATTTTCCGGGGAGGTCGGCGTCCCATTGACGTGTTCAATCGCATTTATGCTGGCATCAAAGGGTCTTCAATGCCGGCCTTCAAAAATACTCCTCACGAAGACATCTGGCACGTTGTGAACTATGTGCTGAGTCTGCAATTTGAATCTGAACCTGGTGCTGCAGGCACCGCCCCCGCGGAAGCTGTCGCTTCTGCCGCGGACGGATCACAGAACTGAATTTCTCTCTTCTCCGGAGTTTCTGCGGTGAAAAAGTTCTGGGCTATTTTCTTCTGGTTCTGGCCGCTGGTGGCTCTGTGGCTGTGTGCCGTCGCCCCGGCGAATAATTGGTGGTTTCCAAGCCCCCCGCTCTCGACGCTTGGCCACCAGATCGATGGGCTGTTCTATCTGATCCTGATCATCGTCGCCGTGACCTTCATCGGCACCCAGTTCGCTCTGGGCTATGCCCTTTGGAAAGGTGCGACGAAGGGAAGCGGAGACAAAGCCTGGTTCTCTCACGGCAGTCACAGGCTGGAGATCATCTGGACGATTGTCCCGGCCTTCATTCTGGTGTTCATCTCGCTGACACAACTCGACGTCCTTGCAGAGATTCGAGTCATCAGCCATTTCCCGAAGGAGGCTCGCAAGGCCCCTGCCGCCGAGGTGATGGCGCGGCAGTTCGAGTGGCGTATCCGATACGCCAGGCCGGGAACTGAGCTGATGAATGAACCTCGGCCGGGCGACCTGTACTACGTCAATGAGGTCCATGTCCCTGCTGTTCAGCCCACGATGATCAATCTCAGGACGCAGGACGTGCAGCACGCCTTCTTCGTTCCCCGTCTCCGTGTCAAGCAGGATGCGGTTCCGGGCTTGATCATTCCTGTGTGGTTCGAAATCGAGCAGGCTGGGGAGTATGAGTTGCTGTGTGCCGAGCTTTGCGGCTGGGGCCACTACAAGATGAAGGCTCGCATCATCGCTGAGACTCCGGAACAGGTACAGGCATACCTCAGCCGTCTTGAACAGGAGCAGAACGAAGACGGCGTGGCAGATGAGCAGTCCAGCCAGTGAGTTGTTAAATCATCCGTTTGTTTTTTCGGATCCCGAACACGTTTTTGGCGGTAACCAACATGGCCACCATCACTCCGGCCCTCGAGACACATTCGCAGCATGACCATGACCATGCACACGGTCACGGGCATCACGAGCAATCGTTCATTTCGAAGTACGTGTTTTCGACAGACCACAAGGTGATCGGGATTCAGTTCCTCATCACCACAATGCTGATGCTGATGGTCGGCGGTGCGCTGGCGCTCGCTGTCCGCTGGCAGCTGGCGTTTCCCTGGGAAAGCATGCCGATCATTGGAAGACTGTTTGGTCTGTTCCAGACTGAGGGCGGTCAGATCAGTCCTGAGTTCTACACGATGCTGTTCACGATGCACGCATCCGTGATGATCTTCCTCGTGATCATCCCGGTGCTTGCCGGGGCATTCGGCAACTTCCTGATCCCGCTGCAGATCGGAGCGGACGACATGGCGTTCCCGGTGCTCAACATGCTGAGCTACTGGTTCATGTGGCCGGCCATCTTCTGTTTTGGGATCAGCTTTGTCGCCGGAGGCGCAACTGCGGGCCCAGGAAACGGCTGGACCTCGTACCCGGTCCTGTCTGACATCGCATCGGCTGCCCCAGGTTCGGGGGCTGCTCAAACATGGTGGCTTTTCGGCCTGACGCTGGTCGGGGTGTCCTCGATGATGGGCTCGGTCAACTATATGACGACCATCATCAACATGCGTGCTCCTGGCATGACGCTGTTTCGCATGCCATTGACCATCTGGTCGATGTTTATCACGGCAATTCTTCAGGCTTTTGCTCTGCCGGTACTTACGGCCGCTGGTTTCATGCTGGTGTTCGACCGGCTCCACGAACTGCTTCCAACGTCCATCCACTCCGGGTTCTTTATCCCCTCCGGACTTGTTGTCAACAACGCTGCTCCCACCGTCGGCGGTGGACAGCCGCTTCTCTGGCAGCATCTCTTCTGGTTCTATTCGCATCCGGCCGTTTACATTATGCTGTTGCCCGCGATGGGGATGGTGTCGGACATGCTGGCGTGCATGAGCCGTAAGCCGGTCTTTGGATACAAGCCAATGGTATACTCGATGGCTGCCATTGCCGGGCTTGGATTTATCGTCTGGGGACATCACATGTTCACCAGCGGCATGAACCCAGCGCTCGGCATGACTTTCATGACTTCCACCATGATGATTGCCCTGCCATCTGCAATTAAGGTGTTTAACTGGATTGGCACAATCTGGGACGGCAACATTCAGTTCAACGCTGTGTTTCTGAACTGTGCGGCCTTTGTGGCCCTGTTCATTGTGGGTGGGCTCTCTGGTATCTTCATGGCGGCAGTGCCTGTCGATATCTATTTCCACGACACTTACTTCATTGTCGCCCACTTCCACTACGTGCTGTTCGGAGCGACGTTGTTCGGAGTGTTTGCGTCAGTTCAGTTCTGGTTCCCGAAAATGTTCGGCCGGATGATGAGCGACCGCGTTCAGAAGGTCCATTTTGTGCTGACGTTTATCGGGATGAACGGGACATTTTTCCCGATGCACCTGCTGGGCATCGCCGGCATGCCTCGCCGCTACGCTGACCCGTATCTGCATGGATACCTTGAACACCTGCTGCCCATGAATCAGTTCATGACAATTTCTGCCATCGTGATGGGCTTTGCTCAGTTCCTGCTCCTTGGAAATTTCTTCTACAGTATTTTCTGTGGTGAGAAGTGCGGCCGCAATCCGTGGAACGCAAACGGTCTGGAATGGTCGGCACCGTCTCCACCGGGGCATGGTAATTTCGACGTGCCGCCAGTCTGCTTCCGCGGCCCCTACGAATATTCGTCGCCAGAAGCCGACGCGATGCGCCAGGACTTCATTCTGCAGACATCTCCGCCTCCAGCCGGCGTGGTTCGTCCCGCGGTCGCTCATCACTAGTCGCCGGTGTATCCCAGGAGCCCTCCTTTGAACGTCAGGCAGCCAACTTCGCTCTCCACAGTCAGGTCGCTCGCGACCCTGACTTGTGTGGTCGCGCTGCTGCCGATCGGCATGGGTTCCCTGGTGACCACCATGAAGGCGGGAATGGCCTTTGCTGACTGGCCGTCGTCCGACGGCCAGAACATGCTGCTGTACCCGTGGTTCAGTGACTTTCGCAGCAACCCGGAGAAATTCGTCGAGCATGGGCATCGCCTTGCCGGGATGCTCATCGGGTTTGTTGCCGTGGTCCTCGCCGGTGTGGGCTGGAGAACCGGGCCCGGCTGGATTCGCAGGTTTACAATCGGCATTCTGCTGGCAGTGATCACCCAGGGAATGCTCGGCGGTGCCCGAGTCCTGCTGGACGCGCAGGTGGTTGCCATGACGCATAGTCTGACCGGAGCACTCTTTTTCTCTGGCTGCGTGATCTTCCGAACCCTGCTGATGAAGAACTGGTCGCTGTGGATGCGGCAGGCAGAGAATCGACTTGGAGCGGTCTCCTTCGCAGCAGCCGCATCGTTCCCCGCTTTGGTGTTTTCGCAGTATGCACTCGGTGGTGCACTGCGGCATCTGCACATGCTCAGGACAGAGCATGCACTGGGAGCCGTCGCAGTATTGCTGATAGGTGGTTTCACTGCAGCGCGTCTGCTCACGTCCGGTCACTGTCTTCTGCGGCTTTGTGGCCTGCTGATCGCCTCCACGCTGTCACTACAGCTATTGCTTGGGCTCGGAGCGATGATGACTCGATTCGGTTTCACCGACATTGGCTATGTCGCCGTGGTGGGATCGCTGGAGCAGGCGGTTGTGTGCAGTCTGCACACTGTGGCGGGAATGTTCCTGTTCGCCTCTGCCAGTATCAGCTCACTCGCGGTCTGCGGGTTGTACCATTCAGGGGCTCTCACAGCCGTGGAAGCTGAGATTTCCGGTTCACCTGCTTCAACCGGACGGAGTCCAGCATGAGTGTGACTGCGTCTCTGGATACGGGTGTTCCCCTGAGCGTGGATCGTCTGGCAGACTACCGACAGATGGTGCGTCCGCGAATCCTGCTGATGTCTGCAGTTGCGATCGCTGCAGGTTTTGTACTGAGTTCGGCTGAGCGGATTGACTGGTCACTGTTATTGATTGCGACACCGGCCATTTGTCTGCTTGTCGCCGCATCCAGCGTGCTGAATCAGGTGGTTGAAGTAAACAGCGACTATCGCATGGCGCGAACCAACGGTCGTCCTCTGGCATCAGGTCGCATCTCGCGTCGCGAGGGGTTGATGTTTGGTGTTATGCTTGCGGTCAGTGGGGCTGGTTGTCTTTGGATTTTCGTGAATCCTCTGACCAGCATCACATCGTTCCTGACGATGCTGTGTTATGTGTGTGCCTATACACCTCTGAAAAGTCGCTCCGTATTTTGCACAACCGTGGGTGCTGTTCCTGGCGCGATGCCCGCAGTGCTTGGCTTGCTTGCTGCTGGTGGGTCACCTGGTGTTGAGTGTCTGGCACTGTTTGCAGTGTTCTTTGTGTGGCAGTTCCCGCATTTCCTGGCCATCGGCTGGATCTACCGACACCAGTACCACGACGCCGGTCTGAAGATGCTTCCGTCGTTCTCCGACGGCGGTCGCCTCACTGGTTTAATTGCTCTTCTCTATGCGGTTGCCTTCGTACCGGTGGCTTGTCTTCCCAGATTTGTGGGTCTGGCTGGTTCCGGTTATCTGGCAGCGGCGTTGGTTTTGTCGCTCGGCTATCTGTGGTTGACTTTGCGTTTTGCGCTCTCGCGTTCCGAATTTCGGGCTCGGCGGTTGCTGGCAGGGTCGCTCATCTGCCTGCCTGTGCTGCTGATCTGTCTCGTGTTTGATTTTCTGCGGCTGACGATCTGACCGATCTGCGTGCCGTCCGTTCTCTAACCCAGTGAATATCCCATGTCTCACTCTGCTAAAGCACCTGCCCTGCGAATGGGGATTCCCATTCCCAACTCCAAACTGGGAATGTGGCTGTTCCTCGGCACCGAGATCATGTTCTTCACAGCCTTCATTGGCTCGTACATCGTGCTGAGGCTGGGATCACGCGGCTGGCCGACCGACTACAATGATACTCACATCAATGTATTTCTTGGTGGCGTCAACACATTCGTGCTGATCGTCTCCAGCTACTGTGTGGTCGTGGCCCATGAGGCGATGGCACTTAAGAACTTTGCCCGCGCCCGCAGCTTCCTGTGGGTCACTTTGATTCTGGCATTCCTGTTTCTTGGCATCAAAGGTGTTGAGTACAAGGGCAAGATTGACCATGACATCCTTCCCGGGCGGATCCCGGAAACGGCCTCTCAGGCCGTGAAGAAGGTCAGCACCCAGCTGGAAGAACTCGTCCGCAGCCGTTTTTCCCGATACATTGCTGCCGGAGTGGTGTCTTTCAAGCAGCCCGACGACATTCTCACGGTTGCCAACCTGATCCGGGAAGTTCCAAACGGGACCAAGCCTGGTGTGCTGACCAATGAAGAGTTCGAACAGTGGAGGGCGTCGGCCACAGCTGACTATGCGTTGTTTCTTAAGTGGCAGGACCTGCACGAACACGTCGTTGCCAAAGTGTCGCTCAAGTATCCAGCCGCTCCTGCCCAGTATCTCGATGCTCGCGGACAGCTGAAGGCCGGAGAGAAGCCTCCGGAGATCACGCTTGATGAGACGAAGGCGTTTCTTGCGGAGATGAAGCAGAACCCTGACTACGGAGCCGTTGTGTCAGCGCATGTCTTCGACCCGCATCCCATTGTTTACGGCAATATCTTTGCTTCGACCTATTTCATCATGACGGGTTTCCATGCTATCCACGTGATCGTGGGTATGATCCTGTTCATTATGGTGCTGAAGCAGGGTTCCGCGTTGAACGAGAAGTGGACTGACTGGGTGGAAAACAGCGGCCTTTACTGGCACTTTGTCGACCTTGTCTGGATTTTCCTGTTCCCGATGCTGTATATCATCTGACCCCGAGACCATCTCTGCAGGCACTCGGGCATCCTCCCCACCAAATTCTGCTGAACAGGTTCCGAAATGTCGGACGAACATCATTCCGGCCATCACGTCAATTACCTGACCATCTTTTTTGTGCTGTGCGGATGCACGGCTCTATCGGTGGCCTTTGACGTTCTGCAGTTTTCGAAGCCTGTTACGATGGTGCTGGTGCTGGCGGTTGCCTGTGCAAAAGCACTTTGTGTGATGATGTACTTCATGCATCTCAAGTTCGAGGGAAACTGGAAGTTTGTGCTTCTGGCCCCAACGACGATTCTGGCCATCGGTCTTCCGCTCGCTCTGTTCCCCGATGTCGGGTCCTCTTACTACACGTCAACGGCTCCGCAGACAGGTGTATGGTCGGAGGAGATCGCGGAGTATGAACGGCACCACAAAGCTGAGACTGGGGAACAGAAATAGCGGCTGTCCGGGACCACGAAATGCTCTCGATCAGCAGCACAGCCAGCCTTGACGAGCATCTCAGTCGTCCTGACGACGCCGTTCTTGAGACGCTCCGGCGAACCCCTGGCGACTTCCTGGTCGCGGGCGCCGGCGGAAAGATGGGTTCGCACGTTTGTCTGATGCTCAGACGCGCCCTGGATTCGATCGGCAGGTCATCTTCAGCGGTCTTTGCAGTCTCCCGCTTTTCGGTTCCTCAGACTTGCCAGCTGATGCAGCAGGCGGGTGTCATTACGGTTCCCTGCGACCTGCTGGACCGCAGATCGCTCGAATCGCTGCCGGAAGCCCGCAGCGTGATTTTCATGGCTGGGCAGAAGTTCGGCACATCGGGGAAGCCTGAACAGACGTGGGCAGTCAACACGCTGCTGCCGGCACTTGTGGCCGAGCGATTTGCGCGGTCGAGGATGGTTGTTTTCTCGACTGGTTGTGTGTATCCGCTGACTGCAGTTTCGGGTTCGGGGTCTGCCGAGGAGGATCCGCTGCTGCCACCGGGAGAATATGCGGCATCCTGTGTGGGCCGCGAGCGGATCATTGGCTATTACTCGCAGATGAATCAAATGCCGGCTCTGATGTTCCGGCTCTGTTATTCGGTCGAATTGCGATACGGCGTGCTTTCGGACATAGCGCGGCGTGTTTTTGCCGGATTCCCGGTGGACGTTCAGATGGGCTGGGTGCAGGTGATCTGGCAGCGCGATGCAGCAGCCCGGGCAATTCGTTCGTTTGACTTCGTTTCCTGCCCTCCGCCAGCTTTGAACGTGACGGGGTCCCGGCGTCTTTCCGTGCGATGGCTGGCGGAACAGTTCGGGAACCGTTTCGGACAGCAGCCGCTGTTTTCCGGTGAGGAATCTGCGACGGCGTGGCATTGGAACGCGGCAAAGGCGACTGAACTGTTCGGGGCTCCGGAGACTTCTCTGGATCAGATGCTGGATGCTGTTGCCGACTGGATCAGGGCCGGCGGTGAATCGCTCGGAAAACCGACACATTTTGAAGTGCAGGATGGAAATTACTGAATTACGAAAAAGACTGCTTTCCGGTCTTGTCATTCCTGCTCATCCGCTGGCACTGAACTCTGCGCGGCGGCTTGACGAGCGTCGTCAGCGAGCTTTGACACGTTACTACCTTGCCGCTGGAGCTGGCGGGTTGGCTGTGGGCGTCCATACCACTCAGTTTGCAATCCGCAGACCTGAGGTGGGCCTCTTCAGGCCGGTTCTGGAACTGGCACAGGAAGAATTGAAGCGTGGCCAGCGTGCGGTTGTGACAGTCGGCGGCATCTGCGGTTCAACAACTCAGGCCTGCCGCGAGGCGGAGTTGCTTGCGGAGCTTGGTTACGATGCCGGGCTGGTATCGCTGGCGGCGTTTCCGCAGGCTGATGAAGCCGCGTTGATCGAACACTGCAGGGTGTTATCCCGCGTGCTCCCGCTGATGGGGTTTTATTTGCAGCCGGCGGTTGGTGGACGACTGCTGTCACGTTCCTTCTGGGAGCGTTTTTTCGAGATTGAGCCGGTCGTAGCAGTGAAGGTGGCTCCGTTCAATCGCTATCAGACGCTGGATGTCGTTCGGGCACTTGCGAACTCGGGCAGGCGGGATGTTGCCCTGTATACGGGCAACGACGATTCCATTGTGAGTGATCTGGTAACGCCGTTTCGGTTCGGTGGCCGAGACCTGCGATTTGTCGGTGGCCTGCTTGGACACTGGTCCGTCTGGACCCACCGCGCCGTTGAGCTGCTGGCGCGATGCAGGAATGAGCCGGCATCTGCAGAACTGCTGCTTCTCGGGTGCGAAATCACCGATTGCAACGCAGCCTTTTTTGACGCAGCCAACAACTATCGCGGCTGTATTGCCGGCCTTCATGAAGTGCTGCGGAGGCAGGGACTGCTGGAGGGCACGTGGTGTCTCGATCCCGCAGAATCGCTCAGCCCAGGTCAGGCCGAAGAGATCGACCGTGTTTACCGAGCCTGCCCGCATCTCTCAGACGACGATTTTGTGGCTGAGAACCTGTCAGAGTTTCTGAGTTGAGCCGGGGTGTGCCGCAGCCATGCGTCTAAGCGGTTGGTCGGAAGCCCCCGGCTGTGTTTCGCACCGAAGGTGCGCACGCTGGCGAGTGCGTTGGTGCGACGTTGGCAGGTGCCTTTGCCCGCAGGCTGCCGCCATGCGGCTGAAGTTGCGAGTTCCAAAAGTGCATGGCACCTACAGCGAAAATCCCAGAGATTTTATTGGTATTCGCATCATTTGATGCAACGCCGGGGACAGTCCCCGCGGCCACCGCGGCGGGCGTACAACAGCAGGGGTTGGCCGGGCGGTAGAATCGTCACAAACCGAAGAGTCCGCAGAAACCGCAGCGACTGCGCCGTTGCCGGGGACAGTCCCCGCAGTCGCAGACACCGGGGAAAAGACGTGGGCCGTGGCTGGCAAAAAGAGCCCGTGACGGCCCTGAGGTGAGCACGAAGATGCATGGCACCTGCAGCGCTGACGACTGGCAGGCGGAAGTGAGAACATCCGAAGTTGCCCGGCTTCACACCGTTTCACGATCCTGATGCGAGGCTGGGGCGTGCGAGTGAGAGAGTAGAAAGTGGAGAGGAGACCGCCGGAGGATGGAGATAGGCGAGAGTCTCCTTTCTCCATCCTCCGGCTCTATTTTTTGACGG
>JBJTOP010000420.1:0-3900 GCA_046074645.1 Planctomycetaceae bacterium | reverse complement strand
AGCGCAGCGGCAGGCACGGACGAGCGGCCGCCGGCCGGGCGGTAGAATCGTTACAATCCGAAGAATCCCCAGAAACCGCAACATCTGCCCCCGTTGCCGGGGACAGTCCCCGCAGTCGCAGACGCCCACGAAAATGAGTTGGAGCAGGGGCAGGGGCCGGCAAACTGGGCTCGTTACAGCCCTGAGGTGCATGGCACCTGCAGCGAAAATTCCAGATATTTTATTGGTATCCGCAGCTATTGGTGCGACACCGGGGACAGTCCCCGCGGGCACGGCGGCAGGCGTGCAAAAGCGGCCGCTGACTGAACGGTAGAATCGTTACAATCCGAAGAATCCCCAGAAACCGCAACACCTGCCCCCGTTGCCGGGGACAGTCCCCGCAGTCGCAGACGGGGTGGAAGCGGGTTTATCAGCCGGTGTTGCTGTGTTCCCGGGGAAGGCCTGGGGTTGAATGCATGGCGTGGGACACTGTCGATGCACGTGTGCCGCGATTCCGATTTCTCCGCCGACTCTGCTCGCGACGCTCGCACTTCGCATTTCACACCCGCAACGTACCGTCGCGGCGGGGCTGCGAACCGCTCTTTCAGGGCGAACCGCGGTCAACGACTCGGCTGGAACTGGCCTTTCAGCGCTGGAACGGGCCTTTCAGACCGGAAAACCAGCAGCAATCGGTGGGGCTTCAAAACGACTGCTTCCTCGAATTTTCAGAGAGCTTCCACTCAACCCGGCCACTCATCGCGACTCTGGGACATATGGGCCAGCAAGGAAGTATAAGAAGAATAACGAACCCTGACTTCGGCAGTTACCGCCGAAAACGCCCAACCAACGCTGCCGATTCGCATTCTGCATCGGTCAGATCTGCCATCGGTCGTGTGGTTGATGTTGACCGGATTGGGCGAATCCGCAGAATTCCCAAAACTTCTCTCAAGCCGCAGTGGTTGCCTCCTCTCTCAGCCTGCATCCGCGGGTGCTGCGGTTTTCCGGTCGATCCCCCGCCTGACCTCCTCTCTCTCTCTCTCCACAGGTGCTCGCGTGAAACCCATTCTTCCAGCCCTCGTTGCCGCGGTGATCGCGGGAATCTGGTCCGGTTCCTGCGCAGCCCAGTACGGCCAGCCGGCCGTTGGGATGTCCCCGGCCGGATATCCTGTGTCCGCGTATCCGCCACCGGCATGGCCCGGTGGAATGGCTGCTGGCTTCAACCAGCCGGTTCCGGCAGGAGGCTTTGCGGCGTATCCCGGACAATCTCGCGGAGTTTCTTTGGCATCGCCCGTGTTCCACCGCCCGCAGCTGACTTCGATGGCTGTGTTTCAGGACGGAGTGGTTCCGATTCCCGACGACACCAGTGTGACTCCCAATCACAGCGGCAGTATTCAGTCCGGTACACCCATTCCCGGGTCTTCTGTTCCTGGCCCCGCAGGTACAGTTCAGAGCGACCCCGGAGCCGCGACGGATGCCTGCTGTGGCGTTCCACTGATGACCAGTCCTGAAATTCCTGGCGGCATGACATGGAACGCCTTCTCACCACCCTTCACAACAGATCCATTTCTCGCCTCACCCCAGGCACCCGGAGTTCAGCAGCCCTATCAGCCAACCGTACCTCAGGGACTCTACAGCTATGGTGCCAACGGGCCGGCACCTTATCGCTTCGGCTGGAATAATCGCATTGACTTCACGTGGCTGCCCTCGTCCGCGCTGTCTGATCCTGCACAGGGCGACTTTCAGTCGTTCGGCATCGACTACGGCCTGACTCACACATCACAGCTCCCCAGTGGCTGCGTGCTCAACTGGACCAATCAGTTTGCCTATCGCAGCCTTGACGGCGGCAAAGGTGCCTTTGATCTGCCTTCAAGCCTGTTCCGCTTTGGATTCGACATCGAACTGGAAACCCAATCCTCGGGACCTGCCAGTCTGAGCCTTGCCATCACTCCGTCCATCAACACCGACTTTGATGCGGATCCCTGGAATGAAGGTTTCCAGCTCGATGGTCGCGGTATCCTTCTGTTTCGCCTTGATCCTTACTGGACTCTGGGACTGGGAGCGATGTACTGGGATCGTCTGAACGACCGCGTCATTCCCTGGGGCGGTCTGATCTACCGCGATGATTACTGGGAATGGCAGCTGATGTATCCGGAGACCCGCGTCAGCCTGTTTCTTGGCAACGAGCGACTGTGGGCGAAGTGGATTTACTTCCGCGCCGAGTACCATGTGGAGGCGTGGGGTGTGCAGCGGAACAACGGTGGCCTTCTTGAAGACACTCAGCTTGAAGTTTCCGACTATCGCCTCCTCGGTGGCTTCCGGATGGACGCAGGCTTCTACAGCTGGTTCTTCGAAGCAGGTGCTGTGCTGGACCGCAACCTTGAATATGGCACAGCCCCCGCATCCACCAGTATCGGTTCCGGATTTATTGGGCAGATCGGCCTGCGGTTCTGAAGCGGCTATGGCAGCAGACGGATTGGCAGCGGAAAGTTCTCGAATGTCTTCAACGATCGCAGTGGTGCTGGCGGCTGGCCGCAGTACCCGCATGAAGTCTGATGTCCCCAAAGTGCTGCATCCGGTCTGTGGACGACCGATGATTGAGTATGTGCTGGATGCGGCACGCTCCGCTGGCGCCACTAAGCTTGTGGTTGTCGTCGGTCACCGCGCTGACCTGGTTCGCTCAGCACTCAGCGGCCACGCTGATGTCGTCTTCGCGGAGCAGACCGAGCAAAAGGGTACCGGTCACGCGGTCATGATGTGCGAATCAGCTCTCGCTGACCACACCGGCCCAGTGCTGATCCTTGCCGGCGACACGCCACTCCTGCGCGGAGAATCACTGCAGGCACTGCTGCATCGACGAGCCGAAGTGCAGGCCGCCTGTGTCATCGGCACAGCCGATACCCGGAACAACGAAGGACTCGGCCGCATTGTCCGCGATGAACAGGGACACTTCCTGCGGATTGTCGAACAGAAGGACGCCTCACCGGCCGAACGACTCATCACGGAAATCAACACCGGCTGCTACGCATTCAGCACACCGCAGCTGCTGCAGTCGCTCCGCAGCATTCGCCCCAATAACAGTCAGGGCGAATACTATCTCACTGACTGCCCGCGATTGCTGATGGACGCCGGCAATACAGTCGAAGCCACCTGCAGCCTCACACTCGAAGAAGCGCTCGGTGTCAACACCAGAAGCCAGCTCGCAGATGCTCGCGTCAGTATTCAGCAACGAATCCTGCAAAAGCTCATGCAGGATGGCGTGACGATCGAAGATCCGGCCCAGACAAGCATCGACTTTGGCGTCAGCATCGGACGTGATACGGTCATCCGTCCCTTCACTGTAATCGATCGCGGTGCCGTCATCGGCGAACGCGAGGTCGTCGGCCCGTTTGCTCACATTCAAGCCTCAGAAACCACTCCCAGTCACAGCCCCCGGTCTTGATCACGGACACCGGCCGCTGAATGGAATGGACTGGTTCCCACCCACCGAGATACAGCGGGCGAAGGCTCAATGGCCTTGACTTTCTTGCAAGAGCGGGTGCCGGGAGGGCGAAGCTCCTGCTGAGCCGCATCTCTGCCGCGAGGACTGCGGCGATCCCCGCTGCTTCGCAAAATTGCTGGCAATCGCTTACAGCGCGGACCAGCGTTCGGTGGCTCGGCAGGAGCCTCACCCTGGGATGACGAAACGGTGTTAAGGACACTTGAGATCGTCTCTCGGATTTCATGCAGACGCGCCGCCTGGCATCCTGCTGCAGCAACTCTTACCTCACGCAAAGCCCCAGAGCGCAAAGCTGGAAATGTTGGAAATTTGAACCTTCTGTCCTTCCTTTGCGTCTTTGCGCCTTTGCGAGAGACCAACAGTCCTGGACAAGGGATCGCAGTGAGAGCTGTCAACTGGCAAGCAGAACTGAAAACATCCCTATT
>JBJTOP010000419.1:0-3873 GCA_046074645.1 Planctomycetaceae bacterium | reverse complement strand
CAAACGGCCCTGAGGGGGGGGCCTTCAGGTGCCTTTAGTCAGCGTTTCTTCGATGCTTTCCATCGCCGCGCCGCACAGTCGCTCGACGAGCTGAGGTGGCATTCCTGGGGCTGGCATCAGCACCACGACATCTCCGAGCGGTCGGATGATCACACCGCGGCGGCGCGCTGCCAGTGTTACCTGGTGACCCATGCGGACCGCAGCTGGAAATGCCTCCAGTCCTTCGCGATCACGCACCAGCTCGATGCCAATCATTAACCCCCTCTGACGGATTTCAGCGACGTTCGGGTGCGACCTGAATGGAGCCAGCGTACGTTCTGCGAGTTCAGCGCACAGGGCCACATTTTTCAGCAGCTGACGCTCCTCAAACAACTGCAGCGATGCAAGCCCCGCAGCGCAGGCCAGTGCGTTTCCGGTGTAGGTGTGGCCGTGAAAAAAAGTGCGGCCTGCTGATGGTTGCCCCAGAAATGCCTCGTAGACGCGTTCGGTCGTCAGCGTTGCACCGAGTGGCAGATAACCACCGGAGATGCCCTTCGCCAGACACAGAAAATCCGGCGATACAGACTCCTGCTCACAGGCAAACAGGGTCCCCGTGCGGCCAAACCCCACAGCGACTTCGTCAGCGATGAGCAGCACATTCCATTCGTCGCAGAGCTGACGCAGGTGCCTGAGATATCCCGGCGGATGCACGAGGATCCCGGCGGCTCCCTGCACGATGGGTTCGAGCACCACAGCGGCCAGCCGCTGATGATTGCGAGCGATTGCTGCGGCTACCTCGGCAAAACACTGCTGATGCCAGTCATCGCGGGTCATTCCTTCGGGAATCCGCAGCGATCCCGGTGACGGCACAGTCACTGTCTCGAACAACAGATGCCGATAGCACCGGTGAAACAAATCGATACCGCCAACGCTGACGGTTCCCAGAGTATCTCCGTGGTAGGCGTTGCCGATGCACAGAAACAAATCCCGGTCTTCCGGACCTTCCGGCTTCTGGCGGTGATACTGATAGGCCATTTTCAGGGCCACTTCGACGGTGGTGGCGCCGCTGTCGGAATAGAACACGCGGCTGAGTCCGTCTGGGGCGCGATCGACCAGAGCTTTCGCGAGCCGTATTGAGGGTTCACTGGCAAGGCCCAGCAGCGTGGAATGAGCCACTCTGTCCAGTTGACACTTCACCGCCCGATCAATCTCCGGAACGCGGTGTCCGTGAACGTTGCACCAGAGCGACGAGATGCCGTCCAGAAATCGGCGTCCCTCGACGTCAATCAGTTCGAAGCCCTCAGACCGCTCGATGATCGGAGCGTCTTCGCGGACCCATGCTGACATGGGTGTGAACGGGTGCCAGACGTGCGTATTGTCCCAGTCGCGCAGCGGCGCGTCAGTTGCCAGGAAGTCGGCCGTCATGGAGTCGCCTCGGGAACGACAATGGGCGGCAGGCGGGTGCTGCGGGGCTTCCAGTCGCTGATTCCACCGGCTGCCTGCTGGGCACGGAAGAGTTCGTGCCAGGGGCGGGTGGTGGAGAGCGGGGCCGTTTCGTTGACCATCAGGGGCCGAGTCTGTTTCCCCCAGGCGTCCCATGCGGCGTGCATTGCAGCGGCCTGTTGAGGAAACGCGGTGATCACATTTTTCGTCTGTCCCGGATCTGCCTGCATGTCAAACAGTTCTGAGTCGTTCACGAGGCGAAATCGCTGGCTGCGAACGCTGAAGTTTTTCCACTGAAAATCATTGGGCTCGGCACCGGTATCCCAGCGTCCGACGTGGGTCATGAGACAGCGGTCTTCCCAGGCGGAAGCAGGGTCGTTCAGCAGCGGCAGCAGGCTGCGGCCTTCGGACTGAGTTGCGGGCATGACAGTGCCGGCCAGAGCTGCAATGGTGGGAGCGATATCGATGTCGCCGGCAATCCGATCAATATCGCGACCGGCCGGCCAGCGCCCATCGCCGCGCACGAAAAACGGGACTCGCACTCCACCTTCATCAGGTGAACCTTTGAGCCCCTTCATGCCGGCGTTGTAGAACGACATTTCGCGGCCAGCTTTGTCGCGGCCGAGCACCAGTCCCGGCCGACCGGATGCACCTCCGGTCATACCGTTGTCGGACATGAAGATCACAATCGTGCGTTTGAGCAGGTCACGGTCACCAAGAAAGCTGATCAGTCGCCCGACGTTGGCGTCGATGTTTTCAACCATGCCGTAGAAGCACGCCTGATCCTCACTGAACCCGGCCTCCAGAAATCTCCGCTTCCACTCGGGCGGCGCCAGATAAGGGCCGTGCGGGGCATTGGGAGCGATGTAAGTGAAGAATGGGCGACCGGAAGTGGCTGTGGCATCCATCCAGTCGCACGCTGCTGTGAAGAACACATCTGTACAGAAACCCTGTGTCTGACGAAACACCGTATTATGGCGGATGATCGGGTTGAAGTACGAATTCTTTGGAACATCAGCACAGCTGCAGTTGTACGCCTGACCGATGCCGCCGGCACCATGAATGAATACTTCATCGAAGCCCCTGCGGTGGGGCTGATACGGCTCTTCATCACCCAGATGCCACTTGCCAAAAATACCGGTCGTGTAGCCGGCGGTTTTGAGCACCTGAGGGAGGGTGGTGGCGTCAGGCGTCAGGCGTTCACGTTCAAGAATGGTGTGCGTGATGCCGTTCCGCATGGAGTGTCGGCCGGTCATCAACGCCGAGCGTGTGGGACTGCAGGTGGGTGACACCAGAAATCGCGTGAAGCGAGTACTTGTGTCGTACAGAGCATCCAGATTCGGCGTGCGAATCCATGGATGCCCGTGACGCCCCAGAACGGGATAACCCTGGTCGTCCGTGATCACCAGGATCACGTTGGGGGGCTGAGAGGCGTCCTGAGCTGCCGCGGAGAGCAGCGAGGAGCAGGCCAGAATTAAAGCCACGCAGGATGCTCGCAGCATACCCTTAAATCTCCGGTCACGAGGGGAATTCAAACTGTCCCGCAACAACACTCAGCGAGCTGTCCAGCCACCATCGACAGTTACCAGACTTCCCGTCATATAGCTGGCGGCCGGGCTGCAGACCAGTAACGCAGCGCCCTGAATTTCGGGCATCTGTCCCCAGCGATTCATGGCTGTCGCACCGATAATATGCAGTTTCGCCTCTTCCGAATCCGCGATGGGGATGTTCATTGGCGTCAGAAACGGACCGGGATTGATGGCGTTGCAGGTCACTCCGGTTTTCGCAAGTTCAAGCCCGAGGGCTCGAGTCAGCTGCACGACGGCACCTTTGCTGGCCGTGTAGGGAGTGCGGTTTGCAAGTCCCACAACTCCGAGGGCGCTGGCGATGTTGCAGATCCGCCCGTACCCGGCCGCCACCATGTGAGGAATCACCGCGCGACATGCGAGCCACGTTCCGTCAACGTTGGTTCGCTGAACCTCGCGAAACTGATCCAGCGACAGTTCAGCGATCGGACCACGAATGTTGATGCCCGCACTGTTCACCAGAATGTCCACTCGACCGCTCCGCGAGAGCACCTCGCGCACGCAGCCTGCGACGCTGTCTTCGCTGGTCACATCACAGACCACCGGGTAGCTGACGCAACCCCACGTCGCGGTGATGTCGTCAGCGACTGCCTGCGCCTGAGCAGGCGTGCGGCTGGCGAGCACCGTCGTCGCTCCGGCAGAAGCGAGCGCCGCAGCAATCACCGGCCCCAACCCTCGCGAACCACCCGTGATCAGAGCCACCTGACCAGTCAGATCGAATAATTTTATGCCGGGAAGAGTGTTGAGGGAAGTCATGGGTGGGAATGGGGAATGGGGAATGGGGAATGGGGACTGGGGAATGGGGAATGGGGAATGGGGAATGGGGAATGGGGAATGGGGGTGCGGAGTGCTGAAGGTGTAATGG
>JBJTOP010000418.1:0-13033 GCA_046074645.1 Planctomycetaceae bacterium | reverse complement strand
GGCCTGCGTCGCACAGCGACGGTTCAGAATTTGTCCAAAGAGAAACGCGCCGACGTGGATGCAGCATGCGGCTATTTCACGGCGCACGCAAAATGGCATGAAGTCTGACGAATATCTGGCAACCGGCCTTCCGATCGCAACAGGTCTGACAAAAGGCGCCTGTCGCCATCTTGTCAAAGACTGCCTTGAGCAAACCAGCGTGCGCTGGTCCGCCCGCGGCGTTCAAGCGATGCTCAGTCTCAGATGTCTGAAAGCTTCCAACGTCTGGGCCGAATTCCAACGGCAGTTACTCAACCCAACTCCCCTCAAGGCGTGACCGCCGCAAGTGCGGTCACACTCTTCGGCTGCGGTGGCACAATGTCATAGTTATTCATAAGCGACTGGACCAAGCTGGGATGGGATGAGGAAAAAATTCTTTAAAGTCCGGTGGTTCCGGAGTGGGATACAATTCATAAGGCGCTGGAGTACTTGGGAATCGGGGGGAAATGCGTCGAGGCAACTCTGGATACTGACGTTTAAACGGGCCATTTGGGGAAGGCACATCCTGCGTATCGGGAATCGGCGGAATCGGCAGCGGCGCAATGTCATCAAGCCATAGATCATAATCTCGATAAGGTCTCCGTGGACCACTTCTTCCTGGCCGGGGGAACGCGGGCCGGGATAAGTCTTCAATCCGAAACTCAGGCGGGGAAGTTAGGAAAGGCATATCCTGTTTATCTGGGCTCGGCCACCTTGGCGCTCGTGGCGGAGGTGTTTCATCACTGCCAGGCGGGAACGCGGGGCGAGGCATGTCTTCAATCCGAAACTCAAACGGGACAGACCAGAGAGGCACATCCTGTGTTCCGAGAATCGGCGGGCTCGACGGTTTCCCGCTGTCATCAAGCCCTGCCTTTTCACCCTGAATGGCGGGTTTAATGTTGAAATCCGCAGCGAAAGTCATTTCGCGGGTTGCGGGATTGAAAAAGAACCTTGCGATGTCCCAGTCGCCCTGTTCGTTGGTCGCATAGACAACGAACGTGTCGATGCTGTCTCGATTGAGTGGGGCGGGGATGTACAGCATAAGTCGGGAGTTGTGGTCGTAGTCGAAATAGCCGAACTCCGGTCCGTCCACCCAGACCACTTCAGATCGCGCCGTGGGCAAATACTCGCTTGTGAAAGCATCAAACCGATCACAGGTCGGATCGACTATAAACATGACTGCTGACGTTTCGGGAAATCCCGGTTCTTCGGCTGTAGCGCCGGGCAGACACAAATCTTTCGAAAGTAAGAGGCCTGCCAGCAGAGCAGCGTATTTGAACAGGAGTCTGGAAGGCATCTGAGTTTCTCCGGCCATGTGCATTTGAGGGGGGAACCGCTTTGAAACAGCCAGTGATCAGACAGTGTTGATGAGATCCAGGAGCAGTCCAGACTGCCCGTTGATGCCTGGCGCTGTGCGACCTGGGCAACCGAAAACCAGATTTCACTTGAGATCTTCTTCGGAGGGCCACGTTCCGATTAACGACACCGAAGCCCACAAGTTCTGCACCGGTCTTTTTCACCCCAAGATTATCATCACGATTCTGTGTGCGGTCAAGTCAAGGATTTCTGTCCACAGGATGATTGTTTTCGAACTGCAGGACCAACCGTTACGGTAACACCTGGATTGTTACCTTCCACCATTTTCAGATTGAGTTCTGAACATCGAGCGTTGGGACAGAAGGAAAGACTGGCAGTCCGAATCTGGACGTCATTCTGCCGGCTGTCGAGACAGCCCCGCCGAAAGCGAACCAGGACATATACAACCCGGAGGCATCTCCGACTCCAACGCTGATCAGCAAGCAGGTCCGCCCGAGCCATCTGTGGAGACGTGGCCGGCTCGCCCGCAAGTTCGGAATGAACTGCAACGGCACCACTGACAAAGCGACCGCTGCGGCAAACACATGAGAGCATATGCCTGGTTTGTGGAGCTCGAATGTCTGTCGCACCTGGGGGTGTAAAGCAGAACTCAGTGTGTGGAAGCTGCAGGCGATCAGAGCGTATCCGGCGATAACCCATGACAGCACACAGATCAATACAAGTCCAAAACGCTGCAACCGTACGCTCCTTCCGAAATCATGGCCCGCGAGGATCAATGACTCGCCGTCGAATGCTCAGGCTCAGCAGCCCCGTTTCAAACGCACGCAGCATACATCAGACATCCCGCCCGCCTGTATACGTGTCGCCATTCCAACGGTCATTTCACTGGGCCCCCCGGTTTTGTGCTCGACAGATGATTACGATTGTCAGGACACAAACCACAAACTGCCGGCAGCGTGGCCGACACCCGAATACGAGAGGCCGACTGCGAGCACGTCCAACGAGGCCATCGTGGCCTGCGGCCGCCGAAGCGGCTGGCCGGGGAGGGTAATGACACCGAAACGGGCGGCTGGTGGGGCGCGGGGTTGGCGTCCTGCCGATCGTCGCCCCGTAGCTGAACGCAAAGTCACCCACGGAGACCTCGTCATCCCGGCAGTTTGCTTGACAGGCCTTGCCCGAAGCCTGCACCTGATCGATCCGCTTACGCCACAACTGCTCCAACTTGTTCGCGGACCACCAGATCAGGGCGAATCAGAAAACCGGAGGACACCGGGCTCCAGACTACAGACCCTGACAAGAATGGATTTGTCGGACGCTTATCAAGACAACACCGTTTTGCCAACCCGGGTTCTGATGCCTTGGCAATCTGTCTCATACAGGAGCGCCGACGGTCCAGTGTCGGCCGTTTCGGATGACGCGACGGTAGAGTGTATCGCGTTCCACGGGGATGCGACCGGCTTCGCGGATGAGGCGGTGAATCTGATCGACGGTCATACCTTCGGGGGTTTTTGCGCCGGCGTCGTGATAAATGAGTTCGTGCACCACGGTGCCATCGATGTCGTCGGCGCCGTAACTGAGTGCGAGTTGGGCGGTTTGTTCGCCCAGCATGATCCAGTAGGCCTTGATGTGATCAAAGTTATCCAACATCAGTCGAGCCACTGCGACCATTCTCAGATCGAGCAGGATATCCGGCTTGACGATCTCTGAGAGTTCTGTGTTCTCGGGATGAAAGGCCAGTGGAATGAACGTCTGGAATCCGCTGGTCTGGTCCTGCAGATTGCGGAGTCGCAGCAGGTGATCGATGCGGTGCCTTGCTTTTTCGACGTGGCCATAGAGCATTGTGGCGTTGGATCTAAGTCCCAGTTCGTGGGCAGTGCGGTGCACGTCGAACCAAACATCACTGTCAGCTTTGTGTTCGCAGATCTGTCGCCGAACTTCTTCGTCAAAGATTTCTGCTCCACCACCCGGCATGCTTCCGAGTCCTGCCTCGACCATTTGTTCGAGCACCCAGCGGACGGGTTTTTTGGTGATGAACGAGAACCAGTTGATCTCGACGGGCGTCCACGCCTTGATGTGAATTTCCGGGCAAGTTTCATGAATGACTCGCACCACATTCAGGTACCAGTCAAAGTTTTTCTTGTGGTGCAGTCCGCCGACAACGTGAATCTCGGTTGCTCCACCGGCGCGGCCTTCAAGCACACGATCGCGGAGCATCTGGTCGGTGAATGTGTAAGCCTTTTCATCCCGCAGATCTGCTCGGAACGCACAGAAGCGGCAACGGTACACGCAGACATTCGTGGGATTCAGGTGAATGTTGGTGTTGTACCATGCGAAGTTACCGTTCTTGCGTTCCCGCACTACGTTTGCAAGTCGCCCCAGCGTCTGCATGTCGCACTGTTCGTCCAGCAGTAAGCCTTCCTCGAACGATAACCGCTCACCAGAAAGCACCTTGTCGATGATGGTCTGCATGCCGGGAATGGACGACGTGATCTCTGCAGTGGACATAGCGATGTTCCAATTCGTTGTTTTCGTCACGATTTTTCAGTGGAGCCACACATCAAGACAACCGACCACGAGGACGCCGAAGCTGATCACAGCATTTACCTGGAAAAAGGCGATGTTGACGCGAGTCAGATCGTTGGCACTTACCAGAGAGTGTTCGTAGAGCAGGAGTAGAGCGATCGCGAGAACACCTGCAAGGAAGATCCAGCCAAGTCCCGCGATTTGCCAGACGGCGAGCAGCATGACGATGGTGATCAGATGGCTGACGAGAGCCATACGCAGTGCCGTCGCAATGCCAAACCGAGCGGGGATACTGTGCAGCCGAGCCGATCGATCGAAATCAGCGTCCTGACAGGCGTAGAGAATGTCAAAGCCGCCGACCCAGAAAAAGATCACTGCGGCCAGTGAAGCGGGAATCAGCGAAAATTCGTTCCTGACAGCGATCCACGCGGCGACAGGTGACAGCATCAGGGCCGCTGACAGCCAGTAATGACAGAGACTGGTAAATCGCTTTGCCAGCGAATATCCCAGCAGGAACAGCAGCACGGGCACGGACAGCATCAGGGGCAGGTTCTTCGGCAGGAAAATGGCTGTCGCAGCCACGAACACGGCGCTGCTGGCGATTGTGAAGAGTGCGACGCCACGCACGCTGAGCAGACCGGCAGGAAGATGGCGGCCGGCCGTTCGCGGATTCCGGGCATCAATCTGTCTGTCCACCAGTCGATTGAAAGCCATTGCGGCCGACCGGGCAGCAACCATGCAAACCAGAATTCCCAGCAGATCCTGCCAGCGGAAGACGGTGCCCGGTTGCGACCATGCAAGAACCGCACCAAGCAACGCAAATGGCAGTGCGAAGATGGTATGGCTGAAGCGGATCAGCTGCAGGTAATTGCGGGCGGTGGAGTACATGACTGTTTGCAAGAAAAAAACGGGAGAACCGTACAAATTCCTGAGTGGCGGAATTTTTTGGTGGTGTGATTTGCCCCTGCGAGGACTCAAGAGGGGCTTTCGGTTGGACAAACCGCAGATCAGCCCCCAATGTAACGGGAATACAGGCTACGGGCGACCATGGAGTCGCTGGTTCCGCGAATGATGGCTCTTCCATCAGGAAAAACCGTGATTTCGACGGGGACAGTGTTGGTTTCCGTAGCGTTGACAGCGGGTTCGCGGTCTGGCTGTTCGTTTGGTGTTGCAGTGGTTTTTTCGGTTGGGAGCGTGAGTCGGAGGAGGAAGCGGTTAGTGGATATTTCACCTGCCCCCTGCAGCCGCTGGGCCAGTTCTTCAAGGCTGAGCGACACATTTTCCGGTGGACTGATCTGGACGGCATTTCGGCCGCAGAGCACGGTGGATGCGGCGCGGCGGGTTCCCTGGAGCCAGAGTCTTTCCTGTTGGTGGCAGGCGGGACAGGCAGTGGAAGTCAGGAGTGGAGCGAGATCGACGTGGCGATGAGAGCCGGTCCAGACATCGATGAGAGTGAGTTGTGGCAGGAGTTCGGAGGAATGTCCGGCGAGGACTTTCAGTGCGATTGCGGCCTGGACCGAAGCCAGCACACCGACGGCTGGGCCGAGCACTCCTGCGGTATCGCAGGTTTCCGTGGCTCCGGGAGGTGGTGGCTGTGGCATCAGGCAGCGAAGGCATGGACTAGTGCCGGGGATCACTGGCATAAGCTGTCCACTGCTGCCGGTGACGCCCGTGAAGATCCAGGGAATGCCGTATTCAAGGGCGGCGTCGTTGATGAGGTATCGGGTTTCGAAGTTATCGGTGCCGTCGAGTATCAGATCGACGCCGTCGCAGAGTCTGGCGATGTTGCTGAAATCCAGATCGGCGACGATGGGTTCGATGGTAACCCCGGAATTGATGCGTGCCAGCCGCCTGTGAGCGGCAATCGCTTTCGGCAGTTGTTCGTGGGCATCCTGTTCATCGAACAGAATCTGTCGCTGGAGGTTGCTGAGTTCCACAAAGTCGCGATCGACGATACGAATGTGACCGACTCCGGCGCGTGTCAGGCTGTCGGCGAGGACACAGCCGAGCGCACCGCAGCCGATCAGCAGAACTCGACTGTTTCCCAGTCGCTGCTGACCGGATTCACCGATACCGGCGAACAGCATCTGTTTGTGATATCGCGAAGATTTCTGCACGAGGACTCCTGTCTTCAATCAGGCATCGCGCTGCTGCAGGAATCTCCGCAGCACGTTTGCTGTAATTTGAGACACGGCAGCATCCACTGGAAGGGAAGCCACATAATTGATTGACCCGACGGAAAACACTTGTCCGCCGGAGGGGGTTTTGAAGAGCACCATTTCGGCGCCGCCGTTGTCGGGGTTGAGTCCTCGGGCGAGCACCTGCGTGTCGGGCGGACTGCTGGCAGAGCGTTTGTCGGTTTCGTGGCCGGAGGCTCCGCCTGGGCAGCGACGATGCAGCGAGTTGCGTCCGAAGATGTCTCCAGTTCGAAGTCCGGTGTCGGTGAAGATCCAGTGGTGAGCGTCCAGAACTTCGTAGGGGGCGCCGGTCATGGCACCGGTGGGCGTGAACACGACGCCAAGCAGACTGGCTTCGGATTCGTGCCGCATTGCATAGCGGCTGTCACGACCACCCATGCCAGCGGCCCAGAGCGATTCGATGTTGCCATTGTGGACGGTCATGGAGGCGTTGTCGTGCAGCGTGACTTCGCAGTTCAGGCCGTTTCCGCCGAGATACATGAGCCGTCCGCCTTCTTCAAACACCCAGCGTTTCACTCGGTCGTACATGGTTCTGGTCCAGTATTCCGGATGGACGGCGATCACCAGTACCTGATAGGCGGACAGATCGAGAGTGCCATCGTGCAGTTGAGTTTCGGCATAGTAGTCGAAGGCGATGTTTTCTCGTTCGAGCCAGCCCAGCAGGCGCCATTCGGCTGGGGCGAGATGGCAGGCCTGGCGACCTTCGATGGGGTCGCAGACGCGTTCTTCAAAGTCCACCGCACAGAATGGTTCCGGTCGTTCAAACGACAGTGGCTGGTAACCTGGGTAGCCCCATGTGCCGTGTTCGGGATCCTGATAGCGTGGCAGTTCCATGCGGGAGTTAATTGTGGGAGTCGCGGGGAGTTGATCGGCGTGAATGTAGTTGCTGCGTCCGCCGAAGGAGTTGTAGGCGTTCCAGGTGATATTGGAGGCCAGCACTGCGGTACGGGCTTCCGGTTGCCTGGGTGCCACGATCCACGGGAACGAGAACCGCTTGCCCGAAGCTGTGGAAGCACGGAAGTAATACAAGCCGCTGCGATCCGGTGCCGTGACAAACTGGCGGTGTGTCTGTGATCCGTAACCGACGCGGTTCCATTCGCAGCCTGTCTGAGTGTAGTCACCGTCCGGCGTGACCTGCATGACGGCGCGTGGAGCATGTTCGTCGTGCCAGCCCAGCTCGCGCACACGTTCCGGATTCCAGCCGTAACGCCACAGTTCAAGCTGATAGGGCTCGACGGAATGCACGCGGAATTCGGCTTCTTCACCGCTGCGGACCCACTTCGGCCAGGCATAGCCGAGCAGGCAGTCGGAGAGCAGGCGGAACTGGTGGGGCTGAGTGCAGGGAGTGCGGATGCTGGAGATTTTCGCGCCAAAACCGTCCTTTCGCAGAATCACTTTCCATTCGCCGGGCGGCAGGTCGCAGTACACGCTGCCGCTGGCTCGTGACGTCGTGATGAAGGATTCGCCGGCGGATCCAAGGAATTCCAGCTGCACGTCCCCCAACGCAGAAAAACGCTCGTCACTCACATATCCAATGAATCCCATGACTCACTCCTGTTTGATTTCGGATCTTGTGATCGCTATTCCCGCAGCTGGACGCGATCATCAAGGACCAGCACGGTACCGAAATGCTGTCCGAAGAGTCCTTTGAAGAAGTCTTCGCCGGTTTGTTCGCCAGCGTTGATCGGGACAACCAGCTGCAGCCGCTTCTGTATGATCGCTGTCTGCTCACCGGCAATTTCGATCGCCACGCCACTGGCTCTGAGAGTCGCCACGATGCTGCCGAGCGGTGCTCGCTCAGCCTGCAGCTGGAAGGTTCGTGTCCGCAGGGAATTCCCAGGCACTCCGGCTGAGGAACCATTTGCCGAGCGCGCCTGCTCGATGGTTGCCGCGAACTGCGCGTGGCGTTCAAGCGTTGCGGTGAAGACGGCCGTGGTGCGAGTCCAGCGAATGGGTGTGTCCGGCTTGCCATTGCCTGACAGTTGTTCGAGGGCAGCTCGGAGTTCTGCGGGAAAGCTGTGCCGCAGTTCCAGAGGTCGATCGGTTGGGACGGGGACGATCCGGATTTCTGCTGCAGTGGCGTCGAGTTCCGGGAACAGGTCGAACTGGTTCAGCACAAGGCAGGCGAGTTCAGGAAAGGACATTGCCGGCAGTTCTGCTGAATCCCAGACGTCGTGGGGAATTGCTTCGGGGTTGGTAATGCGAATGCCTGCGTCGCGGGCTGCGATTGCGAGGAGTTCTGCGGGAATGGCGGGGCGTTCCCAGGATGGCCGTACGGGCAGCAGTGTGCGGCGCGGGATGGTGCTTGCCGGGAGACGTCTCCAGACGGCCGCCTGCTGTTCGATCACCTGCAGCAGCAGTGGCAGCCGGAAAGCCACCGGTGTGGGTGCGATGCAGACGTAGTCTGAGGTGAAAGAAGCTGCAGTATTCGGGATCAGTGCGGCGAGTTGTTTCAGCAGTTCGCGTCGTGGCAGAAACCCGGTCTGCAGCGACAGCGGGACGGATGGATCCACGCGGCGATCACGAATCAGGCAGACGCCTGACTGACGGATGTCGTCCAGCTGACGTGTCAGGGGCATTCGCTGAACAGAGCAGCTGACGGATTCCGCCAGTGTTTTTTCGAGTGCCTTACCGGTCTGCAGGCGAATGGCGGCCTGGGCCAGCAGCATTTGCGGCAGGAGAGAGAAAAAACACCCAACGATAGCAGCGGGGAGCAGAGTTTTCGCTGGCAAATGGCGAGTCCTTTTGTGGGGATGGCGAAGCGGATCTCGCAGGGGCGACAGCAACACTCTCCGCCAAACAACCGCGTTTTTCCAGTCCCGCGGTTGCTTTTTGATTGGCATGCGGGCAGGTTCCCCATGTAAGATACCGCAATTGGGAAATCGCGGCAAACCTTCGGATTTCTGTGGAAACAGCTATGAAACCCGTGCATGCGGTTGGAATTGACCTCGGCACCACCTATTCCTGCATTGCCTGGCTCAACGAACACGGCCAGCCCGTCACCATTCCCAACGAAGAGGGCGAACTTTCGACGCCGTCGGTGGTGTTTATCGAGCGGGGGCAGCCCGTGGTGGGGACCGAGGCTCTGCGGCACGCCATCGTCTCGCCGGATCGCGTGATTCAGTTTGCCAAGCGTTCCATGGGCGACAACAACCGGTTCTGGAAAATCGACGAGCAGCGTTATTCACCAGTCCAGGTGTCCGCCATCATCCTCAGAAAACTGCTCAAGGCAGCCCGAAATCAGCTGGGCGAAATCCGTGAAGCTGTCATCACAGTTCCAGCCCAGTTCAGTGAAGCTCAGCGGCAGGCCACAGTTCTTGCAGGTTACGAAGCCGGGCTTGAACGCATCGAAATGATCAACGAGCCGACAGCAGCTGCACTCTGCCACGTGCTCGGTCAGGAAGGGCTCGCTTTTTCCGCACTGGCCATCGACGAACAACTGCTCGTATTCGATCTTGGCGGCGGGACACTCGACCTGGCCATCATTCAATACAAGCCCGAAGAAGTTCGCGTGATCGCCGTGGACGGCGATCTGGAACTGGGCGGTATCGACTGGACCAGAACCCTGCAGGATCTGGCGGCTGGAAAATTCATCGCAGACACGGGAAACGATCCTCGAAGTACTCCCGAAGACCTGCAGTATCTCGCTCTTGAAGCCGAGCAGGCCAAGCGCAGTTTGTCGGTCCGTCCCCAAACGAAAATCACTGTTCGCTCTGGTGGCGTTCTGCAGAGCTACACAATCCTGCTCTCAGAATTCGAACAGGCCTGCCGGTCACTGGTTGAACGCAGCGAACTTGTTGTGAAGCGGCTCCTTGCCGAAACCGGTCTTCGCTGGGCAAAGATCAACACCGTGCTCATCACCGGTGGTGCGACTCGAATGCCAATGATCCGCGAAGCCCTGAAACGACTCAGCGGTCGCACCCTGAACACCACTCTTTCCCCGGACCAGTCCATCGCTCACGGTGCCGCCTACTACGCCGGTATGCTGCTCGCTGATCGTGGCCGCGCTCAAACAGTTTTCAAGGGCAGCACGGCCAGACGCACGCCCTCGGTCCGCATCCGCAGCGTCAATGCTCGCGCTCTCGGAATCCTCATCCGCGATGAAACCAGCTCCGAACGCGTCCCCCATTATCTGCTGCCCCCCAACACTCCACTGCCCGCTTCTGTGACTCACGTCTTCGGTACCGTGGTGGCTAATCAAACCCGTGTTCGAGTACGAATTGTCGAAAGCGGTACGGCCCCCGATCGCCCCCATGTCGTCCTTGGCGACTGCGAAATCACTCAGCTTCCACCGAACCTTCCCGAAGGCACCGAAATCGAAGTTACCATCAGCTACGATCGCCAGGCCCGCGTTCACGTCACCGCCCGCGAACCGCTCAGTAACCGCGCTGCCGAAGTCGAACTCGTCCGACGCGAGAACATCAGTGACGAGGGCACCGGTGGCCCACAGACGCTCGGTCAGGCCGCCAGTTCTGCTGCACCCGCCGCTCCCGCCTCATCAGCTGCGCCCGCCAAAGCGACCGCTGCTGCCAAAGCTTCAGCCGCGGCCCCAGCTCCGGCGGCAGAACGCGCCCAGCGCAAACCCACCAGTGACACCAATGACGGACTCGATGTCCGCGATCTGCTGGAACAGCTGTCAGATTTCAGTCCTCCAGGCGGCTCTGCAGCCTTCAGCGACCAACCCGTGCTGCTTTGCAACACCTGCGGTAAACCTCTCGGTCGCGGCGGAATTTGTCCGGCCTGTCGCAGCAGCAACTCCCCGGCCGACACTCGCCGTCGGCCGCCCCGTGCTCCGGAGTCACGCAGTGCTTCCGCTGTCTCCAAACCCAACACACCCGCCAAACCCAGCCCCACCCCCAAAAAACCAGCTCAGCAGGACGTAAATGCCGACGAATTCTGGGAGATTATCGATGGAGACTGATACCCAATGAAGCCCACGTTCCTCTATCCTGCTGTTCTGCTGCTGCTGACCTCAGTCTCTGCCCAGGAGCTGCCGCCACTGGATCTGTCACCTGTTCGTGAACAGCACCAGTTCATCCCGATGCGCGATGGAACTCAACTGTCGGCCAACATGTACTTCCCGCCGGGCAGCGGGCCATGGCCGGTACTCTTCGAACAACGCTACGCTGACATTCGCGGCGAATCCACTCGCCGCGCCGCCGCACGACTGGCCATGGGCGGCTATGTCGTCGCCATGGTCAACTACCGAGGCACATGGAATTCACAGGGAACGTGGGTTGGCTACCGCGCTCTCGGCTGGGGCGAAAAACGCGACGGCTACGACATCTGCGAATGGCTCGGGACTCAGTCGTGGAGCACCGGCAAGGTTGGCACCTTCGGAAGTTCTCAGGGTGGCTACGTGCAGAACTTCCTCGCAGTCACTCAGCCGCCTCACCTCGCTGCTCAGTACATGGTCGATACCGGGCTCAGCCTGTTCCATGAAGGCTACCGCATCGGTGGCACCACGCGTCCCAATCGCTTCCGGTCACTCGCCCAGGTCTGTCGCAACCCGGCCGACAACGATCGACTGCTGGAAGAATGGGCCCAGCATC
Source organism: Planctomycetaceae bacterium (assembly GCA_046074645.1). Taxonomy (GTDB): domain Bacteria; phylum Planctomycetota; class Planctomycetia; order Planctomycetales; family Planctomycetaceae; genus SXXK01. The sequence continues at coordinate 1,425 of JBJTOP010000418.1, read as the reverse complement.
CGCACTACGACGAATACTGGCAGGCCGAAGACTGTTCCCGACACTTCAGTTCCATGAATGTCCCCTGCTTCACCATCGGCAGCTGGTATGACTTTATGAATCAGGGCTCGATTGCCAGCTTCCAGGGACGGCAGCATCACGGTGGACCGGAATCCCGCGGAAAACAGCAACTCATCATTGGCCCCTGGCTTCATGGACGGCTGAACAAGGGCTTCAAAACTGGACAGCTCGTGTACCCCGAACACGCGGCATGGCCCGAAGTCGATCACATGCTTCGCTGGTTCGATTACTGGCTGAAAGGCGTTGATACCAAGGTGCAGCAGGAACCAGCAGTGCGCTGGTTTGTGATGGGAGCTGTCGGTGAACCGGACGCTCCGGGAAACGTCTGGCGTTCCGGTGACGACTTTCCACCGGCCCATCGCATGACGCCCATGTATCTGGAAGCCAGTGGTCGGCTCACTGCAGACCGTCCCACAGCAGCTGACGCAAAAACTGATTTTGTGTGTGACCCGCGGAATCTAATGCAGATTCCTGGAACTGCCTTCCCCGGTGCTGCCGACGCGCGCGCCTTCGAAGTTCAACCCGAGGTCCGCACCTTCACCACCGATGTCCTTGAGCAACCCGTCGAATGGACAGGGCGAATTCGAGCGAATCTGTTCCTTTCGTCCACTGCTCGGGATGCCGATGTGCTTGTCCGCGTCAGCGACGTCTATCCCGATGGCCGTTCAATTCTGATTGTCGATTACCCGCTGCGGCTTCGCTATCGCGAAGGCTTCGACCATGAAGTGCTGATGGAGCCTGGCGAAGTGGTGCAGGCTGCTTTTGACGTTGGCTGGATCAGCCAGATCTTCAATCGCGGTCACCGCATTCGTGTGACTGTATCCGGCCCGGGAGCGCCGCTGTATGAGCCCAACCCACAAACCGGAGGACCTCAGACCAACGACCTGCCTCCCGATGCCGTTTCCGCCACGCACAGCATCCAGCACAATTCAAAATGGGCTTCTGCTATCCTCGCTCCCATGGTTGCTCAGCCCTGAGGCGATCAGCTGTTGCAGGAATTTGTCTGCGCAGCGAGGGATGGGGCCTCGGTTCTTTCCCCGAAGAAGCACCCCGATGGCTGCACGGACGCTGCCTGTGTAAGGACGAGCGCAACGGTTTCCCGGGATTTCATCCCGGGCTGGTAGAGCTGGCTCCGCAGGCCGCAATTGCACGGGGGCCTTTGGTCCTTCGTGCGTTGCACACGTCATGCGGCCACATCCTCGAATGCTGCGCCGCAGTCGCCTTTCGGGGCCTTGTGCCTTTCAGGACCGTGCGCATTTCCGGTCTTCGCGTGTTCCCGTTCCTCGCGCGTTTACGGCTCTCCTGCATTTGCCGCCCAGCTGCGTTTCCGGCCTGCAAGGCCAGTTCCATCAGCCTCGCATGAAA
>JBJTOP010000417.1:0-6270 GCA_046074645.1 Planctomycetaceae bacterium | reverse complement strand
GCAGCCTTTTCCAGTTTGCCCACTGAGTCACGACGATCGCCACGCGTTTCGCGAATTCACACCAGGCTGCGTCGTCACCCGATTGAACCCGCTGAAGCATGCCAAGTGACGTGTCGAGTTGATTCATGGCTAACCAGCACGTTGCAACAGGATATAGGCATTCCCGAGACCGAGCCCCGGGGAACTGGACATCGACAGCCCTGAACACGCTGTCAGGTTAGATGTTTCCCCGAGAAATTCAACCGAAAACGATTGAACGGACGGACTCACGCGGCAGGGCCGCAACGAAAAGTTACGACGGACTGGAAGTCCGTCGTACAAACAAGCGCGTGGCGGGCTGAAGTGACCAGAGAAGAGTCTAAAACACACACACGGCAAAATCTCAAAGACCGCCCGCCTCTGGAAGTCCGGCTGTCCCAGCTTTACCTCACGCAAAAACGCCAGGGCGCAAAGCTGAAATGCTGGAAACCTGAACCTTCTGTCCTTTCTTTTTGCTTTGCGTGAGACAAACAGCCTGCGCGATGTCTGATCGGGGTCACAGATGCCAATTGACGGGCAGACTTGAAGCATCCCAATCTGCCTGTTTTTCCTATCATTTCACTGTCCGAGCTTCGACCTCCCGGCGTATCGCACGCCCGGAGGCGGGGCAGATGGCAAAAATTGAACGCCTCTCGCGGCTTTTACGGCTGGGTCAGCTGCCGATATTTTTCCTGGTACTTCTGGTACAGCTGTGAGTGGCGGCTGGAGAGATCGACGCGGCGGCCCTGGATCCAGGCATTGGTGACCTGCGGATCGGTTTCGAGGGGATCTCCGGTGGAGACGAAGAGGGTTGCATCGCGGCCGGGTTCGAGTGATCCGAGTCGTTCGGCCACGCCGAGAATTTGAGCGGGGTAGAGGGTGATGGATTTCAGTGCTTCGTCGCTGGGCAGCCCGTAGGCGGCGGCGGTGGCGGCGTGCCAGGGAAGATTGCGGGCATTCCAGGTTTCTGAGCGGGCTGAACCGGAGATGCAGAAGCGGACTCCGGCCTGCCGCAGCCGCTCGGGCAGCGTGAAGCTGGCGTCGTAATCGTCGTGATTGCGGAGTGGTTCGCGGTGGATGGCACTCACGATCACCGGAACGTTGTATTGCTTCAGCAGTGCGGCGCATTCGGGGGCGTCGTATCCGCCGAAGATGATGATTGGGGTTTGTTGTTCGACGGCAAAGGCTACGGCGGAGTTGATCTGGTCCAGTCGATCGGCGTGAACGAGCAGAGGGATGTGATTTTCGAGGACGGTGTGGATGGCCTGAAGCCGCGCATCGAAACGCTGGGCATCCGGATTGGCGGCTCGGGCTTTGCCGTAAGCCCGGGCCTGAGTGAACAGGTCTCGGAGTTGTTTGACGGGGTTTTCAGCGGGAGCAGACTCGGGGGCATCTGAGCGAGCGAAGGATCGGCGAGGGCTGGGGGAAATGCGTGGCCAGTCGATCACGAGGGCAGCGCGGGGTTTGAGTGTCATCTGTTCCCAGGTCCAGCCATCGAGCTGGAGGACGGCGGCCTGGCCGGAGATCAGTCCACCTGACGGAGCAGTGAGGGCTGCGAGGACCCCGTTGGCGCGGGTGACCGGGATGAGTTCGCTGTCGGGGTTGACGGCGACGTGTGCGGCGACGGAGGGATTGAAGAGGCCGGATTCGGTGTGATCGACCGTGGCCCGGGTGGACGAGATTTCGGTGAGTCCCAGTTGTGAATGTGCTTCGATGAGTCCCGGGTAAACATGTTTGCCCTGGAGATCGATGACTTCTGCTCCGTTTGGCGGCTGGACGTTTGGACCGAGCTCAGAGATGCGGCCGTCGGTGAATACGAGAGTACCGCGATCGATGACAGGACCGGTAATTGGATGAATCACAGCGTTGGTGAGCGCCACCGGACGCTTCTGTCTGGCTCCAGGAATCTGATCGGAGGCTGCAGCAGTCAGTGGGAGGCTGAACGAGGCGACCGCAATCGCGGCAGCAGTGAGGCAGAAGCAGAATCTGGAGAAAAGAAGGCGGGTCATGCTGGCGTCTTTGGAACTGGAGGCAGCGAAGCGGATTGTGCGTAGATCGGCGAGGGCCGTGGACGAGGGGATCAGGGGGAATTGGTGTCTGTCAGGGGGCGATTGCGTTTCGTTGGAGGGCATCCTGCTGTTGCCTGAGCTGAGCGGCTTCCCGCTGTTGCTGGAGGGCGGCCTGATGTCTGAAGTGGGCACAATATTCGTCCTGGCGGGGCCATTCTGAAGCGGGGTTCCGTTCACGTTCGCCGGGTGCGAGCGTTTCTTCGCCGGACTTGAGGATTTTCTGAATGAGGGTATTGCGTTGCTGGCGAGCTGTGGCGCGGAGCTGTTCGTCTTCGCCGCGGTGGAACCAGAGAGCGCCGTCGATCCACGTTTGTTCGCAGCGGCTGAGGTTGGAGAGTGGATCGCCATTCCAGACAACAAAGTCGGCCTGTTTTCCGGGTTCGAGGGACCCCACGAGGTGATCAACTCGCAGTTGCCGGGCGGGGTTGAGGGTGACGAACTTGAGGGCTTCTTCGCGGGGCAAACCGCCGTAGCGGACGGCCTTGGCGGCTTCCTGATTGAGGTGTCGTGCGAGTTCACCGTCGTCAGAATTAAAGGACACGACCACTCCCTGCTGATGCATCAGGGCACCGGCCCACGGTGTGGCGTCCTGAACTTCGAACTTATAGGCCCACCAGTCGGAAAAGGCGGACGCCATGGCACCGTGTCTGGCCAGTTCGTCAGCGACCTTATAGCCTTCAAGGATGTGCTGGAGTGTGCCGACCTGAATGTCGTATTCCTCCAGCAGCCGCAGGAGTGCGAGGACTTCATCCTGGCGGTAGCTGTGGCAGTGAATCCAGCGTTCCTGGCGGACGATTTCGGCGAGTGCTTCCAGTTCCAGATCGCGGCGAGGGGGAAGCCCACGTCGGCTGGTTTTCCAGTTCTGCATGCGTCGTGAGTAATCGCGGGCAGCTTCGAAGGCGTCCCGGAAGAGCTGTTCCACTCCCATGCGACTGGCCGGAAAGCGACCGCCACCATCCGGGCGATTGGCCTGAGTGACATTTTCGCCAAGCGCGAATTTAACTCCGGGCGGAGCTTCGGCGAATTTCAGCCCTTCACCGGTGGCTCCCCAGCGCAGCTTGATGACCTGGTTCTGACCACCGATGCAGTTAGCTGATCCGTGCAGAATATTGGCAGCGGTGACGCCACCGGCCAGTTGTCGATAGATGGTCACGTCGGTGGCATCCACAAAGTCGCCGACGCGGACTTCGCAGGTGATGGACTGAGTGGCTTCGTTGACGCCTCCGTCGGTGGCCATGTGGGAGTGGCAGTCGATGATGCCGGGAGTGAGATGCATTCCGCGAACATCAATGATGGAGGCGGCGGGTGGAATGGGAATGTCTTTGCCGACGGCCAGGATGCGGCCGTCTTCAATCAGCAGCGTGGCATCTTCAAGGATGCCGGCCGGTCCCGAGGTCCAGATCGTGGCATGGACAAAGGCCGTGAGCGCTGCGGCTTTCGGCAGGGACTGGCGACCGAATGCACCGAGCGGATAATTCACTGAGAAAGATGCGGGGGCAGGGGCGGCGGAGGCTGCGGATCTGGCGGGTGGATTGGCGTCGGATTTGGGAGCGGCCGCGTTCGGCTGGTTGGCTGCGTTGGCGTCTGCGGGGGGATTGGCAGCGGGTGCTGCTGCATCGGCTGCCGGGGCGGGGGGAGCACTGTGCAAGGCAGTGACGGCAATGCTGGTGCCGTCCGGCCACACTGCAGAGCCAAAGCCGACCGGGCGTGCGGGATCAGGCTGAGCTTCGGTGAGAGTGAAGGAGATGCGAACGAGTCCTTCAGTGCCGAACGCTTTACCATCGAAAGAGACATCCAGTCGCGTGTCGGTGAGGGTCACGGTCCTGAGTTCGGCAGGTTCGGCGGCCTTTGCTTCGGCGGCTTGTGGGGCCGGTGCCGGGACTGGTGCTGGGGCCGGTGCTGGGGCCTGGGCCGGAGCGTCCGGTTTTGCGGCTGCGGAGGATTCGCTGGGGATGGGATTGAGTGAGATGCGACCTTTGAGTCGTCCTTTGGCTTCCCGAATTTCCAGATGCAGTTTTTTTGGGAGCGGTGGTGCGGCGGCGGCGAGCTGGAGTTCGTAGTGACCGGGGGCCGATCGTGCGGGTGTTGTCTGGTGTTCGAAACGTCTGCCTGCGATCCACGTTTCGACGATTTCGGTTTGTTCGCGGAACAGGTCGCCATCGGTGACGACGAAGCTGGCGAGTCGTCCGGGCTGGAGGGAACCGAGTCGGGAGGCAGCGTTGAGGAGTTCGGCGGGGGTGGATGTGAGAGCTGTGAGGGCAGCAGCCGGGGGCAGTCCGCGGGCGACTGCTTTGCGGAGCGTTTTGAGGAAGTCTGAGGGGCTGGGGAGCTGATGTGTGGTGAAGGCGAAGGACACACCGGCGGCGTGCAGGCGGGCGGGGTTTTCGGGGGCGATGTCCCAGTGCAGGAGCGATTCGAGGGGAACATCGCGGGCATCTTCAGCGGAGGCGACAGCGGGCGCTTTGGGGAAATTCAGCGGCAGAATGACTGGGCGACGCAGGGCTGCGATTTCGGACAGACGGCGGTATTCGCGGCCGTTACCAAGGACGATGAGTGAGAGGCCGAATTCGGAGGCGAAGCGATCGGCTCGGAGGATGAACTGTTCATCGCTGGTGCTGACGATGACGGGCAGACTGCCTTCAATGACTGGCTGCAGGGCGGCCAGGGCGTCATTGTTTTCGATGGGTGGGAGCGACGGATCGGCCTGCAGAGCGATGCGGGCATCGCGAAACCACTGGGCATCGAGCATCGCCTGGCGGGCCAGAGCCACCGCGCCCATGGGGCTGCCGGGGTAGCCGCTGCGCATGCGGCGGGGGACCGTGAGCGTGATGTGCTGGGCTGTGGATCGGAGCAGCAGGTTGGCTGCAGCATCGCCGTCGCCTGTGGAAAGCAGAGCACTTTGACCCCGGATCACTCCGTCAGCTGGTGCCACAAGCCGCGCCACAAACCCCTGACGCCGGAGTGCGGCGGCGTCGGTGAGAGTGGGCTGATCGGCAACGTTCAGCTGGGGAGTGACCTGGCCGTTCCAGTAGCGAGCGGTACCAGCCAGTCGGTCGGTGTTCAGTTCTGCTTCTGAATAAGCGTCAATAAAGCCCGGGTAGATGATGCGGTCTTTGAGGGGAATTTCGCGAGCGTCTGCGGGAACAGGAAGGTCCGGCCCAATGGCGGCGATGGTTCCGTCCCGGACAATGATAACGGCCGGTTCCGGAGCGGCATCCGCCTGCATCACCACGCGGGCGCCGGTGAGGGCAAAAACGGTGGGCGGATTGCTGCGGATCGGCTGTTGAGGCACGGACGTTTCGTCCGCACGCAGATTGAAGCCAAACGCGACCAGCAGAAGCAGGAGACCGGGAAGGCTGCGAGTGATCATAGGGAGTGATGACCGGGAGTGCAGAGATTGGAATGGCCCAGAGCCCGCAGCCTACCGTGTGTCGTGACTGTGTCCACGATGAAAAGCTGCGATATCTGGCAATTTGGGTAAAATGCTGCGATTTCGGACGCGGCTGCAAGGACCCAGGTTGCCGCTCGACAGCCCTGCACTTGCGGCACCGGCCGCCTCCGGTATCAGACAAGTGCCGTGGCACGCGGATGATGTCAATCCACCGGTGACGAACCGGCCACCAACTTCGGCCACACATCGCCGGGATGTGATGGGACGCATGGGACCGATGAGCAGCGGAAATTCGAGGGTCCACGACACCCAACGGGTCCCCCTTTGCGGTACGACGGACTTCCAGTCCGTCGGCCCGGCAACCGACCGATGAGAAGAGGACATCCCGTGGTTAATCCCGCTTAAGGTACCATGCACCTTGAAGCCCTGGCGGGGGCGTTGGTGGGCTGTTGGCAGGGTCCGTTTGCCCGCAGGCTGCCGCCATGCGGCTGGGAATACCAGCGGTCGGGCGGAAGCCCCCGGCTGCGTTTCGCACCGCAGGTGCGCGCGCTGCCTGGGTGCGTCGGCAGTCGCGTTGGCAGCACCCTTCGCCCGCAGGCTGCCGCCATGCGGCTGGGAATACGAGCGGTCGGGCGGAAGCCCCCGGCTGCATTTCGCACCGAAGGTGCGCGCGCTGCCAGGGGCCGTCGGCAGTCGCGTCTGCAGGGCCCTTCGCCCGCAGGCTGCCGCCATGCGGCTGGGAATACGAGCGGTCGGGCGGAAGCCCAATGGCCTTGACTTTCTGGCAAAAGG
>JBJTOP010000416.1:0-9643 GCA_046074645.1 Planctomycetaceae bacterium | reverse complement strand
ATCGGCAGCAGTCCTCGCGGCAGGGATGTGGCTCAGCCGGAGCTTCGCCCTTCCAGCACCCCCTCCTGCCAGAAAGTCAAGGCCGGTGGGCCCGCACACAGCGAGTCAGGGAGTCACTGTCGGAGCAGTCGTGGCTCGCTCAACGATTGCCGCATTCCAGGTGCAGGTAATCTCAGCGTAGTAAGCTGCGGCCTGAACGACATTGAACGGATTCTGACTGTATTGAGCTGTATACGAGGCCGGGCCACCTGAGACATTCATTGGAACATTGGCCAAAGCGGTCTGAGTCGTGCCGTTCTTCACAAACTTCACAGTCAGGGCCACAGTCCGGGGAGTTGCACCTGCAACCGGAGGCGTGAGTGTCGCCGAGACAAAGATGAAAGAGTTTGCGCCCGGAGGGCCAAGGGAGAGTGGATTCGGATCGACGCTGAAGGTTTGAATTGGGACAGGAGAGGCTTCCGATGTCATGGCCTGTAATTCCTATAAAATCCTACCTGTTCACGGACAAATTACGGAATGCGACCTTCGCACCCATACCGGTTACACCGATTTCAAAAGACTCGTTTGGCAGCCACGTGGAGGCTGGTCTCACAACATCAATGGGCTCTGGAAGATCCACACCATTGAACTTCGGCTGGAGCCTGCCAGGCCGAATATCGAACGAAAGTTTCACCCAGTCGGTCGTCGGTGGTGCAATTGACAACTCCCGGATTTCACGCACGTGCGAAATTATCATTTCCTGAGCATCGAGAGGCTGCAGCGTGAATTCACTGATCGTCAGAGTGGGATCGAGTTCGGGCGTCGTTCGCGAAAACTCTGCCCCGTAACAGAGGTATTCCACAGATTCCACATTGTCCGCGTTTTTGCGGAGTCCCCAGATGACTCCTGCCGCTCCGGTCCAGTTTTCCAGAAGAACGTCGAGATCAATTCTGAGCTGGCGAGCCTGGAGCTCACCACAAACGGCAATGAACCGCGTTGTTTCGGAGCGGACACTCCAGGTCTGCGTTTCGGGCGAATGCTGTGGCACACCACGGCTGTCGCTGTAGGGCCACGCAAAGATTTTCGGAGGCAACGTCAGGCTGATGGCACCCGGTGGTGCTGGCAAGCCCGGGCGATCGACCTCCGGTGCGTCGCCGGGGGCCGCAGGGGCGTCAGGATTTGAAGTACCCCCGACTGCCGATTCGCCAGCGGGGCGCAAATGCAGAACAGCAGCCGTGACTGCTATCACCAGAATCAGCGCGACCGCAACAAGTCCGCCTTTGGGAGTCGAGTGTGGGGCTGTTGAAACCTGTGTCTCGGGTTCTGAGGCAAGGAACGACTCAAGATCGTCAGCCAGATCCTGAGCTGTGCGGTAACGATCGACCGGATTGAAGGCCAGACAGCGGGAGCAGATCTGATCAAGCACCTTTGGTATCGAAGCATCAACCACCCGCAGCGATTTGGCATTGCGAGTGGCAATGGACTGGCGATAGGAGTTCTGATTCCGAGATTCCGGAAATGGAAATTTCAGGGTCAGAGCATGGAACAGGACAATTCCAAGACAGAAAATGTCGGAGCGATTGTCGAGCAGATGCGTGTCGCCCCGTGCCTGTTCGGGCGACATAAACTTCAAAGTGCCAGACGTACCTCTTCGCAGGTTTTCAAACTGAACTTCCGATGCTGCGAGTCCGAAATCCGTGAGCGCTGCGGTGCCGTTTCTGCGAAGCAGGATGTTGCTGGGTTTAACGTCGCGGTGTACAAGATCCTGCTGATGGGCATGCTGCAGTCCAGCCGCCACGTCCCGGATGACAGCGGCGCATTCTCTGAAAGACAAAGCCCCGGATTTCAACCGCTGTGCCAGAGTCTGACCGTCAATCAGCTCAGAGACAATTGCAAACTGGGAACCCGCTTCAACCACATCGTAGATGTGAACAATCCCAGGATGAGACAGCTTCGATACCTTCCGCGCTTCGTCACGCAAACTAAAACCAGGATCACCCGCACTTACGCCGGCTTTGGCGAACTTCAGTGCCACATGGCGGTCCAGACTTGTATCCCAGCACTTCCAGACTTCGCCGAAACCGCCACATCCCAGTACACTGATGAGTTCAAACCGACCGAACTTCACTCCAGCAGCCGGGACAATTGTAACCGGTTTTTCACTGTCAGGAGGCAAACGAACCGCATCAATCACCCCGACGGCCGATGCACCAGCGTCCACACCAATTTCCGTGGCCGCAGATACATCCGCGCTGACAGGAGAGCCATCTTGATCAGGGCTGGCTTTGCTACTCATGGGAAACTACCTGCGAACTTCCTGCAATCGGCAGGGGAACTTGACTCACGTAAAATACTCCCTGATCTATGTCGTGAAATCAAGTCATATCGGGAAAAAAAATATTTTTCATCGAAAAAACAACCCCCCGACCCGGCCGACAGTCAACTGCGGTCGGTGCCATCACCGGCCACTGCCAGATCCGGCTGGCGTCGATCTCAGAGGAGCCTCTGGCGCGCCCTTCACGACGTCCTTCCAGCTGATGTCCTGGAGCATGGCGTAAAGCACGACATTCACGGCCAGTTTGGCAGCGTCTTCCTCAATATAGCCATCACACGGCAGCGCAGCCTGATGTTCAAGAGCACAGCTGATGTCATGCCGACTGTAGATCACCACGTAGCGACCATCCACTTCGATACCTTCCAGCAGCGGCGGACCTTTTTCGGTCTGCAGCTGCAGTGACGCGTTGCGATCCACAGTCACCAGTCGCCGCCGCGTGGCTTCCCGAATCTCATGCCCCACTCTCGCTGAATACAAATCGTGATCAGCCGGAATCTGCTTCAGTTCAGACTCCGGATACAGCTGCTGGACAAGGTCTCGAAAGCTGCGATCGAACTGAGTCGCTCCGCAGCAGGCGTCTGCAAATAGCACACCGCCGCGTTTGAGATACTCGCGGATGGCTTCCAGTTGCTGCGGCGGCAGCTGGAAGCGGTAGCGGCCGTGCATGCAGATCAGCGGAAATCTTGAAAGTTCTTCCAGCGTTGCCGGAATCGCTTCCACTTCCGTTGATGCGGTCAGACCAACGGTCTCATTGAGTGCTCTGAGCAGATTTCGAACGGCGCGGGGGGCGGTATCCCAGCCGCCGTTGTGGCGCAGACGGGCAATCTGCAGCAGCCCCCGCTCGATTCGTTCCCGTCCGTCCGCGGAACGCGCGGAGTTTTCGCTGAGCTTCTCAGGGGGCTCGCGGCCGGTGGCGTAGGCCACCACGTTCACGCCGACCCTGGTCGCTCTGAGCACGCGCTGAGACAGGTCCGCGTTGCGTTCCGGAGGAGCGTGTCGCATCCACTTCTGCCAGTAACAGCCGAGATCCTCCGGGGAATACACAATCGAAGTTCGACAGCCAAAATCAACTCCCCACAGGTCAATCCCCTCCGCGTTCAGCAGATATTCGCTGCGAAAGATCGGATGGTCCGGTAACAGCTTCTGCAGCGATGCATCCCCATCCGGAAACATCCGTCGCACAATCTCCCGAAATCCCTGATCAAAGCCCTGGCCGTCACAGTTCGAACACGCAAAGATGAAACCTCCATTATCGACGTAGTCTCGCAACCAGCTGATGTGCTGGTCCGTCAGCTGCGGAGCGTCGCGTCCGGACAGAAACAAAATCGGCGCCTGATTGAGCTCTTCAACGGCGGATTCAGGCCGCAGACGACTCAGCGTTACCACCTGACTGGTGAGCCGAGGTGGCCATTTCGGCAGCGAATCGATGAGCTCGACCAGAGCTGGCACGTCCCAGGGATGGCGATTCCATTCACCTGCTTCCCGGGATTCACCGTTCGGCGAATTAAAGTCGAGCTTGTTGATCACAACTCGAGAAAGCCCGCGGGAAAGAAACATCAATGCCATCGACGTATTCAGAATCGCATCCCGCTCGGTCCCGGATGACGACAGCCAGTTACCGCCAGGAAGCTGCTGATCCACCAGCTGTCGAGCGCCCAGCCGATACCAGTCATAGCGGCCGAAGAATCGCACTCCGCTCAGCCGCCCCGCTCGCTCAAGACCATACAGATAATAATAGTACCATTCTCCGAATCCCGGGTTGCTGCGGACGGAAAAGTTGTCCGCCATCCACCGCCGCCCCTGCTCCATCGCCACGTTGGGAGCAGGCAACGTGCAGCAGTCTGGTCGCCCCTCGCCGTCCACGTCCGAATCGTCCTGAAGCATCCGCGTAGTGATGGCAATCGTCGATAAACCCGCCACCGTCATACTGCCTCGCGCACTCTGCTCCCCCGGGTTGTAACCCCAGCCTCCACTCGGCGCCTGTTTCTTAATCCAGTAATCATGGGAACGCTCCCACGTGACACGCGATACGCGAGCCCCCAGCGTCGCCGCGTCACGCAGCGCCAGCACCGCATACTGACCGTTACTTGCATCCCCACCGCCCCGGCCACCCCCACCGTCCTGACGAATCTGATAACTCCATAGACCCGTTCCCTCGCCCTGCTGAATCTGACTCTGCTCAATCAACGCCGCAAATCGCTGCACCCGCGGCAGATCCACCTCCGGCTGATCCGCAGCACACAACGCCATCACCACCAGAGACGTTTCATACAGCTGGGCCGCCTGGCCTATGTCGTCCACCGTGAGCCCCCGCAGCCACGCAAGTCCCTTCTTCAGCTCAGGCGAATCCAGGGGAACGTCACAGTTGATCTGCGCAAGCACCGCAAGGGCCGTGGCACCCGCCGTGAATTCTCCCAGCCGACCATCGCCTCGCCACGAACCATCCGCCTGCTGAACTCCCCGCAGAAACGCACAGCCGTTCTCAAGAGCCTTCCGCACTGACTCCCGCAACGCCACATCATCCATGCCCGCCTGAGCATCCTGGCCGCGGGCCGCTCGGCAAAATAACGCCGGGAAAGACATCTGCAGAACCGCCACAAAAACTGTCATCAACGCGAAACGAAGGATCCCCGTCATCGACGCACCTCCCCGCCACGCAGGCGCGCAACCGCGGCCGCTATTCGCGGCAACGCCAGATCCACTTCCTGCTCAGTATTCAGATAACTCACGGAAAACCGCACCGAAGACAAACACAGGTCCTCCGGAATCCCCATCGCCAGCAGCACCGGAGCCGGCTCAACGGAACCGCTGGCACACGTGCTTCCCAGCGAACACGCAACCTGCGCCAGATGCAGATTCACCAGCAGCGCTTCTCCGGAAATTCCAGGGAACGCCACATTCAGCGTGTTTGGCAGTCGAACCGCCGCGGAACCGTGAATCACAATCGGCCCACACTGGCTGTGAAGTCCAGACGCCAGCCGATCCCGAACAGCCGACATCCGCTCTGAACGCTCCCGCCGCTCCGCATGCCAGTACCTCAGGGCGGCCGCCATGCCGGCGGCGAGTGGCACAGGTTCCGTGCCCGCTCGACGCCCCGACTCCTGATGGCCACCCACAAGCAATCCTGGAATTCGCACCCCACGCCGCAGAATCAATCCTCCAATACCCCGAGGTCCATGAAACTTATGCGCTCCAAATGCCACCGCTGTCGCACCACTCTGACGAAACGAGAAATCAATCTTGCCAACTGCCTGCACCGCATCCAGCAACAGCGGAACCTGATGGCTCCGGCAAAGTTCTGACAGCTGCGAAATGTCCTGAATCACGCCGGTCTCGTTGTGTGCCAGAATCACCGCGCACAACTTCATTTCAGACCACGGAAGCCTCGGCATGGCTGCAGGATCCAGCAGACCCGTCGATGTCATCGGAAGGTCCACCAGCCGCATTCCAGCCACCGCCGCGTGCTGACAAGCCTCCCGTGTCGCCGGATGCTCGCCAGCCGTCAAACCAAGACAGCCCCGACGGCCCAATGTAAAACCGTGAATGGCGGTGTTGAGCGATTCCGTGCCGCCACTGGTGAATATCAGTTCAGACGGGTCGGCATCCAGAATTTCAGCAATCTGCTCCCGGCTGTCTTCAAGCACCCGACGGGCAGCCCTTCCGAAACTGTGCTGACTGCCGGGATTGGCAAAGGCCGTCCTGAACGCAGCCTGCATTTCGTCAAGAACACGCGGGTCAGGCGGTGTGGTGGCGTTGTTGTCGAAATAGACAGGGTCTGTATTCATCGTCACCGCCACCGGACCACCAGGCAGACTATTCTTCTTCCTTGTCCGTCCTTACGCGAACCTGCAGAGCACCCAGCATTTGAGTGATCTGGCGCTCTTTCTTGTCTATGCCAAGCACGTTTTCGAGCACGATAGCGCGACGTTCGTTGCTGCAGTGAATCACCAATCGCCCGGAACGCAGCAGCATATACTCGAACAGGTCAGTGATTTCCTTGTCAATCCGCAGGTTTGGAGCGTTGAAGCGTTCGAGATTGCTGAGAAATCCGTGGTGATGCAGAAGTTCATTGCCACGCACCTCCCAGTAATCCACGCGACGGCTGATGAGGACCGCCACGAAGAGCACCAGCATGATGCCCGTGAAGATCATGTAGAAGGAACCGTTGGCCATCGGCTTGATCGCCAGCACTCCCTGAAGCAGAGCCGGGGCGAGATTGTCGTAGAGCGAAAACAGGAACCAGCTGGCAAGGCAGAGCGTTGAAATGGCGAAAAACCACGTCAGCGAGGTCGTGCGAGGAAATTCAAAGGAGATCACCACGAGATTAAAGCCAAGCACCGCGAGAAAAATGCGGGCACACCAGAACTGATAGGTATGGCCAGCGGCCTGAGCTGCCGGGGCTGCCGCCGGGGCCTCAGCTGATGCGTCGCCCGCCGCTGCGGCTGCCTCCGAAGATGCGGCTTCACCAGACTCAGCGGCCGACACCGCGGCCGTCGCCGCCGGATCGGCAGCGATCGCATCGAGCGGAATGCCGCCGCGGATCCAGAGAAACAGAGCACACAGAAACGACACCACAACCGTGGGATACAAAAACACAATCTTCGGGTACGACACCAGATACACAATGTTCGGTGGTTGCTGTCGAGAAGGTTCGGGTACCGGCTGAGCGACCGGGACGCCCGTGGCGGCCGCAGATACGGCGGATTCAGTTGCTGCTGGACTGGGTTCGCTCATTGTGTTTTCCTTCGGAAAAACCCGAGAAGCCTGAAAACTCTGCGGCAGTACTTCGCTGATCGGGCAGAAATCTAATCGGAAATTCGTGTGGAATCCAGCCGCTGCGACGGAAAGTTAATCGTCACAGACCCGCCCGCACATCACCCCCGCGGTCACGGGCGCCGGATAAACTTGTCCGCCCACGAACGGACTTCATGGCCGTTGAGCACATGCACGATCCGCAACCGCTCAATCGTCTCTGAACTGAAACGCGACAACGGCACGTGAATGATCTTCCGCCGAAACTTGGCCGCCAGCCGTCTCCAGCCAGCTCCCGGTGGGGCGGAACTGAGCAGCGCGATGTGCTTTTCCCGGGAATGAAAGAGCGCAGCTGCAAGCAGACGTTCTTCGAGCGTGTCCGTGAAGTCGAACCGCGGATCCTGCCAGATCTCCGGGATCGGCCGCGGCGGAAACAGAAACATCGCACCCCCATAACGGGCCACCGCAATGCCAGGCCCGACCACGTCCGTCATGAAATTCGTAGCGAACAAAGCCAGCGTGGATTCGTCGTGAGCCTCCGCGTGCCAGGTAATCCGCCATGGGTACTGCCGCGGATCCGCAGGACTGTCGAACAGCATCACCACGCAGTCCAGCCGCCCCCGCGCCGGAGGAAACTCGCGGACGTAAAGACTTCCTGTGTGCCAGTTCCTCAGCGTCTCACGCATATCCAGACCGTCCTTCAGACTGGATGAAAACTTCTCGGTCCGAGCAAGATCGGTTCCCAGAAGGTCCAGCGCGACGTCCTTCACATGCGTTCGAAAACGCTCGATCGCCACGTCTTCAGGTGGCCAGCTGCACTGACCAAACGGATTCCAGGACTGCAGCCATTTCACCTTCCGCCGCGCATCCGGACGGCTGGATAATCGCCACGTGCGCCACACCACCGGAGCTCCCGGAAGACGACTCTTGGGGAAGACGCCCGTGCCATCCGGAAGCTGCGCCTGATTGATGCCGAAACGAATCCGCGGCTCGTCAGATCGCTCCACCCAAGGATATGCCCGTGCTGTTTCCGTGACGTGAATCGCATACTGATCCCCGGCGGTTTGCTGAGCAGCCACGACGAGGGAATAGAGGTCGGGAGTAAACCGGCGTTCGATGAGCGACAGGTTTCGCGCGTATTTCAGACAGCGACTGAGCAGCGCCGGAGTGATTCTGCGGGCACGCGTGCCGAACTCTTCCACATAGCTCTCACGGGATTGCAGCAGCAGCGCCTTGATGCCGTCCACGGACAGATTTTCATCGTCGTCCAGCATCACTCGAGCCTGCTCATACAGCCCAGTAATCCATGGCAGCTCGCCCAGCACAAACAACAGCGTGTTCTCAGCGACCGCCAGACGCTCCGCAGGCTCCGGCTGCACGTCAGGGGCAACGGGAATTGCATCCGTCGAAAGATATGCTTCACGCAGCCACGCCCAGTCGGGAAGACTGCAGAGACAGAGCACCCGCTGGTGACGCTGTGTCAATTGCCGCAGTCGCGCTGCCATCCACTGCAGCCGCTCTGTATGACGCGGCTCCGTCGGTCGCGGCATCGCCGGCAATACAGCCGCCGCAAACTGCTCCGCCGTCACCCTCTTTAATGCATACGGGTCAGGCAGAATGGTGGAACTGGGAAGATAGTCGTCCGTCTCGATATCGATGAATGCCCGCGCCATCCGCTCCTGACGCGCAATCCGCAGCCCCGCAATCACCGGCTGACAGGGATCAATCGGCACATAAGAGACAGGTCGCAGATCGTCCGGGCCGTCGTCGTCATCGTCGTCGTCGTCTCCCCCGTACCCGGACGGACCCCCACTCGATTCGCCGCGATAGTCGGAATGCGGCAAAAATGAGAGATGCGGTTCACGCTGCAGCACCACCGAAATTCGCGGCAAAAGCTCCACCGCAGACTCCACCTCCGACTGGAACGATGGCGGCAAAGGCACCGCCAGACAGTCGAACTTGTGACTGAGCATCAGCCGACGAACTTCCACGGCACTGTCCCCGCTGCCGTGTACCACGGGATACAACGTCAACCCGGTACCAACCTGAAAAACAGCAGAAACGCCAGTCATATCCGGGCCAGTGAGTAAAAGTGTGTGAATCGGCTGGCGGGATTATACGCGGCAGGGGCCTGCTGAGCAAAGCAGCAACCAGGAGTTGATCCCGGACGCTGCCACGCTTGCGCCAGCCCTTCATCACAATCACACCCCCGGCAGCGGCCCAATGGCGTTGACGTTCCCCGGAATCCTGCGAAAGGATGCGTGAAGACCTGAGTGGGCGAGGCTGGGATGACGAAACGTTGTTAAGGACACCGGATTTCGTTCTCTGGATCCGCTCCGTCGTGACAAGGCGTGCGGGGGATGTCAATCCCCCGGTAACGGTACGCACGACCTCAATGTGCATGGCACCTGCCGCGGAAATCCCAGAGAATTTATTGGTATGAGCATCATTTGGTGCGGCACCGGGGACAGTCCCCGCGGACACGGCGGAAGCCGTGCAACAGCGTCTGATGGCCGGGCGGTAGAATCGTCAAGAACCGAAGAGTCCCCAGAAACCGCAACGACCGCGCCGTTGCCG
>JBJTOP010000415.1:0-33531 GCA_046074645.1 Planctomycetaceae bacterium | reverse complement strand
CTCCGTCACGGATTCTCAGGACGTCCTGAATTCCCTGCAATTCGGCTGGAATACCCTGCGAATCTGGGATCGGCACACCGGGATTACGGACGACTATGAAGTCCAGATCCCCTGAAGACATTTCACCGACACCACTGCAGCCAGGTCTGGGCAAACCTGCTGCAGCGGTGTTCGATCGTCCCGTCCGACTTCCGAACGTGCGACAGCCGTCCAGTCTGTCACCCCAAACAGCTTCTACGGTTCAGCAGGAGCTTCGCCTTCCCAGGCCCCGGACGCCGGAAGATCAATGCCAGTGGACTTCACGTCTGCTGCGTTGATGTTCTGTCAACCCCAGTGACATGGGCGGCAGGGAATCGGGCGGGCGAAGCTCCCGCGGAACCGTCAAACCGACAGCGACATCGACCGATTCATCGCTCTGCAACTGCTTGAGTATGTGCTCAAAATCCAGCGCTGGCGTCACCGCAAGAAACTGAACCCCTGTGTGGTGGTCCCGGTGCTGATCTGCCACGGCGATGCGGTCTGGGACGAACCGACATCCCTCCGCGACAAGGTGCAGACGCACGACGATCTGCGGCCATTTCTTCCGGACATGCAGGTGGTCTTTGTGGATCTGGGTGCAATATCGGCCACGGCATTTTCCAGGGTTCCTGAACTTGAAGCCCGCATTCGTACGCTCCAGCTTGTCCGCCGCACGGAACTGGCCTTCGAGTCCGTGGTGGAAATCTTCAGGCTTCTGCGTTTGTGGCGTGAAATCCATTCACAAGCGGAGGCTGTGGACGATATCATTCTTTACTTGTTTGAAGTGTTCGACGCGCAAAAGCTGGAATGGTTCCGACAGGCCATCCGCACCGGACTCCTCATAGAATCGGAGAACCAGATGCCCACATGCCTTGAAGCAATGATGGAACGCGGAGCCCTGAAGGGACGCGAAGAAGACCGCCAGGAAGGACGTTTGGAAGGTCGGCAGGAAGGTCGGCAGGAAGGTGTGATCATCGGCCGGATTCGCACGCTGCAGCAGATCTTCCGTCAGCCTGTGACGCCGGAAGCCGACCTCGTTCTGCTCACAAACGACGCCCTGCAAGCCCTGCTCCAAAAGCTCGAAGATCAGCTCGATCAAACGGCTTTTACGTGAACTGGCCCCGTCAGATGGTCAGGGCCCGGATGTGATTCGCAGCGGCAGTGCCATTTGTGCGTGGCAGCTTTTTGGCGAGGCTTGGCCAGCTTTTCTGGTGGTGATTAGATTGTGTTGTTTTGGGTTCAGGATGGCAGTTTTGTCGTTTGACCCGAGCGGGACGCCGCGTAAAGGGCGAGGATAATTTCGACGCTCTTCCGTCCTTCGGCCCCATCGACGCGAGGTGGGCGATTCTCAGTGATCGCTTCCACAAAATCCTGCAGCTGCTTTTGATGCCCGACGAAGGAGATCGCTTTGGGATCTGCCGCCCCGCCACTTGTGGCACTGCTGCCGCCCAGCTGCTGTCGGATTTCATCATCGCCGGGCAGCGGAACAGCAAACTCCCATTTCAGGATGGAATCCTGTTCAACGATCACCGTTCCGCGGCTGCCGTGGATTTCGGTACGTTTGAGCAGTCCGGGCCACGCGGCTGTCGAGGCTTCCATCACGCCAATCGCGCCATTGCGAAATCTCAGGCAGGCGACTCCTGCGTCTTCCACTTCAATTCGTTCATGGGCCAGTGTTGCTGTGAAGCCGGCCACTTCAGCGACATCACCCATGAGCCATGTGAGGAGGTCCACATTGTGGATTGCCTGGTTCATGAAGGCACCGCCACCATCGAGTGCCCAGGTGCCGCGCCAGCCACCACCGTCATAATACTCCTGAGTTCTCCACCATTTCACATACGTGTCGCCCAGAGTGATCCGTCCGAATCGACCGCTGTCAATCGCCTGCTTCAGAGCCACATTTGCGGCACTGAAGCGGGACGGGAAAATCGTGCAGAGTCGAACTCCAGCCTGTTCACAGGCACGAATGATGTCATCGCAGCGTTCAAGGGTAATTTCGAGGGGCTTTTCGACAACGACGTGTTTGCCGGCTGCTGCGGCTGCCAGTGCGGGTTCCCGATGAGCACCGCTGGGAGTGCAGATTGTGACGATCTCCACGCCTGGATCAGCCAGCAGAGCATCGAGGTTCTCGCACGCGCGGCAACCGTATTGCAGGGCGAATTTTTGAGCTTTGTCGGGATTCTGATTGAAGCAGGCAGCCACCTTACCGCCCGGCATTGCCTGGATAGCCTGCGCATGAAAGTGCGCAATCATGCCTGTGCCGATGATTCCAAAACCTGACGTCATGCCTTGCATCCTGCAGCGGGAGAGTTCTGAAAGTCAAATGGTCACTATCAGCGGAGCGGCGACTCCATCCCCATCAGTTCTTCATCGGAGAGTCCATCAAGTTCAGACTCATCGGAGTTCCAGTCAGAGGGTTCTTCGACCCTGGCCGTGGCGGAATTCTTCCTGAGCTGTTGTAACCGCGTGGCGGCGGGTGCAGAGACTGCGCGGATTGACGACTGTGCGTCGCTCAGTTCCTTGCGGCGGGCACTGGCCAGTTCCGACGATTCGCGACGCAACTGCTGGAACGGATCCCGGACGGGATCTTCACCGCGCGCAAGTCGCTGAACATCAGCCAATTGTCGTTCCAGTTTTCGGTTACCGGGATTGAGCGCCAGGGCCTGGTTGTAGACTTCGGCCGCGCTGTTGTAGTCACCTCGGGCTTCATAGGCTTCGGCCACGTGGGCCAGCTGTTCGGCGGGCGAGTGTTTTTTGGCTGGTGATCGCACGACCAGCGCTTTCCCGGCTGAACACCCTGTGAGGGTGACGGAGAGAATGCAGGCAAGTGTCAGCGGCAAAGTCCGTAACATGGCAGAAAACCTCAGAGATGGAAGAACGGTGCAGTGAGGAAATCGACGAATGCAGGGAGTAACCCGCAATTCGAGACGCACCCATTCGACGAATTTCTTCTACGGAAACCTCCGTTGCGGTGAAGACGTCAGAACCGATTTATTTTGACTTTTGAAGAAACCTGTGCCGTGGTCAATTTGCAGGGCGATCGGCAGAAAATGCCGTAATCCGAACGTGCTGGAGCGTGATTTGCCAGACTGCGGAGACTTTGCCAGACTATGGTGAGTGAATCCACCTTCGCAGGAGCCACCGCAATGTATCATCCAGTCGCCATCGCGATATTGATCACAATGTTTCTACCTTTTGGTGTGTCACTGAGGGCCGCTGACGAACCTGTGTATTCCGGGCCTCAGCCGGGCGAAGCTCTGCCGCAGTTTTCCTTCCGACAGGTACTTTCGGGGCCTGCCGGTGAGTTACTGGACCCCGTCCGGAAAGCAGCCGGGCGTCCTCTGGTGCTGATCTTCATTCACGATGTGAATCGCCAGTCCATCGGTTTTGCTCGAGTCCTTTCAGGCTACACTCACGGGCGCCGCAGCGAGGGCCTGAGTACAGCAGTGGTGCTTCTGGAGGACGACGCGTCGGCGGGTGAAGCTCAATTGCGTCGCATCAGTCATGCATTGACATCCGAGGTCCCCACTGGAGTTTCCGTCGATGGCCGAGAAGGTCCAGGAAGTCTCGGACTGAACCGCAACGTGACACTGACAATCCTCGTCGCTCACAAGAATCAGGTGACTGCCAGTTTCGCGTTCGTGCAGCCCAGTCTTCAGGCGGATCTTCCCCTGGTTCTCAAGGCGGTTGTGGACGTGGCAGGTGGCACAGTACCGGACCTTGAGCAACTGCAGGGAGTGCCGCAGAAGGGGCGGATGGTTGAGCAGCCCGGTTCCGTTCCCAACCTGCGACCGCTGCTCACGCCACTGATTCGCCGCGATGCATCGGTCGAAGACGTGGACCGTGCGGCGAAAGAGATCGAAGACAAGGCGGCAGCGGATGCCGCCGTGAAGAAAGAACTTGCCCGCATCGCTCGCACTATCGTCGACTCCGGAAAGCTGGAGAACTACGGCACAAAGAAAGCGCAGGAGCACCTGAGCCGCTGGGCTCGGGAATTCAACAAGCCGGAATCACCGCAGGAACCCCGACGATGATTCCCGCCACCAGCCTGCGTCAAACGACCGGCGTGCTGCTGTTTGCGTCGGTCATCTGGACAACAACTTCGAGAGCCGATGATCAGGCGGTGACTGGAACCACAGTCGCCAGTGCGGAAACAGTCCCCGACTTCGCCACTCAGGTGCTCCCAGTGCTTACTCAGGCTGGCTGCAATTCCGGCGCCTGTCATGGAGCGGCCGCTGGTCGCGGAGGATTGCAGCTGTCGTTATTCGCCGGAGATCCGCAGCTGGACTTCGAGGCCATCGTACATGCCTTCGAAGGTCGTCGCGTGAATCTGACAGCTCCGGAATTCAGCCTGCTGCTGCGAAAACCTGCCGGTGAACTGGATCATGGTGGCGGTGAAATTCTGTCCCGCAATTCCCCAGGGTTTAATAGACTTCTCGCGTGGATTCAGGCCGGAGCTCCCCGCGGTAACGCACGTCAGCTCGTCCAGCTCCTGGCAGATCCCACCGAAAAACACCTGAATACAGTCCCAGCGGAAGTGCGACTGCACGTGAAGGCCGTTTTCGACGATGGCAGCTCAGAAGATGTCACGGCATGGACGCGATTCACCGCTGCAGATCCCGCGGCGGTTGTTGTTGGAGCTGATCACATCGCCCGTGTTTCCCGCCGTGGCCGGCATTTGCTGCTGGCACGATTTCTCAACATCGTCGTTCCCATGCATCTGGGTGTCCCGCTGACAGATGTTCCCGCAGACCTGTCGACTGCTCCCCGACTCGATCCCATTGACAACATGGTCCTGAAGACTCTTGAAGAACTGCGTATTCCGGCCTCGCCTCAGGCAGATGATCTGACATGGCTGCGTCGAGTGACTCTTGATCTGACTGGGCGTTTGCCGGATCCCGCAGATCTGCAGTTCCTTGCCAGCAGCACCGATACTGACCGCCGGCTGGCGGTGGTGGATCGTCTGCTGGCAAGCGATTCCTTCAACGATCACTGGACGCGACTGATCTCCCGCTGGCTGAGACTGCAGTCGGTGACCGGCGAGCCCGAGGTGCTGCCAGCCGCCGTGCGGTGGCTGCGAACACAGATTGCTGCCGATCGCGGTCTGAACGAAATCGCCCGGGAAATTGTGATGGCGAATGGTGATTCCCATGAATCAGGACCAGCCGCAGTGAATCGCATGCCGCGAGATGCGAGGCAACATGCCGAAATCACGGCTGGATTTCTGGCAGGTATCAAGCTCGGTTGTGCCAACTGCCACAACCATCCGCTGGATCGCTGGACACAGGATGACTACCACGGACTCGCCTCCATCTTCGCACCGCTGGAACGCAGTCGTATCGTGAGATTCACCGGCCGCGGAACTGTGACTCACCCCAAAACCGGAACTGACGCTGTTCCCAGAGTTCCCGGAGGTGCCGCTCTTGCCACTGGAATGGATGAACGTGAAGCCGTTCTGAACTGGGCACTTGACGGTCAGCAGCGGCTGCTGGCCAACGCCACCGTCAATCGCCTCTGGGAGGTATTGTTTGGCCGTGGGCTTTCACACCCGGCAGATGATCTTCGCAGTACCAACCCGCCGTCTCATCCAAAAGTGTTGCAGCTGCTGGCAGATGACTTTGTCGAGCACGGCTATCGAATTCGACACACACTTCGCCGGATCGTTTTGAGCGGCACTTACTGTCGAAGCAGTGAAGTGCTGACTGGAAATGCCGCGGATGACCACTTTCTGTCCCGCGCCCGCCCGCGTCCACTCGACCCTCACATACTCCTTGCTGCGATTGAAGATCTCACTGGTGTTCCGGAAATGCCCGATGCATCCTCCGAACAACGGCTGATGACTCGCATCGATCCGCTCTCGCCTTCCTCCGCCCTCGATGCCCTCGGTCGCTGCCGCAGTTCCCAGAGTTGTGAAGAAACCAGTTCGGCCCCTTCACTTTCCGCTCGCCTTCACCAAATCAACGGCAGCCTGCTCAATGCCAGACTGCAGCATCCACAAAGCCGGCTGTCGATGCAGCTGAATAGCGGAGAATCTACCAGACGGATGGTGGAAGACTGGCTTGTGCGTGCATGGACATACCGTCCGACAGAGACTGACATGGATGCATGGGTGCAGTGGATTGATCATGGCACAGAAGTGGCTGCCGCGGCAGATGCAGCAACAGAACGAAAACAGCGGCTGGAGGATTTTGTCTGGAGTCTGCTGAACAGTCGGGAGTTTCTGGAAAATGACTGAACGCGCCTGCAACCGAATTCGAGCGCCTCTCCGCCGCGATTGCCTGCGACTGGGAGTTCTGTCGGCGCTGGGGATTACCGGGTTTGGAAGCCGAAGTGCGCTGGCTCTGGGAAGTCGGCTGTCCAGTCGCAGTGCGCCCCCGCTCAACTGCATCCTGCTCTGGCTGGACGGTGGCCCGTCACATCTGGAAACGTTCGATCTGAAGCCGCACGTACCGCTGGAAGTCCGCGGACCGTTCCGGCCAATTGCCACCACAGTGCCGGGGCTGGAAATCTGTGAACATCTGCCGAAATCTGCGACCATCGCCCGACACCTCGCCGTGATTCGCTCGCTCACATCACCGCTCGGAGAGCACGGTCTGGCGAATCAGTATCTGCTGACGGGGCACCAGCCATCGACCGTGATTCGTCATCCCAGTCTAGGCTCGATTTCCGCGTGGCAGTCAGGCCGTGACCGTCCCGAAGCGTTGTTGCCACCTTATGTTGCCATACCTGAGACACGATTTGCAGGTGCCGGTTTTCTGGGCCCGGGGTATGAGCCGTTCGAGGTTCGTGGAGATCCGGCAAAGCCCGATTTTCAGGTCGCTGATCTGACGGCCTTTCCTGGAATTGACCCGACGCGACTGGAACGTCGTCGCAGCTTTCTGCAGGCACTGGATCAGGTCGAAGCAAAACTCGATCAGCCGACCGGTGGCAATAAAGACTCCATTCAGCAGCAGGCGTGGCGGCTGGCGCTATCTCCCGAGGCAAGAGATGCCTTTGACATCACAGCGGAACCGGCCGCTGTCAGAGCTCGCTACGGCATGCGAACGTTTGGACAAAGCTGTCTGCTGGCACGCCGACTGGTGGAACGTGGTGTAAACTTCGTGACGGTTCATTTCGACGGCTGGGATACCCATGAAGATCTGGTCCTGCAGCTGCAGTCAGGTTACAGCGGCGCAAACCCCGGTGTCGGATTGATTCCAACGTTCGATCAGGGCTTTGCCTCGCTGGTGTCAGATCTTCAGGAACGAGGTCTCCTTGAAAATACCCTGATTGTGGCAATGGGAGAATTTGGCCGCACGCCAAAACTGAACACTCGTGGTGGCCGTGATCACTGGCCACGAGTCTTCAGCGCGGTGCTGGCCGGCGGTGGAGTTCAAGGTGGACAGGTACTGGGCAGCAGCGACCGCGTCGGTGAAAGTCCGCGCGACATGCCTGTGACTCCCGCCGATCTTGCGGCCAGCATCTGCCAGTTGCTGAAGATCGATCCGCAACAGATGTTGCCAACGAGCGATGGTCGTCCCATCGCAGTCAATGCCTCCGGAAAGGTGATTCCCGGTCTGATGTAACCACGTTGCATACCCATGTTTCGATTACTCACAGCGTTCATGAAAATACTGTTTCTGTGCACGAGTCTTCTCGGCATCAGCGCGCTCGCAGGTCCTCCAGTAACAGCCCTTGCCATCTGTCCTGATGGCAAACAGCTGCTCGTGGGATCTCAGGCCGGTCTGACCCTGCTGTCACTCCCCTCACTGCAGCCACGGCAAACACTGCCCACTCGTTTGCAGCAGATTCATGACATCCAGTTTTCACCCGACGGCCGACAGTTTTTCGCCGTCGGTGGCAGTTCGGGCGAGCGCGGTGTGATTGAACTTCATTCATGGTTGGATGAGAGCGAAGTGCGATCATTCGAGGTCGGTGATGATCTGGTGTACCAGGCCGAGTGGGTGGAAGGCGGAAACAGAATCGCGGCGGCAGGGGCCGACGGAGTTTGTCGACTGGTCCGCGTCGAATCAGGGGCAGCAGAGATCGACGTCACCGAATTTGTCGGGCATTCGCAGCCTGTGCTTGCGATTCGTCGGCTGGATCAGGACTTGCTGCTGACTGCCGGAATCGATCAGACGCTGCGACTTTGGGAAACCGGCTCTCTGACGACACGGCGGACATTCAACAATCACACCCAGGCCGTGCTTGAAATTGCAGTACGTCCTTTCCGAGCCGAGGAGCGGACCAGCAGTCGTGTGGCGGCGACCGCCGGCGCAGACCGCACGGTAAGACTCTGGATTCCACTGCAGGGGCGAATGCTGCGTTTTACCAGACTCTCATCCGTACCGCTGTCGCTGGCATGGACCAGCGACGGAGAAATGCTGATCGCAGGCTGCAGCGATGGTGAAATTCTGACGTTGTCAGCAGCAACCCTGCAGCAGCAGCGAGGGCAGCAGCTGCAGGGCCTGCGGATTGAAGAGCTGCTGGTTATTCCGGGAGATCAGCAGCTGCTTGCAGGTTGCAGCAACGGTGAAGTGCGGCTGCTGCCGCTGATTCCGCCTGAGAAAGCTCAGAGAAACTGAATTCCTTGTGCAAGTGGAAGATCGCTGCCGTAATTAATGGTGTTTGTAGCCCGGCGCATGTAGGCCTTCCAGCTGTCTGAACCGGATTCACGCCCACCCCCCGTGTCCTTCTCACCGCCAAATGCTCCGCCAATCTCAGCACCACTGGGGCCAATGTTCACATTCGCGATACCACAGTCGCTGCCTGCCGGACACAGAAATCGCTCCGCTTCCCGAAGATCATTGGTGAAGATGGCAGATGCCAGACCCTGCGAAACGCAGTTCTGCCATTCGATAGCCTGTTCAAGGTCTGTGTATCTGATCACATACAGAATGGGTGCGAAGGTCTCCTGGTGCATGATCTCGGAGTGATTCGGCATTTCCACGATGGCCGGCCGCACATAGCAGCCCCCTGCGGGTACGCGATCCTGAAGAATTCCGCCACCAAAGATCGTCCCACCAGCATGCCGCGCTTCGTTCAGCGCAGACTGCATGTGGTCCAGCGCTGCCGCATCAATCAGCGGTCCCACCAGCACTCCTGGTTCCAGTGGATGACCAATTGGCAGCGACGCGCAGGCAATCTTCAGGCGATTTACCAGTTCGTCAGCGATGCTTTCATGCACAATCAGACGCCGCAGTGTCGTGCAGCGCTGGCCACAGGTCCCGACTGCGGCAAACACAATCGCCCTGACGGCCAGATCCAGGCTGGCTGTGGGCGCCACGATGCAGGCGTTGTTGCCACCCAGTTCAAGGAGTGAACGCCCAAGCCGGCCAGCGACCGTTCGGGCAACTTCCCGGCCCATGGAGACACTCCCCGTTGCCGACACCAGTGGGACACGGCGATCCTCAGCAAGAACCCGTCCAAGGTCACGCCCACCAATTACAATCGTACTTAAACCCGGAGGTACATCCCGAAGCCCCGCGGCAGCGCGCATGAGCAGTCGCTGACATGCCATCGCACACAGCGGGGTTTTTTCTGATGGCTTCCAGATCAGCGAATCGCCGGCAACGATCGCTATAGCAGCATTCCATGCCCATACCGCCACAGGAAAGTTGAACGCCGAAATCACACCTACCGGGCCCAGAGGATGCCATTGCTCCATCATCCGATGCTGCGGTCGCTCCGTTGCCAAAGTCAGTCCGCTCAACTGCCGACTTAAACCGACCGCGTATTCGCAGATGTCGATCATTTCCTGAACTTCACCCAGCGATTCTGCGAGTATCTTGCCGCACTCCAGCGATACAAGACGCGCCAGCGGATCCCGGTACTCTCGCAGCACCAGCCCGAATCGCCGCATCAGCTCGCCCCGCAGCGGAGCCGGCACCATTCGCCACTGAAAAAAAGCCACCACCGCCGCTGCTACCGCTCGATCCACGTCCTCCGCTTCCGCCTCATGAACCTCGCCCAGCACCGCTCCATCGATCGGCGAACGCAGAATCCGCAGCGAACCCCGGCACAACACCGGCTGTCCGTCAATCCAGAGTCCTGCTGCCTGGTCAAGATTAAGTGATTTCAGAATGTCGGAAATCTCTGACGCCGGTGTCATCACCCCATGTCTCCCCGGTATTGAACAAACCCTGTTGAGCCGCAGTGAAGTTCCAGCAGCATGATATTCTAAGTCGATCGCTGCCAGACTCCAGTCGGAACATCCGCCAGCCCCCTCTCTGCACCCTCACCTCAACGCTTTCATTCTCTCCGGTCCGTCCACGTGTGGCGATGAGTTGGATGCCTGAGCGTGGGACCGATGTCTGGCCGAAGTGTCCAGCTGTTTACGATGACGACTCCGTCAGGGATTCATTCCCTGAGCTGCTTTTTTTGAAGCGGAGCAATCCGAGTCTGAAGATCACCCAAACGGCACGCAGGCACTCACGCAGATTGATCTTTGTGCTGCCGTATCGTCGATCCTCGAACCAGAATGGTATTTCCTGCATTCGTGCGCCTTCTACGAGGCAGCGGAAGAGGATTTCCTCCTGAATTGCGTAGCCGGTAGCCTGGGCTTTGGACCAATCCACGCGAGCCAGCAGGGCGACGCTGTAGCAGCGGAAGCTGCCGCTGTTATCGTGATTCTTCAGTCCCAGCATCAAGCGGGTCCACCAGTTGATCAGGAAGCTCATCAGCCGTCGCCGAACGGTCCAGCCGACGACTCCGCCGCCAGGTACGTAGCGAGAAGCGATCGCGACGTCGCATTGATTCATCGCCTGTAATAATTGTGGGATATATTTAGGATTATGACTGAAGTCCGCATCCAGATTCACCAGCCATGTGAATCCCTCTCGCACCGCGTAGTCAAAGGCTGCGGTGGTGGCCGTTCCCAGTCCAAGGCGAGCCGGGCGATGGAGCACACGGACACGACTGTTGCTGCGGGCGAACTCATCAGCCGCCAGTCCAGTGCCGTCAGGCGAGTTGTCGTCGATCACCAGCACTGTGGCGTCGGGAATCAATTCCAGCAATTGGGGGATGAGTTCCGAGATGTTGCGAGCCTCGTTGTAGGTGCAAAGTGATATCAGAGTGCTCATGCCGGTCTCCCTGCGGCAGCGGAATCCGGGATCGGGGCAGGCAACAGGCCGCTTTCGTGAAGGAGTCGTTCGAGGCTGAGTGGAGGGATACGAAGAAGCTGACGAAAGTCCGTCACCTGCTGCAGCGCCTGCAGTTCGTAAAGTCTGCGTTCCGGCCGGTGTGACTGCACGCGGACTGCCCTTAACAGCAGGTTCTTTGGCGTGTGTTCCATATCGATGAATTCAAGCAGCTGCGTCTGATAGCCGGCGGCATCCAGCAGAGTCGCTCGCTGAGTATCCGTGGCCAGGGCACAGAAACGTTCCCGTGCGATTCCCCAGGAAGTGACTGGCGGCAGCGGACTGCCTTCGAGCAGCTTCTGCAGTTCCTGTTGACAACACGGTACGGCTAGAATTCCGGCGGCTGCCCAGCGAACGGCCTGTGCGACGGCATCGTCTGTGGCCGTATCACAGGCGTGCAGTGAGATTACAAGGTCCGGGGGCACATCGGGTTTGAATGAAGCGATGGTCCCCGGCTGGAAACGGAGGTCATGCAGATTGAGACGCGCGGCGATTTCACTGCAGGTGGTGACGACATCGTGACGTCGATCCAGCCCAGTGATCTGACACCTTCGTCCCTGGATGACAGTCAGCAAGTGGTGGACAGCGAACGTGAGATAACTTTTTCCACACCCAAAATCCACAACGTGCAGCGGACGGTCGGAGGGTAACGAGTCGGTGAGATCCTTGACAAATTCGAGGAATCGGTTGATTTGCCGAAACTTGCGTGCGTGACTGGCGCGGACATTTCCGGCGTGGTCCATGACACCGGTAGCCTGCAGAAAGGGGCACGGAGTTCCTGCCGGAATGAGATACTGTGGTTGGCGGTCGTGTGTTGTGAGACTTAAGTCAGGGGCAGGGCGGTAGTTTGGAGCTTCGAGGGTTTCGCCAGACTTGTGTTCCTGCGAGGGTGCCAGCGAGGTCTTTCGTGGCTTGCGGTGTAGTTTCCATTGTGTGCCGCGTTGGTTGAGAATCGCCTGCAGCTGTTCGGCTGCAGTTTCCAGCAGCAGATTGCGAAAACGGCCGTCGAGGAACAGTCGGAGCTGGTCGAGTGCCTGGTCGGGCTTGCAATTGCGGTGAAATTCCTGAGTTGCCGTGCGGGAGGCGATCTGAAGACTGGGCTGACCGCGCAAAAGCAACGGGCGAACCTGAATGCGCACGATTTCACCGGCAGCGGCAGCCGGTCCGCTGAAAACTGCTTTCAACAGCACTCCACTGCTGACTGCTCCAGCGAGAATACTGTATAATTCACGACTGTCTGTCACCATGCGTTGGACGCAACCGCCTTTCATGTTCCATATCATCACGCTTCCGGTCGGGATTGGCAACAACACCGGCTGGTCACGAGGGAATTCCAGGCAAATGGCTCTGAACAAGAAACAACAAAAGCAGATCGACGCGGCAAAAAATAAGATCCAGCGGCTGCAGCAGCTGCTGAACGCAGCAAGAAAACAACCCGATGATCCGCGTGAGATTCCAAAATTGGAAAAGGAAATCGCTGATCTGAATGCGGAAATCGAACGCGTTCGTCGGGAAGGCTGAACCCCCGTATGTATACTCTCGGTAATCTCACGCTCACCACGCACGAAAATGCCGTCACGCCGCCAACCGTGATACTCGTGCACCCCCGCGAACGCCGCAGCAAATGTTCCGTGGAACCGCTGCGAGGACGTGCCGGGTACGTCTTTGTGCAGTGGCCTGATCCTGTGCCACTCAGCCTTGAAGGCTACGTCCGACTGGGGCTTGGCGGACCATTACTTTCCGCCGCCGACCGCAACTCCGGACTGCTGCTGCTCGATGGAACCTGGAAACTGGTCGCGAATATGATCTCTCACTGCCGGGATGTTCCAGTCCGTTCGCTGCCCCCCATTCAAACGGCATATCCACGGCGCTCCATGCTGCACCAGGACCCATCTGCAGGGCTGGCGACCATTGAGGCACTCTATGCGGCCTGCACGATTCTTGGCCGAAATACCGCAGGCCTGCTTGATCAGTATCACTGGAAGCACGATTTCCTGCAGATGAATGGCTGGTCTGAAGACCAAACATCACAAAAGTGCCATGCACCTGAATGACCGAAACCCAGTCTTTTTCCTCGCCCGGATGCAATTCTCTGCTGCGTCCTTCTCGAGGAAATCTCCAGCGGATTTCGCCGGGAAATCGTGGTGGCCTTTGCTGCGTATCCGGCCTGTAAGGCCAGTTCCATCAGGCTGGCATGCCAGGTCACGAGGTCCTCGATCCCCGTCGCCCTGTAAGGGCAGTTCTCGGTAAGTGCCCGCAGTTTTCTGGTGGCAAACGTCGTCCGCTGCGCGGTTGGGGTGATTATTCTCCGCCCCGCCACGTTCTGTCCACTCCGCCGACACCACCGAGGCGTGTAAATCCCGTGCACCCACACGGACCGTCGCAGGGACGAGGCAGAGAGCTGGCCTTAGAGGCCGCAATTTCAAAGGAGCGGACCTGCCGCAGTTGGCCGTTTCGTTGTGGTTCCATGAAGGCAAAAAGACACAGAACCACGTGGCCCCTCGAAAACACCTCGCAACTCCCATTTTCGCCCTGGGATGGTGAAACGGTCGTAAGGACACCGGATGCCGTCTTTGGATCTGCTCCACCGTGACAAGGCGTGCGGGGGACGTCAATCCCCCCGGTAACGGTACGTGCCAACGCGGCCAGAGCCGCACCGGGCACGCACCAAAGCCTGACCGGCCGATTGACGTCGACCGCACGCCACACTGCGTTTTTGTGACTCAATCCAGCCGCGGCATTTCAACTGGCAGGCAGCACTGAGAACATCCCAATTTGCTCGGCTTCACGTCGTTTCACCATGCCAGTTTCGCCCTCCCGGAAGACCTTGCACCCGGCCGTTTTTTTTGCCGTCATTGTTTCCGTTTCGGGGCCTTATTCGTCGGAGGCTTCAAGCAGGTGAATTTCGAAGATGAGGACTTCATTGGGGCCGATGGGGCCACCGGGGGTGCCGCGCTGGCCGTAGGCGAGTTCGCTGGGGATGAAGAGACGATAGTGGGCACCGGGTTTCATCAGCTGGAGGGCTTCGGTCCAGCCTTTGATGACCTGAGTGACTCCGAATTCGACGGGCTTGTCGGAGGCGACGGGAGCATCACCTTCGTAGGACTGATCGAAGACGGTGCCATTCAGGAGTTTTCCGCGGTAGTGGGTTTTCACGCGGCTTTTGGTGGTCGGCATTTCGCCGGTACCTTCCTTGATGACCGAATACTGGAGTCCGGATTTGGTGACCTGAACACCTTTTTTCGCTTTGTTGTCTTCCAGGAATTTGGCGTTGGACTTGAGTTTATCGGCGGATTTTTTTTCGGTCATGGCCTGCATGGCGGCCTGGACTTCTTCCGGGGTGAGTGCTGATTTCTGGCCCTTGAGAGCTGCTTCGATGCCTGCGGCGATCAGTGCGGGATCCAGAGCCAGTCCGTCGCGGAGGATTGAGGAACCGATATTAAAACCGATACCGTAGCTGGCTTTTTGTTCGTCAGTCTCCAGCTTTGGAGCGTCCTGGGCGGCGGTGAAGCTGCACAGCGTGGCGGCAGCAAGGATTGCCGCGGCGCTGCGGCGAAGGAGGGCGAAGCTCATTGAGATGCTCAGTTCAGAAAAAACGCGAGAAAGCAGCCCGAATCCTTATTCGGACCCTCTCTGTGCAGATCGTGCACAGGGTTGAAGAGCAGACTATGACGGAGTTTGTCGGGGGATGCAAATGGAACATACGAGGCTGGCAAATTCCGGAAGCGAACCTCCGGATGCTCAATTTTTATTGCCGCCGCAGACACCCGCGTGGTAACATTTCACCAAGTGCTGCCCACTCGACAGCCCCCCGCCGCTCATTCCCGGCCCAGCCAGCTCAAATCAGTGGCCCCGCGTTCCCTGCTTCTTCCCTCCCAGGGCTTCCAGCCCCGCCATCAGGACTTCTGTCATGCCATCCAGTCATTTCTCGCTGCCTCGCCGCGCGGTGCTTCACGGAGTCGGCGCTGCCGTATCGCTGCCATGGCTGGAAGTCATGGGTTCGCCCGAGGAAACTCCGCAGGACCCTGGCGTTTCGCCGACAACACCCACTCGAGTGGCTTTCCTCTATGTCCCCAACGGAGTCAACATGGCCGACTGGACTCCGTCGGCCGAGGGCAGCGAATTCGCTCTGCCACCCATTCTTGAACCGCTGACAGCCGTTCGCTCGCAGCTGCTGGTGCTCAGTGGACTCACCGCCGACAAAGCTCGGCCCCACGGCGACGGCGGTGGCGACCACGCGCGAGCACTCACGGCATTCCTGACGGGAACCCAGGCCTACAAGACCGACGGCACCAATATCCGTGCCGGAATGTCGGCGGACCAGGCAGCGGCCTCCCGCATTGGCCACAACACTCGTCTGTCATCCCTTGAAATCGGCTGTGAACACGGAGCGATGGCGGGCAACTGTGATTCCGGTTACAGCTGCGTCTATTCCACCACCATGTCCTGGAAGTCCGCCACACAACCCCTTCCGCGTGAAGTCAATCCAAAACAGGTCTTCGAACGACTGTTTGCATCCGGTCAGGACTCCAATCGCACTCGCCGTGATGCCCGTCGCCGCAGCATCCTCGACTTCGTTCGCGAAGATTCAAAGGACCTCGCACTGAAACTGTCTCCCGGCGACAACCGCAAGCTTGATGAATACTTCTCTGCCATCCGCGACATCGAACTCCGCATTGAACGTGCCGAAAAACTGCCGCCCGTCAAAACTCCCGACTACCCCGCTCCTGCAGGCATTCCCGCTGACTACGAAGCTCACCTGAAACTCATGTGCGACCTGATGATCCTCGCCTTCCAGTCTGACGTGACCCGCGTGGCTTCGTTTGTGTTTGCCAACGAAGGCAGCAACAAACCCTATCCGTTTATTGAGGTGCCGGAGGGCCACCACGATCTGTCGCATCACGGCAACGATGCCGCGAAGAAGGAAAAGATCCGAAAGATCAATCTGTTCCACATTCGCCAGCTGGCTTATCTGCTGGAAAAACTACAGTGCATCCCCGAGGCCGGCGGTTCGCTCCTCGATCACTGCATGCTGGCTTATGGCAGCGGCATTCACGACGGAAACGCTCACAATCACGAAGACCTGCCAATCCTGCTTGCAGGTGGCGGCAGTGGTCGACTGCGTTCCGGACGCCATCTCCGCTTCCCCACAGAAACGCCGCTCAGCAATCTCTGGCTCTCCATGCTGAATCGCCTTGAAGTCGACTGGGAGCGGCTTGGCGACAGCACCGGTGCTTTGTCAGGACTGTCGTAACGGATTTCTAACAGTCAAAATACAGCGCGAATTCATGTGGATGTGGTCGCTGGCGGATGGCTTCGACGTCTGCCGTGCGTTTGTGAGCGATCCATTTTTCGATGACATCGCGAGTAAACACTTCGCCCTGCAGCAGGAAATCGTGGTCGTGTTCAAGTGCCGTCAGGGCAGCTTCGAGTGACGACGGAGTGCATTCAAGGCCAGCCCGTTCTTCCGGCTGCAGGTCGTAAAGGTCTTTGTCCTGCGGTTTGCCGGGGGACAGACGGTTCTGGATGCCGTCCAGCATCGCCATCAGCACCGCTGCCAGACCAAGGTACGGATTGCACGCGCCATCCGGGCAGCGAAACTCAAGTCGCCTCTTTGATTCCGGGCCGGAATTGGCCGGTATTCGAATGGCCGCTGAGCGGTTGCGGTAGCTGTAGCTGATATTCACCGGCGCATCGAAACCAGGGGTCAGACGACGGTAACTGTTGGTTGTCGGGCAGCAGAACGCGAGGAGGGCAGCGGCGTGCTTCAGAATGCCGCCCATCGCGTGCATCGCAGTTTCACTCAGCCCGCCATAACCGCTGCCGCAAAACAAATAGCGATCGCCCTGCAGCAGTGACAGCGCCATGTGCAGCCCGGAACCGTTGTCGTTCCAGACAGGCTTGGGCATGAACGTCGCCGTCTGCCCGTGCCGCTGGGCCGTGTTGCGAACGATGTACTTCAGACGCTGCACACTGTCACAGATCCGCACCAGCGAATCAGCGCGCAAGGCGACTTCGCACTGACCGCCCGATGACACCTCATGATGCTGCCACTCCGTCCGGATCCCGCTGTCTTCAAGCAGCAGCATGATTTCCGTCCGCAAATCCTGAAAACGGTCCGCAGGAGGAACAGCAAGATAGCCTTCCCGATGTCGGATCGAATGGCCACCACCACGAACCGACGCTCCTCGGTTCCATTGCCCCTCTTCGCTGTCCAGGTAATAGAAACCGTGCTGCTCACGCTGATCAAATCGAACACTGTCGAAGACGAAAAACTCCGCCTCGAAAGCCGCCATCAGACGGTCCGCTATTCCCGTTGTCTGCAACCACTGCTCCGCCTTCCGCGCAATGCTTCGCGGATCGCGAGGATACGTCTGGTGCGTTACCGGGTCCCGAACATTGCACAACAGGGCCACTGTTGATTTCATAAAGGGATCGACAAAACACGTCTGCGATTCCGGCACCACCAGCATGTCGCTCTCATGGATCGCCTGCCAGCCCCGCATTGATGAACCGTCAAACGCAAACCCCTGCTCGAAACTATCCTCCGACAGCTGTCCCGCCGGGATTGTGAAATGCCGCAGCGTTCCACAGAAATCCGTAAATCGCAGATCAATCGCCTGAATCTCACGCTGACGACACAGGGCCAGCACTTCTCTTGGCGACAACTGACTCTCTGACATGCATGACTCTCCAAAAATCGCCCCCTGAAGGCGAGGAACAAGAGCTGATCGCGATGCAAAACACGAGCCGATCGCAGGATGAGTGATTTCAGTAGTGAACAAAAGGCCAGATTATCACAAAAAGACCTGCCCCAGTCTAAACAGAATTGCTGCAGCATTCTCCAGAAAATGTCGGGAAGTGCGAGCAAACGGTGAAGGATGTTTTGTTTAGCGGGAGAATTCTGGACAGACGCACATGTAGTAGCGCAATATTCGCGCAAAGATGCACAACACCTCAGCAGCAATATTCCTGCCTGCATACGAAAGCGAAGGCTCTTCAAGCCTGTTTGCCGAGTGTGCTGGCCGGCAGGATGTTTTTCTGCTGATCCCCACCACACTCGCGCCAGCACTTTGAATTCTCAGCGGAGAGGCTTGCACACACCACAGCCGCTCGTCATGCTAGACGGATGTCCACCTGCCTCAGGGCTGGATTGCGGAATCAGGTCGCAGAAGGGTGACGATCATGGGTGTGTTATTTCCACAGCGATTGGCGTTGGTCGGTCTGGGCCTCGTGGTTCTGTCAAGTGTTGGATGTGGTCCTGCGACGGTGCCATCGTCATCAGTTGTGGTCCCCGAGGTCACTGTGGCGTCACCTGAGGCGGCACAGCTGCGTGATTATTTGTATTTCACGGGTCGCACAGTTCCGGTAGAGCGAGTGGAGATTCGGGCACGGGTTTCCGGTCACCTGACGAAAGTGCATTTCGAGCCTGGTCGGGAGGTGTCTGCGGGGGATCTGCTTGCCGAGATCGATCAGCGTCCATTCGAGGCGGATCTGGACCGAGCGAGAGCGCAGCTGGCGGAGGCCCAGGCGAGGGCGACTCGTACGGAAGGCACCTTTCAGCGGTTGTCAGCTGGCCGCGAGAAGGGAGCGGTTTCTGAAGAAGAATTCCAGCGGGCGCTGGGAGATCGAAATGAAGCGGCGGCGGCGGTTGACCTGTCGCGTGCCGCGGAATCGCTGGCTGCCCTGAACCTCGAATACAGCACCATAAAAAGTCCGCTGACCGGAGTTGCAGGCGATCGCCTGGTGGATGCGGGAAATCTGATTTCCGGTGGGGTTCAGAACGCTTCGCTGCTCACCACCATCGTGGCTGTTGATCCGATTTTTGCAGCATTCGAGATGGACGAGATTACTCTGCAGAAGCTGCAGGAGTCGATTCGTTCCGGTCGTCTGACGCTCCCGCCTGGTGGACTGTCCGTGCCACTGCAGATTGGGCTCCCGATTCACAACGGGGACTATCCGATTGAGGGCGTGCTGAAATTCGTCAACAACACAATTGATTTGAAGACGGGCACGGTGCTGATGAAGGCTGAATGTCCGAATCCCAAACCTGCCACTGGTTCGCGTCAGCTGACACCGGGCATGTTTGTGCGAGTGCGAATCGCGGTGGGTCCCGCCTATGAGGCGATGCTGGTTCCGGAGTCTGCGCTGGGGTCTGATCAGGGGACGCGTTATCTGTTTGTCGTGGGTGAGGATGGCAGGGTGGTGAGGCTGAATGTTGAACCGGGTCTGCAGCGGGGCGAGCAGCGTGAGATCAGAGCGGTTTGGGAGCCGGGCAAAACGGAGCGTCGGTTGCTGACGAGTGCGGACCGAGTGATTGTGCGGGGTCTGCAGCGAGTGCGTTCCGGGGTCGAAGTCACCATTTCCGATTGATTCAGGGAATCTTCACTTGTCCAGTATTTCCAGATTCTTCATTGATCGACCGATATTCGCCGCGGTGATTTCGCTGGTGATCGTGCTGGCTGGCGCGATCGCAGTGACCACGCTGCCCGTTGCTCAATACCCCGAAATCGCTCCGCCGACGATTTCCGTCTCCTGCATCTACCCCGGCGCCAGTTCGGCGGTTGTGGCGGAGACGGTGGCGGCTGCGATCGAGCAGCAGATCACAGGTGTGGAGGGCATGCTGTATATGTCGTCCCAGTCAACCAGTGACGGACAGTACAGTCTGACGGTTACTTTTGACGTGGGCGTTGACCTCGACATGGCGCAGGTGCTGGTGCAGAACCGCGTCAACCTCGCGCTCCCGGCGCTCCCGGACGTTGTGCGTCAAACGGGTGTGGTGGTGCGGAAAAAGTCGCCCGGGATTCTGCTGGTGATCAATTTGTTTTCCCCCGACGGTTCGCTTGATCAGCTGCAGTTGAGCAACTATGCGACGATACGGCTAAGAGACGAGATGGCCCGCATTCCGGGTGTTGGCGACATCTCCATGTTTGGTCAGCAGGACTATGCGATGCGAGTCTGGCTGGACCCCGAGAAGGTCGCCGCACGAAAGCTTACGGCCGCCGACATTGTGGCTGCCCTGCGTGAACAGAATGTGCAGGTGGCTGCAGGTTCACTTGCCCGCCCGCCCGTTCCCGCTGGCCAGGCTTTTCAATACTCGTTGAGCACTCAGGGGCGGCTGCGGGATGCGGAGGAGTTTGCCGGGATCATCGTGAGCGCCGGTGACAACGGGGAAACCGTGCGGCTGAGGGACCTCGTTTCAGAACAGCGGACGGATGCGGCAACCGGGCAGGTGCTGGGAGGCATTCAGCGGGGCGCGAAGTCGCTGGACGCCTTCTGCTACCTCGATGGTCGGCCTTCAGTTGGCCTGTGCATCTTTCAGTCACCTGGATCCAATGCCCTGCAGACGGCCGACCTGATTGCTGCCCGTATGCAGCAGCTCCGGCAGCGTTTCCCGGAAGGGCTCGACTACGGAATTGTTTACGAGACGACCTCGTTTATTTCAGAGTCCATTCACGAGGTATTTAACGCATTGCGGGATGCTGTGATTCTGGTGGGGCTGGTGGTGCTGCTGTTTCTGCAGTCGTGGCGAGCGACTCTGATTCCGCTGTCGGCCGTGCCGGTTGCCATCGTGGGAACCTTTGCCGTGATGGCGGGTATGGGCTTCAGCCTGAACAATCTGTCGCTGCTGGGACTCGTGCTGGCCATTGGAATTGTCGTGGATGATGCGATCGTGGTGGTGGAGGCTGTGGAGCATCATCTGGAGCATGGACTGACGCCACGGGATGCATCACGAAAGGCGATGGACGAAGTCGCCGGGCCTGTGATTGCCATCTCGCTGGTGCTCATGGCCGTGTTCATTCCGTGTGCGTTCATCACAGGAATTTCAGGTCAGTTTTTCCGGCAGTTTGCGGTGACGATTGCCGTGGCCACCTTCTTCTCAGCACTGAATTCGCTGACTCTGAGCCCGGCTCTGGCAACGCTGCTCCTGCGTCGCAAAGCCGACACGACAGACCCGCTTACACGAGTCGTTAATCTGGCCCTCGGCTGGTTTTTCAGAATCTTCAACCGCACGTTTGATGCCGCATCGACAGGCTATGCGGCCATCGTGCGACGGTCACTGCGACTGACTGCTCTGGTCCTGCTGATCTACTGCGGACTGCTCTGGGCTACGTGGTACGGTTTCACTCATGTGCCATCCGGCTTTGTGCCCTCGCAGGATAAGGGCTATCTGCTCGTGAACGTGCAGCTGCCTGATGCTGCATCACTGGAACGCACCGACGCTGTCATGAAACAGCTGGAACGCCTGGCACTCGGACGTCCGGATCAGGGCGAGCCGGGTCTGCCGGGAATTGCGCATGTGATTTCCATCGCCGGCCAGTCGGTGGTGCAGAACGCGAATGGGTCAAACTTTGGTTCAATGTTTGTGATTCTTGAGGAGTTTGAGCGGCGGGAGTCTGCAGAGTTGTCGTCGGCAGCCATTGCGGCTCGGCTGCAGCGGGTCGCCTGGCAGCGGGTACAGGATGCTTCGGTTGCAGTACTCGGGCCACCTGCCGTGGACGGTCTGGGCAGTGCAGGCGGATTCAAACTGATGATTCAGGACCGCGATGCTGCTGGCTACGACGCACTGCAGGATGCCGCCGACAGCTTCGCAATGTTCGGGAACCAGCAGCCGCAGCTGTCAGGAATGTTCAGCGGGTTCCGAGCAAATACTCCACAGATGTACGTCAATCTCGACCGCGAAAAGTGCAAAACACTGGGAGTGCCGCTGAACGATGTGTTTCTGACTCTGCAGGTCTTCCTTGGCGGCTACTACACCAACGACTTCAATGAATTCGGGCGCACATGGCAGGTCAATCTGCAGGCAGATCCACTCTTCCGGCTGACTCCCGAAGATGTTCGTCGATTGCAGGTGCGCAATCGCAGCGGTGAAATGCTGCCGCTGGCAACGATTGCGGACATTCGGGAATCCGCTGGCCCCGCACTGATCACTCGCTACAACAGCGTCCCTGCTGCCTCGATCAACGGCAGCGGCAGCCCTGGGGTGAGTTCGGGTGACATGATTCAAGTTGTAGACCAGCTGGCCGCGGAAAAGCTGCCACCTGGCATGGATACTGAATGGACAGAACTCACGCTGTTGCAGATTCGTGCGGGAAACACAGCGATTGTTGTGTTTTTGCTGGCAGTGGTGCTGGTGTTTCTGTTGCTGGCGGCACAGTACGAAAGTCTGCGTCTGCCGTTTGCTGTAATCCTCGTGGTGCCCATGTGTCTGCTGTCGTCCCTTATCGGCGTCGCCATGGCGCGGATGGATCTGAACGTATTTGTTCAGATTGGACTTGTGGTGCTGGTGGGCCTTGCAAGCAAAAACGCGATTCTGATTGTTGAATTCGCACGAGAAAAGCGCAAGGCCGGCGCCAGCGTCGCTGATGCGACCACAGAGGCCTGTCGGCTGCGACTGCGGCCAATTCTGATGACGTCGCTTGCCTTTATCCTCGGTGTCGTCCCCCTTGTGTTTGCAAAGGGAGCCGGCGCGGAAATGCGCAGCACTCTTGGAATTGCAGTGTTCGCGGGGATGCTGGGAGTGACCGTCTTCGGGATTTTTCTGACGCCAGTGTTCTTCCAGCTGATGGAAACGCGAGACCCGAAAGAGCCGCCGACACAGGTCCCGCAGGTCTGAAACAACGGTCAGCGACCAACGCGGGATTCTGTCGCAGGAGCAGCCGGCGGTTTGCTGCGGGAGGTGTGGACACGCAGATCCACAACAACACCACAGGTCGTGGCGATTGTGTAAGTCAGAAACTCTGCCACTTCCTGGTCGCTGCATGACTGGCAGTCGATGAGCCCTCTGCCGGGCAGAAAAACCTGTTCACCGGAACGCCGAGCAATTTCGAAGTCACTTACGATGCGGCGGAGTTGCGGACGAGTCCGCTTGTTGTTGACTGACCAGCCTGCACGCTGCTGGAGCTGCAGTTGCCTGCCAACGCGGCAGAGAATGACCTTGGGAAGCCCGTTTTTCCCGGAAGACCCCGCATTTGTGGAGTTCGTAACGTTGTTCGATTCAACAGGATTAGTATCAGACATTGTTCGCTCCAGCAATCAGGAGAGCTCCGAAGGATTTATCGCGTAGTGCCCTTCCTTCAGGACCCCTCTGTGATGAAAAGGTTCTTTAAAATGCCGTTAATCACACTGGCTTCGAGTCCACACTCCCGCCAGGTTTCCGGTATTGGGCCAACAGCCGTTTCGTCAGCCCCACCCCTTTTACTTTCGCAACCCCAGCCGTTCCTTCAGCCACTCCCGCACGCGCTGGCGAACTTCCGGTGGAAAATCGTGGCCACATTCCGGGTACTCCGCCTGCAGTGCAGACTCCTTCGCACCGTAAACGGCGTAGACGCGTGCCGCTTCCGCCATTACTTTCTTAACCCCGGCGTTATCAAAGTTTCCGTCCTGAACGGGCGCTGAAACAAATACGGCCCGTGGCGCGATTGCTCCGAGCACCTCCTGGAAATCAAATGGCACTCGATCGGGATCGTTTCCATACACCTCGCGGATCCGCGGCATATAGCGGTCGCTCGTCCAGCCAGCCAGTTTTCCTCCGTAGTAGTCATGAAAGCCTGTGAACCCGCAACTGGTGACGACTGCCTTCAATCGCTGGTCGAACGCCGCCGTAAACAGCGAATTGTGTCCGCCCAGCGAATGCCCGATGCAGCCAATCCGATCCGGATCCACCTCGGGCAAACTCTGCAGCAGATCAACGGCTCGCAGATTATTCCAGATCGCCTTCATCGAGCCGCTCACGTACCCCGCGGCCGTTCCCTTGAGGGCGAAATCATAGGGATAGTCACCGAACGACGGGTAATCCGGAGCGAGACAGATAAAGCCATCCTCAGCCAGTTCCTTTGCGTAATGCAGGTTTGGCAACCCACCAAGTCCAGCCGGTTCTCCCTTGCCGATGCCGGTTGTCTGGTGCAGACAGAGCATCGCGGGGTTTTGTGGCTGCAGGTTTTTAGGCATCAGCAGCAGTGCAGGGACACGATCGCCAGGCTCTGCGGCAAACGAAATCCGCCGCTCGAAATAGCTTCCACGATCAGACTCTGACACGATCTCCATGTCCAGGGGACAACGACGAGTGCTGTTCGGGAGTGGCCCCATGGCCAGCGACATTCCGGCCAGGGTGTGCTCACGGCGCAGCGCTGCGTGGAATGAAGAAGTTATGGGCTGACGCTGTCCGTCAGCAATCACTGTCATGGCATCCGTATGAACATAAGTCGTCGCTTCAATGACAACATCTTCGATCGGTGCCGCGGCGCCTGCGGGCAGATTGTCAGCCACAGCTGCGCGACGGTTTTCGAACCAGTACACGCCGCGCTGATCGGCCACAATGAGATCCTCATCACCGTCGCGGTCGAGGTCTTCCACTTTGGGATCGACTCCCAGTGCGGCCGGACCACCACGGCTGATGAGCCGTTTTTTCCAGGTGCGATGCTCCGACACATATTCCCAGGCGGCAATCTCCAGCGGAGCCCATTCGCCCACGTCCGTGCCGTTGTGTCCACGGTCGCGCGATCCTGTAATCACTTCTGGCCGCCCGTTTCCATCAAGGTCCGCTGTCAGCAGGCTGTGATTCTGGCCGGTCTGAGAATCCATCACGTGACGCTCCCAGAGTCGCTGACCAGCAGCATCCTTGCCCTGTTCCAGCCAAAAAAGGCCGATCTGATGTCCCCGGCCGCAGACGATATCCGCATCGCCGTCACTGTCCACATCGAAGACCAGAATCGGTATGGAGGCGTCTTTGCCAAGACGAAATTCCGAGTGGAAGTTCCAGCGTTCGCGGCGACGATCCGCTGGTGCCTCAGCCCAGCCATGGGGACCCACCACGTCGCCACGCCCATCCCCATTGATGTCACCAAACCCAATACCGTGGCCTGCCAGCTCTTCCGGAAGCGGATGTTGCTCCCAAACGGGCTGAGCGCCAGGTTTGAGACTCCACCATGAGGAGAACTCCATGCCATTTGGGAGCACATCCGGTGAGCCATCGCTGTCGATATCAAACAGCCGCCCGGTTTCCATCGGCCCTGGACGGTCAATCACCGTCCGCTCCCACGTCACCCCCTGCAGCGCTGCCGCCGAGCCGGGATTGCGAACCCAGTAGAGCGATTCACTGCGGTAATTGGCACTCACCAGATCTACTGCTCCGTCCCCATCCACATCCAGCGGCAGACTGGAATAATTGTCCTGCCGCCCTCGAATCACCTCCACATCGCGCACTCGATGCACCTGCCATTGAGGAGCCTCATACCAGCTGCCGCCGGCAACAATGTCCATATCGCCGTCCGCATCCACGTCCAGAACCGCACAGGAACTGTTGGGATTTGAGCCATCAATTGTGTGGCGAACAAACACGAGCCCGTCGTCCGCAAAGACCGGCAGTGAGCACGCAAGGGAAAGAATGCACAGGAAGCGGATTCGCATGAGCGTATTCCGGTTGACGACATCTGGAGAGGACGAGAACGGCAAACGGTCCGGAGTGTGTCAGAATCCAGGCAGAGCAGCAAATGAGGAACTTCAGTCGCTGCGGCCACAGGGACTTTATCTCGGTGAGTCAGCCGGTTCCTGCTTCAAATGCACCGTCAACCCGCTGACGTCGCACCACGAATACCAAAAATCCGTGCGTAGATCAGATAGAACGTCGGCACCAGCACCAGCACGAGCAACGTGCTGGTCATGAGTCCGAAGCACAGGCTGGCGGCCATGGGAATCACCAGCTGTGCCTGGAACGACGTCTCAGCAAGGATCGGTGCCAGCCCGGCGATGGTTGTCAGCGAAGTCAGCATCACAGGGCGGAACCGTCGGGCTCCCGCCTGGAGCACAGCCTCTTCAAGTGGTGTTCCGCTGCGGACAGCGGAATTCAGGAAGTCCACGAGAACGATCGAGTCGTTGACGACGATGCCGGTGAGAGCCACAAGGCCGAGAGTGCTGAAGAGTGTCAAT
This sequence comes from Planctomycetaceae bacterium, assembly GCA_046074645.1. Taxonomy (GTDB): domain Bacteria; phylum Planctomycetota; class Planctomycetia; order Planctomycetales; family Planctomycetaceae; genus SXXK01. The sequence goes on along the minus strand of JBJTOP010000415.1, from coordinate 7,468 downwards.
GGCAGGTCCATGACCCAGTGCCCCAGCACTGCGCCGACAATGCCGAACGGGATGATGGCCATCACCACGAGCGGTTGTCCATAAGATGTGAACTCCATCGTGAGCAGCACGTACATGGCGATCAGGGCGATGAACAGTCCGATCCCAAGGCTCTGCACACTCTCTTCGTCCTGCTCCTGCTGCCCTTCCCAGCGAACGCGAACGGAGGGGTATTTTTTGAGGAGTTCCGGGATGAAACCGTCGCGGAGGTCGGCGACGATCGTTTTGGCGTTCCCGCGAGACTCGTCAAGGTCGGAGGAAATGGTGATGGAGCGTTTCTGATCGATTCGGTTGATCTCGGAATACCCGCGAGTGACCGCGACGTCGGCAAGTTCCGTAATCGGCCGCTGCACACCATCGCCGCCATCCACCCGAATATCCTCGAACCGGCCGATGGCCCTGCGATCGGCCTCGGGATACCGCACCATCAGCTTGACCTCATGACGCCCCCGCTGAAGCCTCATCACTTCCTCGCCGTAATACGCAGCTCTCACCGTGCGGGCGATTGTTTCCAGAGGAATCCCGAGTGGCTGGGCTCGCTGCTTTTCGGTGAGCTGGAGTTCCCATTTGCCCGGTGTGGAGTCATCGGCCACATCGAAGACACCCGTGTAGCCTGCGAGCTTCACTTTGGTTTCTTCGATGGCTTGTTCCAGCTGCTGCATGTCAGTCGCGGGAGCCAGCAGCTTAAATTCGATCGGTTTGCCACCCGGACCGCGAGCCTGGGAACCAAATGTCAGCTTCTCTACGCCGGGAACCTGTCCAACGGCAGCCCGCCATTCCTGAATGATTTGTTCGCTGGTGGCTTCGCGGAGCCCTGCATCGACGAGCTCGGCGTAGACCGAACCTGCGTGACTGCCTTCGGTGACCTGGCCGCCACCCGGAGCATTTTCGCGCACCAGCCCCACCATCCGGTGCGTTACCACAATCAGCGGACGGCCGGGCGTGGAGTGTTTGCGGTTGATGTCAAGGATCGCCTGTTCGATTCGAGCTGTGGCCGCGTCGGTGATGCGACTGGGAGTACCGTCGGGGAAGATAACCGTGGCAAGAACTTCCGGAGCGTCAAGTTTGGGGAAGAAAATTGACGGCACTGTGCCGCTGGTGACCAGTGCGGCTGAAAGCAGCAGAAACGCAATGGCAACACTGACCGTAATCGCGGGATTGCGAGCACTGAAGCGAATCACCGGCTGATAGACGATGCGAATGAAGGTATCGAGCACAAAATTGGTGCCGCGATTGAGCCCGATGGTAAAGGGTGATGGTCGACCGGAATCGTTTGCAAGATGGCAGGGAAGCGCAAAACAGGCTTCCACGAGCGAAATTGTGAGAATAGTGATGACGGCCAGCGGAATCACAGCGAAGAATTTGCCCATCACACCGGTGACGAAAAACATCGGCACAAAGGCGAAGATGGTGGTGGCCACGGAAGAAAAGACGGACGGCACCACTTCGATGGTGCCATCGATGGCAGCCTGCAGCGGCGTCTTTCCCATCGCGCGGTGGGAATACACGTTCTCGCCGATTACGATCGCATCGTCAACCACAATCCCCAGTGCGATCAGGAAGGAAAACAGCGAGAGCATATTGAGTGTCTGATCGAACTGCAGAAGCACCGCGCAGGCTCCCAGCAACGAAATGGGGATGCCTAACGCCACCCAGAATGCCAGCTTCAAATCCAGAAACAGAGCCAGAATCACGAACACCAGAATCAGCCCCTGCATGCCGTTGCGAACAAGCAGATTCAGTCGATCGCGAACTTCCACCGACGTGTCACCCCAGACAGCAAAGGAGTATCCGGGCGGAAGCGTTTTTTCGCTGACATATTTGCGGACAGCGTCGGCCATCGCCAGCAGATCTTCGCGGGAAGCAGCGCTCACATCGATCGCCAGTCCCGGTCGGCCATTAATTCGACTGATCGAGGTGGTATCGACAAATTCATCCCTGGCAACACCAAGATCACCAACCGTCAACACCACCCCACCGGGCTGAGTAATCAGCGGGATGGCGGATATCTCGGCACCAAGCACGCGTTTGTCACGGCCGCGGAGCAGATAAGTTTCACCTTCATCCCGAATCGTGCCGCCGGGAAGTTCAAGATTCCGTTGGCGGATACGGCGGGAAACATCGGTGAGCGTGAGTCCATATTCCCGCAATCGACGTTCGGGAATTTCCACGTCAATCTGGTATTTCCGCTCACCGTTGATGTCAGCCTGAGAGATTTCCGGGATCAGCAGCAGATCATCGCGGACTTGTTCGGTGATTTCACGAAGTTTGAGTTCCGCATCCGAGGCTGCGGAATCCTGCTGGACAACTCCAACCGTAATCGCCTTGTTGCGGAGCGTGATCTGCTGCACTTCAGGCTCTTCGGCAAGATCCGGCAGACTGGGAATCCGGTCAATCTGTGACTGGATCTCATTCAGCACTTTCTGGACGCTGGGTACGTCGCTGCGAACTTCGATGACGATGCTGCCTGAACCCTCTGAGGCGATGGACGTCACCTTGCTGATGCCGTCCACGGAACGCACGGCCTCTTCGATCTTCTGACAAATCCCACTTTCCACCTCATCCGGACTTGCACCAGGATAAGGCACCTGAACGAGTACAATTTCGAGTTCAAACTGAGGAAAGACTTCGCGACGCAGCATGAAGGCGGACAGCAGGCCCACGACGAGTACGGCCAGCACCAGCGTATTGACAGCGGGCGTATTGCGGATCGCCCAGCGAACAGCAGAAGCAGTCATCGCTGGCTCTCCTGTACTGGTGCGGGTGGCTGCACGGTGACCGGCATATCGGCCTGAATCACGGCCAGCGGCGAAGTGATCACGGCGTCGCCATCCAGGAGCGGTTCTGTCAGCTGATGCACGAGCAGAGCATTTGGCTGTTGCTGAACTACGGACACGGGAAGGATTTTCAGACGACCATCACGAACCAGCCAGAGCAGCTCGCCGGGGCGAAGGGCTTCGGGAGGGATTTGAAACAGTGGCACCGGCGCCGTGATGGGGATCCGGACATTGACGAACATGCCACTGAGAAGCGCCGGGGGAGCAACAGCAGCACCTGGGGTGTTCAGCTTTGTGGTGCCGGCGAGCGGCTGGTCCACCACCACGCGACAGGGGTGAGTGCGAGTGGCACGGTCCATGCCACTCCCTTCAAGTCGTTCCAGCCTCGCACTCCAGACTGTTTCCACGCCGTCGGCCGCAAACACCACTTCGCAGGGTACGATGGGCATGGCAAGCGGCAGCGAGTCCTGTGAAGGCTGTTGCTGTTCTGACGTCTGCGGAGGAGCATCTCGCAGCTGACCAAATCTCCAGACCCACGCCAGCTCCTCACTACGAAGGCTGCAGCGAACATCCATGCGACTGGAATCACTCAGCCGCACCAGCGTCTCGCCGGCACGCACATAGTCCCCCTGTTCGTGAATGTCGTCCACGACGCAGCCGCTGATCGGCGCTGTGACCGTACAGCGGGACAGATCCAGCTGAGCACGAGCAAGTTCCGCCTGAGCGAGCTTTAAAGCGGATTGTTTAACGAGGACGGACTGCCCGAGTGATGCGAGCTGATTCTGGTGGTTTTGTACGGCGTTACGGGCCGTCAGCTCCTGGCGGGTGGCTGTATCCATGTCGGTCTCTGACGTGGCTCGACGCTCGAACAGCGAACGCACTCGAAGCAGATGCTGTCGCTGCAGTTCGAGGTCTTCTTCGGCGAGCTTCAGCAGGGCGGAGGCGTTGGTTTGTTCCACCTCGATACTCTGGAGCTCCACCTGCGACTGCGAAACTTTGGCGGTCAGACGCTGCTGTTCGACAAGGCTGTCAGCCGGGTCGAGCTCGAAGAGCACATCGCCGGCATTGACAAACAGTCCGCTGCGACAGCCCGGGGATTTGCTGAGTATTCGGCCAGCGACTTCGGAACCCACACTGACGACTCGCCACGTGGACGCCTCGCCGTTCACGGTGATCTCAAAGGGGCCATTCCAGCGAGTGACGGTGGCGGTGCTCACAAGCGGTGCCGCAAGTCGGCCTGCGGTGGTGTCGATGGTGGGTACCGGAGGTGCAACGCCGAAAAACAGAAGTCCAAAGACACCGAGACCCAGAATGCCGACAGAGCCAATGATGTTGGCAGCGAGATGCAGCCACGAATTGCGGTCGGGAAGATTTGGTAAACCGTGGGCGGTCATGGAGTGGAGCCGAGGAGAGGAGGGGGACCGGGTGACAGGCTTGTGCTAACGACCGCGAGAGCATCCCACAAGCCGCTGTGTCAAGCGAAATGCGATGCGAATTTTGAGGCGAAATTCAGCAAATCTCCGCAAACGGGAATGCCTTCGCAGGGGAGTCTGGCTACTTGCGCAGTTCCCCAAATGATTTTTCGATGGCATCTCGAAGGAGCGACGCGTCGTTGGAATAGACCACAAAACGTGCTCCCTGACGAATGGTGCGAACGGCCTGGTCGAGCTTCCCGAACCAGCATCCGGCTGCGACGTGTGACCGATTGGCAGTGTCAATGATCTGCTGCAGGCGATGAATCAGATCCGGGTGATCATATTCGTTGGGGATCCCCATGGTGGTGGTGAGATCATTCGGACCGACAAAGACCGCATGAACTCCGGGAATGCTGCAGATCGCATCAAGGTTGCTGATTCCAGCCAGCGATTCAATCATTGGCACAAAGACCGTGTTGGCGCAGCGATCGTCCTGAATGTAGGTGCGAGTCTTGTCGGAGGGCCAGGCGTTGTCTCGCAGCAGGGCATCAAGGGCGGCGCCTTTGAGCGGACGCAGGAGCGCGGCAGCGGCAAGACGGCGACAGTGCTGCGGATCCTCGACATAGGGCACAACAACTCCGTCGAAGGAATCACAGACTTTGGAAACATCATCGACATCGCGACTGTGTGTCCGCGCAAGGCAGGCAATCCCGCGAGCTGCCAGCGCGTAACGAAGAGGAAGAAACTCGGCCAGATCCAGCGCATTGTGCTCGGCCGTGACAATCACAAAGTCCAGAGCATTGTCCGGAAGGAAATCAACCAGCGCCGGATTGACAGCGTTCTGAATAAACGTGCCAAACACCGTCTCACCACGCTGTAACCGTTCACGAAGTTGTCTGCCCAGTTTTGGAAGCGGCATTCGAAGGAATCCCGGTGTTGAGTTTTCGGATTTCTGTTTGTCCACAAACGTCGGCTGATCGCTGACCAGCGGACTAGAATTCAGCGTGTCCTGGAGTCCTTGGAAATGGGATGACATCGCGAATGTTTGTCATTCCAGTAATCAGCAGGACGGCGCGTTCCAGTCCAAGTCCGAAACCTGCGTGAGGAACAGTGCCGTAACGTCGGAGATCGGTGTACCACCAGTAATCAGCGGGATTCAGATGACATTCGTGCATGCGTTGTGTGAGCACATCGAGGCGTTCTTCTCGCTGACTGCCACCGATGATTTCGCCGACGCCGGGCACCAGTACATCCATGGCACGAACGGTTTTGCCGTCGTCGTTGCAGCGCATGTAGAAGGGCTTGAGTGTGCGCGGGTAGTTGTAGAGGATCACGGGGCCGCCGAAGTGCTGTTCGGTGAGGAATCGTTCATGTTCTGTCTGCAGATCACTGCCCCACTGCACGGTGTAATCGAAGGTGCGACCGCTGTTGGTGATAATCTCAATGGCCTCGGTGTAGGGAAGCCTGATGAAAGGTTTGGCGAGGATATTTTCCAGTCGTGCGAGCACAGTGGTGTCGATACGCTGATTAAAAAACTCCATATCGTCGCGGCAGTCCGTGAGCACATCGCTGACGATGGTGCGGATGAAGGCTTCGGCGAGGTCCATGTTGTCATTGAGGTCGTAGAAGGGCATTTCGGGTTCCACCATCCAGAACTCGGCGAGATGTCGGGTGGTGTTGCTGTTCTCGGCGCGGAAGGTGGGGCCGAAGGTGTAGACGTCGCCGACGGCTGTGGCGTAGGTTTCGGCTTCCAGCTGTCCGCTGACAGTAAGTGACGCAGGTTTGCCGAAGAAATCCTGTTTCCAGTCAATGGATTCGATTTGCTTTTTGGCAAGCATGGCAAGGTCAAGCGTGGTGACCTGAAACATTTCACCGGCACCCTCGCAGTCGGACGTGGTGATGATCGGAGTGTTCAGGTAAAGGAAGCCGCGATTCTGGAAGAAGGAATGAATGGACCAGGAGATGCGATTGCGAACGCGGGCGACAGCACCGAAGGTGTTGGTGCGGGCTCGGAGGTGTGCGATGTCGCGGAGAAATTCGAAGGTGTGCCCTTTCTTCTGGAGCGGATATGTCTGCGGGTCGGCTGGACCGAGCACTTCGAGGGAGGTGGCGTGGAGCTCGATTCGCTGGCCTTTGCCAGGTGATTCCTTCAACACCCCGGTGATGGCGAGACTGGCGCCGGTGGTGGCGTACCGAATGTGCTGGTCGCAGCCAGGGATACTGTGTTCGACGACAATCTGCAGGTTCTTCATGCAGCTGCCGTCGTTGAGCTCGATGAATGAAAAGCCGTTTTTGGAATCGCGACGTGTACGAACCCAGCCCTTGGCTGTGATCTGCTGTTCGGGCTGGCCGTCACGAAGAATGGATTGGATGCGAGTCACAGGCATGGGCGGCTTTCAGATGATCAGCGGCGGATGCGTTGGCGGATTGATCGGTGCACCGAAGATATGGTGAACAAGGCGGATTTTACACAAAAGCCCGCCAGGGGCGAGTGGACCGGGGGGGAAAGGAGATTGATGGGAGAAAAAGCGAACGGTGCAGGCGTACATCGCCCGGCGGCCGGAAGAGCTCGTGCCCACGGGCATTGGCTTTCGGGTGCACGAAGGTGCCATGCACCTTGTCTGCGGAATCACTGTGTTTTCATTCACTGCACGGGTGCACAAAGGTGCCATGCACCTTGTCTGCGGCTCGGTGTCCGGCGGACGCAAACCGGTACGGCGCGTGCTGTACATGGCAAGTCTCGTTGGCATACGCAGCAACCCAGTGCTGGTGGAATTCCATCGTCGGCTGGTGAGCCGAGGCAAGCCCCAGAAGGTTGCTATCGTCGCCTGCATGCGAAAGCTGCTGACCATCCTCAACAGCATGGTCCGCAACAGGACCAAGTGGAGAACGAAAGGAGAGGAAAAGGTGATGGCTGATCGGGACCAGCCACCACGCGTGCTCACGGCGATTGACGCCGCGGCGACTCGACTATCCCTCAGGAAGTTGCGTCCCCGCAGAGCTCCCTTCTGTTTTATCGAGCAACCCCGAGGTTACTGTCAAGACGCCATCCCCGCAAGATTGAACCGCGGCGCAATGCCTTAAAAAATCCCCGGGGTGCGGGGGCGGGCTCCCGCTGCGCGTGCACATTCGCCAACGCCCTTTCGATAACGATCGAACACACCTCAACAACACTTTTTTTCACCCAACACGTTGACTCAACCGAAGACCGTCACTTTCCCAGGTCCGGGGAGAGGG
>JBJTOP010000414.1:0-10374 GCA_046074645.1 Planctomycetaceae bacterium | reverse complement strand
ATCTGAGGAGACTTCCGGATGCCGACCGACCCGCCATCTTCGCATTCTTCCGACACGGGCTGGGTGACAGTGCGCGGTCCGGCCAACTGGTTCAGGCTGCGTTCTCCGGAAGAGCTGGCGGTATCACAGTCACAGTCCGTGATGGAAATTCGCCTGCCATGGCCGGGTATACCTGAGGTCGCAGAGAGCGCTGGTACATTGCTGATGTCGCTGGCGGCGTGGTGGGATGAAAGTGAATCCGCCGAGGCTGCTCGACGATTGCCGGACCTGTCAATTCTTTTCCCCACCGTGACCGCTCTGAATCAACTCCCGCGACTCCCCGGCGGCGACTGCAGTGAAGTCTGGGGCGGGTTTTCCCGTCGCCCGGCTGCTGGTTGCTGGCTCAGCCGCATTTTCGGCCGTCGGGCCCGTTACGAATGGCGACTTTGGGTCTTTCGGCGGGGCGATCTGACCGTGCTCGCAACTGTACAATCGCCTGATCGCAAGCCACTGGATCCGGTCCGACTCAGGCTTTGCGAATCATTGCTCAAGACCATGCAGCTGGCCGATAATCCTGCATGGCCACCTGATACCTTTCAAAAGCAGGTGGTGCGACTGGCTCGCGAACATTTCCCGCTGCTTCAGGCGGCTTCGGTTCGCGGATTTTCAGTGCGACTTGGACAAAGCGAGATCGGGCTTTCGAATTTCTATCGTATGTACCTGCAGGCTCCGGAACAGTTCCGCCGCATCGTACTGCCGGGGCTCACGTCACTTGTCCGCATGCAGGAGCTCAGCCCAGCCCAGCTGATGCCCGACTTCACAGAAGTGCGCGAACGCATTCTGCCAATGCTTGCGCCCGAAGATGATTCGCGTCACGACGAACGCGTGCGTCAGCCGTGGGTTGGGGGACTGTCGATCGGTTATGTGGTCGATGAAGATGACTCTTACCGCTACGTTCACCGGCAGATGCTGGAGAACTGGGACGTTTCCAGCGACGATCTTCACGAAGCGGCCCTCGAAAATCTCCGCGAATACAGTCGCAATCATCCGCTTTCGATGACCGTTGTCGGCGACGAAGACGCCCCACAGATGCTCATGCCCGTGAAGCCGGACGCCTACAACTGCTCGCGTATTCTCGATCCGGCCTTCCATCACCGACTCCGTGAACTATTCGGCCCCCAGCTGATCATGGGGCTCCCTAACCGCGACTTCTTTGTCTGTGTATCGCTCAAAGAACCCGGGCTGATCGAACAGGTTCGCGAGCGGGTCAAAGAAGATCACGCGACAATGCATCATCCGCTCACACAGCGGCTGCTCCTGATTTCCCCGGACGGAGTCAGTGAGTATGTGGAATGACAACCGCTGCGGTGCGAACATCGCATGAGTGCTCCAACGATCGCGTTCTGCGGCGGAGGTTCCGGAGGCCACCTGTCGCCGGCTGTCGCCATCATCGAACAGCTGCAGCAACAGTGTCCGCATGTCCACACTCCGGTCTTCTGCAGTGATCGCCCGATCGATCAGCGAATGCTGACGGACGCTGCGGTCGATCTGCAGGGACTTTCGTGGCACGCAGCCGTACGGATACCACGCAACGCATTCCCCAAACGGCAGATGCTCGCAATCCTTGAACTGTTCCGCGGCAGGCTGCGAATGCTCTCCGTGCTCCGCCGGCTGCGACCTGCCGTCGTTGTCGGACTTGGTGCCTTTGCTTCCATTCCGGGCATCATGGCAGCCTCGCGTCTGCGTATCCCCACAGTGCTTCTGGAAGCGAATGCCATCCCAGGCCGTGCCACGCGATTTCTGGCAAGTCGCGCTGACCGCATTTTCACCGGCCTGCCGATGGCGGTTGTGCAGCAATCGAAACTGGGGATACACGCAGAAGAAATAGGTGTGCCAGTGCGGGCTGCCGTTGCTGCGATGGCCCGATCAAACAGCGCGTGGCGATCAGATCGTCGCGTGCTGCTGATCATCGGCGGAAGTCAGGGCGCTGCACGGCTGAACAGGCTGATTGAGCTCAGCTTTCGTGACGGTTTCCCGCTGCCTCGAGGCTGGAGAATTCTGCATCAGACCGGGGAACATGATGTTGCCAGGCTGCGTGAGTTTTATGCAGTGCGGTCTTTGCCTGCTGACGTGGTTGAGTATCTGCCTGACCTTCCAAAACGTCTGTCGGAAACTGGATTGGCGGTCAGCCGCGCCGGGGCACTGAGTCTGGCAGAACTGGTCTGCGCGGGTGTGCCATCAATTCTGATCCCTTTATCAACTGCGGCCAGCGGGCACCAGCAGAAGAATGCTTCGGTGCTCACAACAGCTGGTGCTGCGGAGGTGGTGGATGAAACGGAAAGCATGTCTGCGGCCAGCGTTCGTCTGAGGAGTCTTTTGCAGGAGCTCAGTCACCGCGACTTGCGGCGGCGGCAGATGTCTGAGGCAGCCCGAAAGCTCGCGCGGCCGGATGCGGCGGGCGCAATCGCAAGCCGACTGCTGGAGATGATCAAGCGAACCTGAGACAGCCGACACTTTATCCGCTTCATTTACTGTCCCCGGGGTGCGGGTTCCGCGCGGCGTCTTTGCAGCGACCTGCGGTGATCCGCGAACACCTGACTGGCCAGCAGCGTGCTTTCCATAGCGAGGTCATCAGTACGCCTGCGGAAAAATGCCAGAGCAGCAATACAGGGGATAGCGACTGCGAGCCCCTGGAGAGTTGTGACAAGCGCCTTGTAGATGCCTGGTGCCAGTTCGGAAATCTGCGGATTCGCTTTCTGTTCGAATTCCATGAATGCCAGAATCATGCCCCAAACGGTGCCCATCAGCCCCAGCATCGGAGCGAGCGTGCTGATGACCGATAAGTATTCGATTCGTCGTGAGATTCTTGCCGTTTGCTCGGCCGCGGAGTCCTCCATTGCCTTTTCGACCGGTGGCCACAGGCCTGCAGCCAGTTCCTCGACACCCGCCAGCAGTACCGCGCTGAGGAAACTCGGGTGTGCCCGACAGACGGTTCGCACTTCCTGCGCCTTGTGCTCTGTCAGATACCGGTGCACCTCTTCGGCCAGCCCGGGCGGCATAAACACGCTGCGTCGCAGTCCGATAGCGGCATCGATAATGATGGCTGTCATCAGAATACTGAAAAGCACGATCACATAGCCGATCGCCCCTCCGGCCGCAAAAAACTCACGAACGCTGAGGATTGACGGCTGTTGAGTGCCTGTCGCCTGAGCATTGGTGGCGGTGTCGGGCGGATTCACAGGGGAGGGAGCACCGTTCTGATGTCCGTACAAGGCCACAGACAGCAGCATCCAGGCTGCAATCAACCGCGAAAACGCTCGAAAATTCCACATTCCACGCTCCCTCGTGACAAAACTGCGGCAAGTTCCGCAATTCACGGAGTATAACAGGGCGGTGGCAGGATCACAGGCTTCCCACCGACCTTCCCTGGCCCTCATCTTCTCGCCTCTGAAACTCTGCTCCCGACTTTACCCCACGCCCCCGATTCCGGTTATTCTTCATCCCTTGAGCAGCTTCCAAATCTTTCCCCCAGCAGACCTGCCGCCCTATGTCCGTTCTGATTCAGTTGACAGACGCCGTCAAAAGTTACGGCGACCAGATGCTCCTTGACAACACCAGTGTGACGCTCTACGAAGACGTCAAAGTGGGGTTTGTGGGCCGCAACGGTGCGGGCAAATCCACTTTGCTCCGCGTTCTTCTGGGTGATGACGAACTGGACAGCGGCACGATTTCGCGGTCGCCGCATCTGCGGGTCGGCTATCTGCGGCAGCATGATCCGTTCCTGCCAACAGAATCCGCCATGGACTTTCTGATGCGGGACAGCGGTCAGCCGGACTGGAAGTGCGGAGAAGTCGCCGCCGAGTTCGAGCTCAAGGGAGATTACCTGAATGGTCCGGTCAAGCGGTTGTCCGGCGGCTGGCAAACCCGCGTAAAGCTCGCTTCGCTGCTGCTCCACGACCCCAATCTGCTTATGCTTGACGAACCCACAAACTTCCTCGACCTGCGCACACAAATTCTGCTGGAACATTTCCTGCGGCACTTCCCCGCTGCGTGCCTTGTGGTGTCCCACGATCGTGAGTTTTTGACCAGCACGTGTACGCACACGCTTGAGCTGAACCGCGGCCGGCTCACGATGTTCAGCGGAAAAATTAACGCCTACCTCGAACACCTTGAAACCGAAAAGGTCCGTGCCGAACGTACCAACGCAGCAGTGCAGGCAAAACAAAAGCAGCTGCAGCGATTTATCGACAAGAATCGCGCCAAACCCACGGGTGCCAGTCAGGCTCGGTCCAAACAGAAACAACTGGATCGGCTTTCGCTGGAAGAGATCGAAGCGGATCTGCCGACGGCCCATATTCGGCCGCCGCAGGTCGAACCGCGTCAGGGTCCCTGTGTTCGCTGCAACGAACTGGCCATCGGCTACGACGGACGCGCGGTGGCGACTGGGATTGAACTCGAAATCGACCACCAGCAGCGCGCCGCGATCGTGGGAGACAACGGGCAGGGAAAAACAACGCTCCTCAGAACCCTCGTCGATTCCATCAAGCCCGTCGATGGCAAGATTAAATGGGGCTACGGTTGCGAAATCGGCGTCTACGCCCAACACGTGTACACGACACTCCCCGATGACAAAACCGTTCTCGAATATCTGGAATACAAGGCGCGCCCCGGCACCACAACCCAGGAATGTCTTGCCGTCGCCGGCTCTCTGCTCTTCCGCGACGGCCATACGAAGAAGCCCATTCGAGTGCTTTCCGGAGGAGAGCGCGCGCGGTTGTGTATGGCAGGGCTGCTGCTGGGCACCTACAACATTCTCGTGCTCGACGAGCCCGGTAATCACCTCGACGTGGAAACTGTCGAATCGCTGGCCGACGCACTGCTCAGCTACAAAGGCACAGTGCTGTTCACCAGCCACGATCGACACTTTGTGCGTCGAATCGCAACGACGATCGTCGAAGTCCGCGACGGACGCGTACGTAATTACTCAGGCTCTTACGACGATTACATTTACTACGTCAATAAAGAGATCGAAGACGGTGAACGAGAGCGTGCCTCCAGCCGCATGGCTGCGGCACCAGCGGGCCGGGGCGCGGCCGCTAAAGCAGACAAAGCGGCACCCGGGCGCGACGTGCATCAGCAGCGCAAAACGCTTCGAAACCTGGAGAAAACCATTTCACGTCTCGACGAACAAAAGAAAGCCCTTGCCGCTCAGCTGCTGACGACCTCCGACGCCAAACGCGCACTCGAAATCCACACACAGCTCGAAGCCGTCACCAAAGAACTTACCGAAGCCGAGGAACGCTGGTGCGCTCTCCAGGAAGAACTCGGCGAATGGTAACTTCACTCCACCACCCGCCGGCGGGACAGGACAAATACCGTCACGGAACGCGACGCTGAAAGCCATACGTCCCCGACACACAACTCCACCCCCGGCTCCGGATTCTCGAACGTATCCACCAACGGGGTCCAGCAATCATCCATGCGATGCCGCGGCATCCGAAATGATACTCGTTCGGCCGTGGGGTTCAACAGCACCAGCAGCGTGTCGCCGGTGATGGGCCTCCCCATTTCATCCAGGTCATCCAGCGTCTCGCCGTTCAGTCGCATCCCCAGCACCCGCAGCGTATCAGACTGCCAGAGTTCATCCGTGATCTCCTCGCCGTCTGAATGCAGCCAGGCGATGTCCTTCACAGTTGAACCAAGTGGTCGGCGGCCAAGGAAGAATCGTCGTCGATGCAGCACCGGCTGGGACTTCCAGAGCGCCGTCAGCCGACGGCAGAATTCCAGAAACCTCTGCTGTTCCTCATCCAACTCCCACTGCAGCCACGAAATCTCGTTGTCCTGACAGTAGGCGTTGTTGTTGCCGTGCTGCGTCTTTCCCAGTTCATCCCCGCTGCGAAGCATGGGGACTCCCTGAGACACCAGCAGTGTTGTCAGAAGGTTCCGTCGCTGACGAGCACGGAGGATGCGAATTTCCGGATCATCAGTTTCGCCTTCAATGCCACAGTTCCAGTTGTTGTTGTGGCTTTCACCGTCGCGGTTGCCTTCCAGATTGGCCTCGTTGAGCTTGTGTTCCCATGTGACGAGGTCATGCAGCGTAAATCCGTCGTGAGCCGTGATGAAATTAATGCTGGACCATGGCCGTTTGCCACCGTGCTGATACAGGTCACTGCTGCCGCTCAGTCGCGTCGCCACTTCTGAAACCAGCCGCGTATCTCCACGCCAGAATCGCCTGATGGAGTCGCGATATCGTCCATTCCACTCCGACCACAGGTGCGGAAAATTGCCGACCTGATATCCGCCGCTGCCCAGGTCCCACGGTTCGGCAATCAGCTTCACCTGCGACAGCACAGGATCCTGAAGAATGATGTCAAAAAAAGCACTCAGTCGATCCACATCGTGCAGTTCGCGCGCCAAAGCACTTGCGAGATCAAACCGAAATCCATCAACGTGCATTTCCTGCACCCAGTATCTCAGGCTGTCCATGATCAGCTGCAGCACCCGCGGACACTGCATGTTCAGCGTGTTGCCGCAACCAGTGAAGTCCTCGTAGAAGCGACGATTGTTCGGCAGCAGACGGTAGTACGATGCGTTATCGACTCCGCGAAGGGACAGTGATGGCCCCTTTTCGCTGCCTTCCCCAGTATGGTTATAAACCACATCCAGAATCACTTCGATTCCCGCCTGATGAAGCTGTCGCACCATGCTGCGGAATTCATTGATTACATCAGCAGCCCGAGTGGCCGTTGAATAGCGGGGCTCCGGAGCGAAAAAGGACAGGGTGTTGTAGCCCCAGAAATTGCAGAGGCCGTGCGTCACCAGCTGCCTGTCGTCAACTCGGGCGTGAACCGGCATCAATTCCACGGCCGTCACTCCCAGCCTCAGCAGGTGATCAATCGACGCCTGCGATGCAAGTCCCGCGTACGTTCCCCGAATCGGTGCCGGCACGCCCGGATGCAGCTGCGTCTGCCCCTTCACATGCAGTTCGTAGATGAGTGTCTGATGCCAGGGTGTCCGCAGCGGCTGGTCGTCGCCCCAGTCAAACTGAGTGTGAATGACTTCGCCCAGTGGAGCACACCAGGCATTGTCCCGATCATCAAAGGTCGTATCCTCTTCCCCGTACCGATAGGCAAACATTGCATCAGACCAGCCGATATTGCGGCCAATTCCCCGGGCACAGGGGTCCAGCAGAATTTTGTGGGGATTGAAACGATGCCCGGCGTGCGGGTCCCAGACTCCGGATACCCGATAGCCATAGAGCTGACCAGGACGTGCGTCCGGAAGATAACCGTGCCAGACTCCGTCGGTCTGTTCCGCCAGGGGAATTCGCACCGACTCGCTGCGGTCCTGTGCCGAATCAAACAGGCACAGTTCAACCTGACGCGCGTGCTCGGAGAAAATCGCAAAGTTGACACCCCCACCGTCCCAGACGGCGCCGAGCGGATGAGGTTTTCCGGGCCAGATGCGAGTAGTCATCGAATGCCTCCGCGATTGCGGATTCTGCGGATGTTTCGGGCAACCAGTTATTCCGACGGTGACGGCTGAAACGACGAACTGCGTCGGTCTGCTGCCGTTTCAACAGTCCAAGTATCGGTTGAACGGAACTCCATCACGCAGAGTCCGATATCAAAACCAGCCGCGGTCGCTCTGCGCAGTGTGCGGAGAATGCCTGCAAAATCGGGCTGCCTCGCACTGTTTGTGCAGTTTGCCTGGATTTCCACCTGTTCAGCGACAATCTGTTTGACAGAACGGCTTCCGCAGTTTCTGATATCACATTCAGAAACTCCGGAAGGAAGGGACACAAGATGCTCAATGCCTTCAAAGTGCTCGCTGTCTTCACATCAATTGCCGCCGTAACTATCATGGCGGTAGCGTTATCCACGTGGGTGGTTGCCCCGGATCTGCGTTCCGAAATGAACACTCCGGCAATGCTCAACTACACCTTCGATGTGTCCGCCGGAGAAAATCCACAGTGGACCGTCACCCGACGGTTTTCCACCAATCCCCAGGCCCCCGACGAACGCGGAACGGTCGGTACGTTTCCCAACGGTTACGACGCGCTGATCAAGGCTCACCAGGATTACCGCAACTCCCTGACAACCCGTACAACCTCCATGACAACGGAGACCGCCTCCCTGACTGCTCAGGCAGATGCTTTTCGAGCCAAACAGGAACAGGATCTGGCGGCAATGACCGCAAAGATTCAGGAACTTACCGCCGAGGCAGCAGATCTGGCTGTTCGTTTACGAGCAAAGTCAGATCAGCTCCAGGGGCTTTCTGTTCAGGGACGTGAAACTCGCGAGGAAACTGCACAGCGCCGCACGGACGTCGTTCGCCTGCAGCACGAACTTGAAGAAGTCCGCACCGACCTCTACCGGCTGACCGCGATTCGCCGCGATCTGGTGGATCGCCTGCTTCGCACAGAAATTGAAAATCAGGAACTCTCCGACCGGACCGCTCAGCTTGGCAGGAAACCCTGATTTCCCCGGCGAAAGTCGGGCATCCGGCACCATCGACACTGTTCCACTCGACACGCCTCGTTTTCACAAGTTCTCTTCACCGATTCTCAGCGTTCCAATCGAAATTCCCCCTGCGATTTCTTAGACTCCCGGCAGCCCCGGAGCACCTCCATGAATAACGTTGTTGCAAAAACCCTGATCGTCCTGCAGCTGGTCTTCAGCATCTGCTTCATGTGCTTTGCAGGAGCGGTCTACACCTTCCAGAAGGGCTGGCGCGATAAGGCCGAAGCCTCCGCCCGGCAGGTGACCGATCTGCAGAAGAATCTGTCTGACCAGCAGACGGCCCGCGCAGACGAAAAGACCAAGCTGGAAGCAGACAAGAAAGATCTGCAGGACGAGGCTGGCAACGCCAGAGCCCAGATCAATCAGCTGACGAATGACCTCGGTCAGGCCCGAGCCGGACTGGCGGCCGCTGAACAGGAACGCGACAAACATCTCGCTGACCTCCTCGTCGCTCAGCAGGAAGCTCAGGCCCGCATCACAGAGACCACCGTTGCCCGCAGCGAAATCAATACGCTCCGCGACCAGCTGAATAGTGGCATCGCCCAGCGCAGAGCCCTCGAAGATGAAAACCTTGATCGGCAGGGAAAAATCGATGAGGCGTCCGAACGCGAACAGCAGATGCTGAAGGAAATTGGACGGCTCCGTGATCTCTGTCGAGTGAACCGCGTTGATCCCAACGAAACCGTCGTCGGACCAGTTCCCGCGGCCATCACCCGCGTCGATGGTGTCGTTCGGCAGTCTCGGAAAAACGCCTCACGCAGTGCTGAGCTTGTCGAAATCTCTGTCGGCAGCGATGATGGCATCAGCCAGAAAATGAAGCTGATTGTTTTCCGAGGCAGTCGCTTCGTATGCGAAATCGAGATCACCGACGTCTACCCGGACATGGCCGTTGGCCGCGTCATCGAAGAAACCCGCAACGGAACCATCGAACGAGGCGACAATGTCACAACAAAGCTCTGATCCCACCATTTACGATGCTCTCATGTTCGTCTCCCTCGGCGCCATCATCATTGGCATCGTCTTCTGGGTGCTGACGCTCAATTCCTACGGCTGGACGTCCGGCTGAGTAAACGAGAGAAGCATCACGGCAGTCAAATGACATTGGCGTTCACTTCATCTTAGTGAAAAAGCAGGTGCCCTCCCGGGTTTTCATCCGTACTTTCACGGGATTGCAGGGAACTTCCAGGCCATCGAGCTTCCACCCAGCCGCTGTTACAACCGCAATCCCAGCCGCATGGCGGCAGCCTGCGGGCAAACGGCCACTGCAGACGACCCAACAAAGCCTTCGCCGGCGCTGCAGGTGCCATGCACCTTTGGGCCGTAACGGTCCCTGCTTGCCGTCCAGCGGCCCACCGCCTTTCCCCCGTTGCCCGCGACCGCGGGGACTGTCCCCGGCAGCGGCCCAGCTGTTGCGGTTTCTGTGGATTCTTCGGATTGTGACGGTTCTACCGTCCGGCCAATCGCTGCGGTTGCACACCTGCCGCCGTGTCCGCGGGGACTGTCCCCGGTGTCACACCAAATGATGCGGATGCCAATAAAATGTCTGGGGTTTTCGCTGCAGGTGCCATGCACCTTTTGGCGCACCCTCACCAGCGCGCGCACCTTCGGTGCGAAACGCAGCCGGGGGCTTCCGCCCAACCGCTATTACAACCGCAATCCCAGCCGCATGGCGGCAGCCTGCGGGCAAACGGCCACTGCAGACGACCCATCAAAGCCTTCGCCACACCCGCTCCAGAATCGCTAACCCCTAAATTGGATTGGTTTAGCAACTTCCAAAAAGATATAGGCGAGAAAAATGAAACCATCAAAAATGGAAAATACAACGGTTCTGACAAACTGGTCCCGCATCCCAACAAGCACGAGAAATACTCCA
>JBJTOP010000413.1:0-20910 GCA_046074645.1 Planctomycetaceae bacterium | reverse complement strand
CCCGCAGGCTGCCGCCATGCGGCTGGAATCACTGGCGATCGCTCAGAGCGCGGACTGGCGTTCGGTGGCTCGGCAGGAGCCTCGCCCGCCCGGGGTTTCCCTCATCTGTTCACACGATTCCGGAGAACTTCAAGGCCATTGTTCGCAGGGTTACCGGGGGGATTGACAGTCCCCGTGTGTTTGTGGTGGCTGAGCTGTTCGCGGAGGGCCTGAAGGTGATTATTCATCTTCTGAGGCGGCACCTTTGCCGGCGCTGAGTTCGATTGTGAACTGGTTTTGTTCACCGGCTTTGACTTCGACGATGAGTTCGCCGGGCAGGTGGAAGTACTGGACTGGAGCTGGTTTTTTTTTGCTGGGGGCAGCTTCCATTTCACTGTCTTCTGCAGCGGAATCCTCGATTTCTTCATCATCCCCTTCGGCCATTTCGAATTCGACGCGATGTCTGCCGACGATTGCTCCGTCGAAGGCATCCCAGGTCGTCAGTCGAAAGCTGCCGTCGGCCGTAATTTCACCCTTTGCTGCTTTGCCTGGTGTTTTGTTGTTGTTTTCGGGTATGGGAACGAAGGTGATGGATCCAGCGGTGAGGGCAACACCGCTGCAGACGACCCGGCCTGCGGCTGATGCGAGCGGAGGTCGGGCTTCACCGCATCCGCAGAGGAATGTGGTGACGAGCAGAAGGACGGTTGAGCAGAGGCGCTTCGGGTGCAGGGACAGGCCGTTCATCAGCAGGCTCCACAAATGAGGTGGCGTGGACACAGTTGGGAAACTGACCAACTGCCTAGAATTCACCGAACACTTCGCCGCCAGCTCTGCTGGCGACGGCTCGGTAAATGGTCATGCTGATGTTTTCAGAGACGAACCTGACGGAGCCATCAGTGAGGGCAAACTGAGCACCTCCGGTGTGGTAGCTGCCGGCGTATTCGCCATCGTTGTTAAAGAATCCCGCGGCATCGCGTGTATTTGCATTGATCGGGTCGTCGGCTTCCATTCCAACCATGTACTCTGAGGAGTCTGTTGGGGGATTACCATCACCGCCAGCACTGAAGCAGTAGCGGCGGTCGCTGCCGGTCATGCGGTTGGAGTTGGGTGCTCCGCGGAGTTCGTCGGTGACTTCTGCGATCAGGAACGTGTTTGCGGTTCCGTCGAGGACATCTGCCATGCGGACTCGGCTGTTGAGGAAGAACATGCCATTGCCTCGGTAGGCGAGGTCCGTGAACTGATCCTGCTGGTCATCGTTGAAGGTGGTGGTGCCGGAGCAGGCGTTGTAGGTGCTGACCTGGTATCCGTT
Source organism: Planctomycetaceae bacterium (assembly GCA_046074645.1). Classification (GTDB taxonomy): domain Bacteria; phylum Planctomycetota; class Planctomycetia; order Planctomycetales; family Planctomycetaceae; genus SXXK01. The sequence continues at coordinate 19,622 of JBJTOP010000413.1, read as the reverse complement.
TTTGGATGGATTTCCGCTTCCGGAGGGATGAGACGGGCATTGGAGCATTGCGAGCACAGTAGTGCGGCCGGCGAGTATTTGCCGCGCGGAGTTTTGTGTTCCGGCATCGGTTCCCATGACATCGCTGACCTGCTGGTAGAGATTGGTCTGTTCGAGTAACGGGAGGATTCGGGCGTGCCAGGTCCAGCCATCTCCGTAGGGGCCGTCGGCGGGATCATTTCGGACGACATTGGCGGGGGGGAAGGTGGAGTGGACATCGTGATAGTTGTGCAGGGCGAGCGCGATTTGTTTGAGGTTGTTTTTGCACTGGGTTCTGCGAGCGGCTTCGCGGGCCTGTTGAACGGCGGGGAGTAGCAGAGCGACGAGAATTGCGATGATAGCGATGACAACCAGCAGTTCGATCAGAGTGAAGGCGCGGCGGACCGATTGGGTTGATGTCCTCATGGAAGATTTCTCGGTGGGGTTGCAGGATTGGGTTTTTCTTCACCGGGTGGCTTTGTGTCAGGCAGAGCCAGCGTGACCGTTATTTCGTGGATTCCGCCAGAGTTGTCAATATTCCGTACTTTGAAAAACAAAAAGGTTTTTGGGATTTGCTGTCACGAATTTGCTTCCGCCCTGCTTCCGAGAATTCCCGCGAACAACGCAATTTCCCCGAGGGCTCTGGCCGATGGATTCCTAAGATGCGGAGGCCCGAGCCATTTCGGTTCTGGTACTCGCCGCGGTTCCGTGAACTGCTCTGCCGGTTTTCCCGGTCCCTCCTGTTTTTTCACTCCCTCTGCCGTTTGCGTGCCATGCCGCAGCGGTCCCCCCTGAGGTACGATCATGGCTCAATTGCACCATCCAGATTCTGGCGTTCGTCGCAGCGCGGGTTACTTTTTGCGCAGGGGTTCGATACCCATCGCGATTTTGGTTGGGTGTTTCTTTGCGGGATATTCTCTGACTGCGGAGCGTGTTGTTCCTGATTCCGCCCTGTTGACTCTGCAGCCCACGCGATTTCGCATACCTTATGAGGTTTTGGGAACGATAGAGTCGCAGTCCAGTCGCGTGGAGCAGTCCGGGTGTCAGTGGACGGTGCCGATTCTGAGTCTGTTGCCCGAGGGCACACTGGTTGAAAAAGGTCAGGTTGTCTGCATTCTGGATTCGTCGCAGATTGAAGAGTTTCTGCGATCGCGCGAGATTGCATTGATCCGGGCCAACGCGGCGCTGACAGCATCGTTGCAGCAGCAGCAGCTTCAGCAGGCTTCTGCTGAGCGGCGTCTTTCGGACGCTCGCTACGCTCTGCAGAACGCACAGATGGAATTGGCGGAGACGCTTGAAGGTGTATTTCCCTCGCAGCTGGCGAGGCTGGAGAACGAGATTGCAGTGAGTGAAACGCAGTCTCAGACAGCCGCCGATGACCGGGATTTTTTGAAGCGGTTATGGATGCTGGGGCTGGCGAATCACGCGGAAGTGACGGCGTCGCAACTGTTGGTGACGACCCGCACAGAGCAGCTTCGCAGGCAGTCGGGCCAGCAGCAGTTGCTGGAGAAGTTCTCGATACCGCGGAGTCGTCGGCAGCTTGAGCATCGAGTGGAGATGCTGGAGTTGAATCTTGCGCGAACGGACCTGGCGAATTCCCTTGCTGAAACGCGAGCGCGAATGATTTCTCTGGCGGACCAGAGGCGTCTTGATATTTACGAACGTTATGCGCGGACTGCTCGTGAGAGCATAGCCGCCTGTACGCTCAGGGCACCTGCCAGCGGTCGGCTGATCCACGCGAACAACTGGTATGCCCGAAGTCGAGGGGTCCGGACGATCGAGGAGGGGCGTTCGGTTTACTTCTCGCAGCCAATTTTTGAAATTCCTGACGAGACGCGGCTGAAGGTTTCGTTTCCAATTCACGAAAACCTGTTGTCTCGTGTATCTGTTGGTCAGGCGATCGAAGTCAGTTCAGCCAGCCATAATTTTGAAGTCGTGTACGCGAGGATCGAGCGGATTTCGAGCATACCGCGAGTGCGTTGGGTGAATGGCGTGGAGCTTACGGAATATTGGGCAGAGGGATTGCTTGATCCAACTGTAGAGCAGTTGCAGCGTCTGCATACGCGGATGGACGCAACGGTGACATTTTCACTGGCTGATCAGCGTGATGCGCTGGTGGTGCCCTGCTCTGCGGTGCAGCGTCGGAGTGAGGGGTTGTGTGTCTACCTGCAGAATCCTGAGCGTCCGCAGCTGATTCAGGCAGTGTCAATCCGCGCCGGTGAAGTTCACGACGGGCAAGTGCAGATCCTCGGAGGCCTTCGGGCGGGTGATCGGATCCTTCGGGAGGCTCCGCAGCAGTCCGGGTGAGGGGATATTTGTTGGCTGGCGACAGTCGTGGCTGGCCGGCTTGATTGTGGCACCGTATCTTGACTCTTCGACAACGAGGGGGCGATTGCGCAGCTGTGTGAGTATGGCGCCGATGTATTCTCCGAGCAGCCCGACGAGGAAGATCTGCACGGATCCGAGAAAGAAGATGCCGATCACAGCGGGTGCGTATCCGGCGGGGATGTAGTCCCAGAAAAGCAGTTTTGCGACGGTGTAGGTAAGGGCGATGGCAAGTGAGCCTGCGCTGAGCAGAAAGCCTCCGAGTGTGGCGAGTCGCAGTGGAAGTTTCGAATAGCTGGTGACAGCCACCATTGCCATATCGAACAGGGTCATGAAGTTATTTTTGGTGATCCCGCGTCGCCGAAGTGGCTGGTGATAGGGGATGGTGACATATGGGAGGCCAATTTCCGTGATCATCCCCCGAATATATGGATAGGGGTCTTTAAGGCTGCGCATGATTTCGATGACACGTCGATCGTAGAGACCAAAACCAGTGACGTGCTGCAGGAGTGGCACATCAGAGATGGCTGAGATGATTTTGTAGTACGTGCTTCTCACGAAGAAAAACACTGCCGATTCCTCGCTGGTCTTCTTCTGCCCGATGACGCACGCGGCACCTTTTCGCCATTCCTTCAGGAAGGCAGGGATCATTTCCGGAGGATCCTGCAGATCGGTGGCCATGGAGATGACGCAGTCGCCTGGGCTTTCAAGCAGTCCATGAAACGGGGAGCGAATATGTCCGAAATTTCGACTGTTCTCGATGACGGTGACTCGACTGTCGCGATCAGCGATGGCTTTGAGTTTGACGAGTGTGTCATCGGTTGAGCGATTGTCGATGAACAGAAACGTGAAGCTGCAGTCTGGTATTTGTGAGATGACCGCGGAGATTCTGTCGTAGAGTTCGTCGATATTCAGGGCTTCGTTGTAGCAGGGAAGCATGAGTCCGACTGAAACGGGGCGAGGAGCATTGTTCAATGCCTCCGAGTTTGTGAGTTCTGTGGGTGTTGACATAGCAGGTTAGTTTCTGATGGCAGGTATTGAACCATTGCAAGGTTGATATGGCAGGCAGGTTTGGTCACTCTGCATGACAATTGCAGGTTTCCATCCGTTTTTCCCAAAATGACTCCACTCGGATGACTCAACCTATGAATACTTTAGGCAGCGAAGATTACGAACAATTCAACCGTGTGGGAGCTGGATTCGAGCGGCTTTGCGCCCAAAGAATCCTGATAACCGGAGGAACCGGATTTGTCGGCAGCTGGCTGCTGGAGGCGTTGTTGCATCTGAACCGCCAGTATGCTGCTGGAATTCGGTTGTTTGTTCTGACGCGGCGTCCCCGGCGTTTCCTTGCGGCGCGTCCACATCTGGCGTCAGACAGCGCAGTGGAGGTGATCGAGGGGGATATTCTGGAAGCCGAGCGGTGGGCTCCGCAGATCCCGGCGCTGGACATGCTTTTTCACGGTGCATTCGATTCGGGTTTGACGCCTGGTACGCTGACACGCCTGCAGGTTTTGGACACAATAATTGAGGGGACGCGGAAGGTGCTGTCGGTGGCGGCGCGTCTTGGAGCGCGGCGGGTGTTGTTTGTTTCATCGGGTGCGGTGTACGGCGACATGCCGGAGGGTGTGCAGAGATTTTCGGAAAGCGACACCAGCGGCCCGGATCCGCTCAGTGCCAAAGGTGCTTATGCGGAGGGAAAGCGGGCTGCTGAGGCGTGGGGACTGGCGTTCTGTGAGGATCAGCGGATTGAGTTTCTGATTGCTCGTCTGTTCGCATTTGCCGGCCCCTTTCTGCCGCTCGATCAGCACTTTGCATTTGGCAATTTTCTGCGTGACTGTCTGCGGGGTGGGCCGATCAGCGTTTCGGGGAGCGGACGCTCTGTTCGCTCATATTTGTACGGAGCGGATTTGGCGATCTGGCTGGTCAAAATGCTGGCATCGGAGATCAGTGGCAGAGCGTTCAATGTTGGATCGGATGAAGCGGTGAGCATTCGTGAGCTGGCTGAGTTATTCAGGGACCTGGGAGGTATCAAATCAGCGGTGCAAATTGGTATGGAAGCAAATCCGGGCGAGTTGGTTTCGAGGTATGTACCGGATATCTCACGGGCTCAGCAGGAGCTTCATCTTGACGTGTGCACTGCGTTGCCTGAGTCGATTGAAAGGTCGCTCAGGTACTACCGCCGCTGACGGGTGCGAGTTATTGGGGCTGAGTGGGTTTGGCGGGTGGAGAGTTTTCGAGTACCAGCAGTGGGATCGCGGAGCTGGTGGTCCAGCGAGCTGTGAGCAGGGACTGGAGTTGTTCGTCGAAGGTGACCTGCAGTCGAGCGAGCGCGGTCTGGGTGACTGCTCCCATGTTCAGAGCGGTCTGAAAATGATTGTCCCCCAGTCCGAGCGTCTCTGCGATTTTTGTGACTTCATTGATGCGGGGGTCGTCTGCGAGCTGCTGTGCACGGTCGGGGGGAATGTCTTTCAGAAATGCCTGTTCCTGCAGGGCGAACAGCAGTCGCCATTTGCCATCGCGAAGCCGAAAGACCTGCCGGGTGACGACGGCGGAACCGTTGCTGAGGTCAGCGGAGCTGTTTGAGATCACAAGAGTGTTGTGGGACTGTCGCTGAGCGATCGCGGCGGCTTCGGGCGGGACGCTGCCTTGGGGCTGTGGAGTACTGGCGGGTGGCGCCGGGCGGTTGCCGGAGGCTTCTGCAAGCAGTTCGCCGAGGGTGTTTTGCAGATTCTGTTGAAGGGCCTGCTGGAAAAGCAGCGGGATTCCGCCGGGCGTATCTTCGTCGATGCAGAGCGGCCCGGACTGGATGACGCGGGCAGCGGCGCCGGCGCGAATATCGACAGCTGCGAGGATTTGCTGAAAGAGCAGGTCGATATCCAGCGACTGGCCTGGAGTCGGTCCATTAAACAGGGTGATTCGCTGAGAGATCGGGATAGCTTCGAGTTGTTGCTGGACGGTTTTCCAGGGGATTTGTTCGAGTTGCGGGATTCGGTTCAGCATACCGAGTCTGCAGAGTTCGCGTCTCTGGTCGGGGACCTGTTCCAGTTTTTGTACTCGCGACCGGGGAAACTGAACAAGCATCCAGTGAGGGATTTGCTGGATCTCTGCGGGAGCGAGTCGATCGAGGAGGTCTTCGAGAAGTGCTTTGCGACTGGCGTCTGGCTGTGTGGCGGCGGCCGGTGGAGCGGCGTTTTCGGGGATAGCTGCGAGTTCTTTTTGAAGGAGCAGCCGGAGTTGCTGTGTGGAATCGGCGGTGTATTTATTCAGGAGTGGCTGCAGTTCATCTGCCAGAAATTGTGGGGAGTGCTGGGCGAGCCAATCTGAACGGAGGAGCAGCTGAACAGGGCGTTCTGAGATGAGCAGCCCGCGAAGGGGGGAGCCATTTTTGAGCAGGACCCGATCGGCAACGGAGTCGCGGGCTGGCGGCTGTGCCGTTGCGATCCGGCAGAGCGGGTTGGCAGGCTGGATGCAGAGGAGTAGCAGGAGGGCGACGAGGAGAGCCGTTCGGGGATTCATCCGATGCCGCCTTTTGTGGCTGAGTACGGGATTGCCCTGATCAGCGTCCGTCGCGGAGCCGATCGCCGAGGAAGTTGTCGAGTTCGGGGATCTGGTAGATTTTGGCGATTGTTTTTTCCACGTCATAGGGCACGCGGTGAAATTCCACGTTATCGCCGTTGACGGTGACGTAGGAGGACCTTGGGTCATTATTGCGGGGCTGACCGACGGAGCCGACATTGATCATGACTTTTCCGGCGCCGAGTCGGTATTTGAAGCCGATTTGTTCGGGTTCGAGGAAGTCGAGAGTATCGGTGAAGACGCCGGGGATATGGGTGTGACCCTGGAAGCAGGTTTTTTCGATGAGGGCGAAGATTTTCTCCATCTTCACCTGATTGTAGATGTCATCGGGGAAGACGTATTCGTTGAGTGGATTGCGGGCGGAGCCGTGGACGTAGAGAGTTTTGGAGTCTTCGTCACGATAGCGGCGATTAAGTTCGCCGAGGAAGTCCCAGCGGCGTTCGGCACGGGGGCCGGGCGAGCGTTCGAGGACGGAGCGGGTCCAGAAGATGGACCTTTCTGCGGCGGCGTTGAAGCCAACGGGGTCGAAGAGTGCGGCCTGGTCGTGGTTGCCGAGCAGGCACATTTGGAGGTCCATGACGAGGTCGATGCATTCGGCCGGATTGGGGCCATAGCCAACGACATCGCCGAGGCAGTAGATTTCTGTGATGCCCTTACCGCGAATATCGGCGAGGACCGCCTGGAGCGCTTCGAGGTTTCCGTGGATGTCGCTGATCAACGCTCTCAATGGAGTATCCCCGGCGAGTGGTACCGCGTCTTAAGTGGTCACAGAGGGCAGAATTTGCAGAAAAAAAGTCTACGCTGCGGGAGGAATTGGAACAAGTGCCAGCGGGGGCGGATGAGGACTTCGGGGGTCCATTTCCGTTTTGGCAGGCCGAATTTGCGGAGGAATCCGCCAGTTTTATGCGGGGGGAGTGATGAATTCCGGTAAATCAGAAGGGTGTTCTGGCTATGGAGGGCGGGTGCTGACGGCGAAAGGGCGGGCGCTGACGGCGAATCAGTGGCTTGAGGGCGAGTTTGGGGCTTGCGGCTATTGTGGTGGCTTCACCTCAGTGACTCGGATGCTGAACGGGTGTTCGGCCACAATCGTTTGCCCGTTGTAGTTAATCTGGAGGCGAATTTTTGCGGGATGTTCACCGACGGAGGCATTTGGGGCTGCGGTGATATCGAATTTGGCTTCGCCCTGATTTTCCGGGAGTGAGGCATTGGGAATTTGCAGTCCGGCCACACCGGGCGGAAGTGTGGTTTGCACCGTGACAGGGCCTTTGAAGTCGAATTTTCGTCCAACTTTGACGACGACTTCTGTTTTGGCGCCCTGAGCGACGGCGGTGTTTGCGGGGATACCATCGAGGGTGAGTGGGTGTTCGGCGAGTTTGACGAGTACGGAGTTGGAGGGGAGTTCCACATTGAGTGCTCGGGGGTTGGACTCCTGTTGTTTTTGGTTGACGAGCTGATCGGCCCTGGTTTTTTCCTGCTGGGCGGCCTGCTGGAACTGTTGAGCGGCGGTGAGGTCTGTCTGGGCTTTGGTGCGGGCGGTATCGGCTGTCGAGCGTTTTTCGGAGGCGAGTTTGAGTTTTTCTGCGGCCTCGGCGGCAGCCTTTTTGGTGTCGTCGTCAGCTTTTTGGGCGTTATCGCGGGCGGTGAGTGCGTCAGCGGCCTGTTTTTTGAGTCCTTCATCGGCGGGGTTGGCGGCCGATTGCTGCTGTTTTTGTTTGAGAGTTGTTTCGGCCTGCTGGAGCGCAGTGGCAGCGGCGGTGGCCTTTTGGTCGGCCTGTTGTTTGGCAGTGCTGGCGGCAGTCTGGGCGGTAGTGGCTGCAGTGAGTTCGGTCTGCAGTTTCTGGTTTTCCTGGGTGAGCATCTGGACTTTTTGCTGGGCATCCATGAGCACTTTTGCGACGCGGGCCTGTCGCTGTTTTGCGCGGTCGACCATTTCCGGAAAGCGTTTGTACTGCAGCCCCTGGTTAAAGCCGGCGAGGTGCAATGAGTAGTTGCCTGGCACAGCGGTGCTGGTGAATCTGAGTTCAAACTCGCCTTTGGGGTTGCCGCCGATATTGACCTGCTGGGCGGTGGTGCCCGGGGGAACGTTCAGGGGGAAGCCGGTGATATTCCCTGCGGTTCCGTCGCTTCTGCGAACTTCCCAGGGAATCTTCACGACGCCACCGCGGGCGGTTTCGATGACTTGTCCGGGCGTTCCGATGGTGATGGTCTGCGGGGCCGTTTCGAACTCTGACACGCTGACGCGGAGGCCGGCAACGAGTCTGGCTCGGACGGAGGGGACGTTGTTACCGGGCTGAGTTGGCTGTGTGGGCTGGGAGGAAGCTCCGATCCGCACCTCGCGCTGGATTTCTGTACCGTTGAAGACGGCTTTGGCAGTGAGAGTCATGTCACTGGTTCCTTTGGCGGCGTCGGCTGCGGTCAGCACGAGTGTGCCGAAGTTATTTCCGGGCCCGATGATGCTTTCTTCCGCGGTGACTCCTTCCGGCAATCCGGTTGCGGTGACGCGGATTTCACCGTCGAAGCCGTCCTGACGCCAGATCAGCAGTCGAATGGCTTCGCGGCCATTGCGGCGGAGCAGCAGACCGCTGCTGGATTGTGCTGGAATGGCGGCGATGCGGAAGTCGGGCTGGGGCTTGCGAATGGCCAGCCGATATGTCAGCCTTGGGTCTGACCGGACGGCTGTCAGAGCATCTCTCAGGAGAATTCTGTAGGTTCCGTCAGCGGGTGCCTTAAACAGCACGGAGGGGTCGCTGGTACGTTCATCGAACTCGTGGCGGCCTGAGCGAGCGTTATTGTTGACCACCGGGAGGTCATCGACAGTCAGGACATCCGTGATTTTCTGTTGCCCCTTGTCGTCGGTGGTGACCTGCTGGATGAAGAGTGAGGGGTCGGTGAGCAGTCCAAGTCTTTGCGAGATAACTTCGATGGACCAGACGTCATCTTTTGCGGCTGTGAATTCGTACCAATCGACATCGCGCTGAGGAAAGAACTGGCCCATCACTTCGCAGGGGGGTGTGAGCTTCTGAGCGTTGTCGGCGCGTTCGTTTGGCTGTTCGGTGACGGGTGGGGCGGTGGCGATAGTGACCAGTGCGGGGTTACCGAGAGTGTCGCCGGGCAGCTGGTATTCGAAGCCATCAAGGCCAGCCTGATGTGGCTCGATCAGTGTGCTGAATCGCAGTTTTCCGAGAGCGTCAGCGGGGATGGCGATATTGACCGGCAGCTGTTGCAGTGGCAGCCCGTCGATCACGTAAGGACTGGGCTGACCTCCGGGAAGATTGCGTCCGTAGATGACATACGGAGCATTTGATCCGGGAAGGCCGGCTGGCGGGAATAAAAAATCGATCTGTGGGCCTGCGGCAACGAGGATGCGGTAAGCGAAGCCGGGTCCCTGCGCGTAGACGATATCGTGAACTTTGAGAAACACTTCGCCATCGGCCTGAGCGGTGGTTTCGGCGACGGCTTCGCCGCAGGGACCGTACTGTGATTCCCCGAGCACTGTGCCGTCCGGGCGAAAGAGTGTCATCACGGGGGACATGCGAGAGTCCATGCGGCGGCAGGAAGCGATCGCGACGATTCGCTGGCCCGCTTTCACAGCGAAGCGATACCAATCGACGTCCGCCTGGCCGACGGACTGTCCGTGCAGGATTGCGGGGAGAGCGGCTTCGGTGGCTGCGTTTGTTCGCTTGCCCTCCTGTTCAAGCCATTGCGGCACATCGCCACCTCCGTTCGGTTCGATTTCAAGAACCTGGGCCACAGTACTGATCAGAAATCGGCGGGTATTTGAAAATCCGAATCGGCCCTGGCATCGAACGTCATATTCACCTGGCGGCACGTTGCCGGCGACGGAGACGCTGAAGACGTTCTCGACAGGTTGCGGGCCTTCATCGAAGGGAGTCGGTTCTGCCATTTTTCGAGTGGCAGTGATGCCTGCGTGGCTGAACTGCAGGGTGGCGACATCATCAAGGTCACCGCCGATCAGTGTGACTTCGAGAGTCTGCCCGGGAGCGGCGCCGGAGGGATGAACAGCGTCGAGTCGGGTGGCTGGAAGCTGGGCGGAAGCGGCCGACATTATCAGCAGAGCAGCCAGCACTGCCGTTCCGGCGCGCAGTTGTCTGCAAAAGGAATTGATCCGAAATCGGTAGAACGTTGTTTTAGCAGTCATGGTCAAACCCTCACCGAACCCTCAGGCCGTGGAATTCGTCGAAAGAGGCTGAATCCTGGACAGAAATCGGTAGAAATGCAAACTTAACCGGGGGAATCGGTCTGGAGCGGTTGTGAACAGCTGCTGTTTTGGCGGTGTGTGTCGGGTGTGATTCTGAGCAGTACGGCTTCGAGCCAGGTGGCGAAGGCGGCTTCGATTCGACTGGCGGTGTCGGTGACTTCGGAGTGGCTCAGCGTTTGATTCTGCAGTCCGGCGGCCACGTTGGTGATGCAGGAGATACCGAGGACCAGCATGCCGAGTGCTGCGGCCTTCAGGGCTTCCGGCACGGTGCTCATACCGACCGCATCGGCCCCGAGAGTGCGGAGCATGCGGACTTCTGCGGGGGTTTCGTAGGCTGGCCCTGGCATCATGGCGTAAGTGCCGGAATGCACGCGCAGATTGGCTGGGGTGGAGATGGCTGTATTCAGGAGCGAGGGAGTCCAGGGGCAGCGTGTTGAGTTTTTAAGGGGCGGCAGTCTGGTGCAGGCGACGCTGAGGTTGGCGGGCATTCGCAGGTGGTCGCGAATGAGCATTAAATCACCGGGGCGGAAGTTTGGGTGAATGCCACCGGCTGCGTTGGTGAGGATCAGTGTTTGGCAGCCAAGTCCTTTGAACAGGCTGACGGTGGCGGTCACGTCATCGACAGAGTGTCCCTCGTAAGCATGAATCCGGCCCTGCTGGAAGAGCACGGGTGTGCCCTTGACGAATCCGGCTGCAATTTGTCCGCGATGGCCGGCAACGTGCGAAGGTGCAAGTCCCGGGATGTCGGAGGTATTCACGGCGGCCAGATGCTGGCGTGAGTTTTGCGAGGAGGGGGATTCATTCAGCAGGCGTTCAGCGGCACCTCCGAGTCCCGAGCCGAGGACAATGGCGACAGCCGGCCGCCAATGCTGAGGCAGGCCGGTAAGCCGCCGAAACGACTCGACCATCTCCTGAGTCGGATCGGTCCCGGTGGTGACCGCATCGCGGGTGGCGATGTTGGGGTCAGGGGCAGCGGACATCAGACGGGGGCCTGCTGACGGACCCAGCCGGCTTTTTCAAACAACGGGACGTAGGCGCCGGGAATCCAGAGCCTGTCTTCCGGAAGGGGGACAGAGGGATAATTGAGGGGATGGATGAGTTCGTCGGAGTCGGAGTTGAGATCGATCAGAAACCGGGCGGCTGGGTTGCGTCGGGCGAGGTTACGGAGTTCAAAGGGTTCAAGCAGGAGCGGTCGCATGGCGTCAAAGATGCCGAGGTGTTCGCTGCGTGCTTTGCGGACAGCGGCGCGGGCGCGTGTGAGTTCGCTGTCGGCTTCGGCCATATTGCGAGCGGCTCGGGGAGGAATCACGGCTTCTTCGATCGTTTCAGGGCGTTCCCAGGGATTCACGTTGGGCCAGATAAAGTAGGGGAAAGCGCGGCCGCGTTCGAGGAGTCGCAGGTTGTAGGTGGGTGGTCTGGGAGTTGGCTGGCTGGGGCCTGGCTGATTGCGGTTGAGCATACAGAGCAGTCTTCCGTAGCCATCCATAATTTCAAAACCGAAGTTCATGTAGAAGCGAAACGAGGTGGGATCCTGCTGCATGACCTGCATGTCCCGTTCGACCTGGCGACGGAATTCCTCACGTGAGGCGACTGCGTGTTCGTAGTGCGAGGCGGCGGCATCTGGTCCGGTGCGGGCAGTCAGCCAGGCGCGGAGTCGATCGGGGATGGGGGCTGAGAGCGGCCCGAAGCGGTCGGCAAATGGGCTGGCTAAAAACTCTGCCCAGCGGGGGGCATTCAGTTCTGCAAAGCCGGGTCTGGCGTCGGTTCCGGGTGTGACGGGGAGCGAAAAGCTGATTTCCGGTGTATCGATGCCCAGCAGTCTGAGTCCAAGGTTTCCGTCAAGTTGCACGTTGACGGTGTCCCCGTCGTGCACCAGTTGTGCCGGGGTGCCTGGTCCGTCTTTCGCTTCGCCGCAGCGGGCGAATCCGGTTGTTCGATGCCGTTCGCTGTCTGTCTGAATCGCTTTTTTGGCCATCTGTAAATACCTCGGGAGTGAGACATGGAACTCAAAAGCGTGGAATCGCGGGGCTTCAGTGACCGGCCGAAGGTTTGGCCTGACGGCTGGACGAGAGCGCTGGGAAGTCCACAAGCACCTTGAGGGCGCCGTCAATACGGTCACGAAACACGTCGAAGGCCTGCTGGAGCCGATTGAGAGGAAATCGATGTGTGATCAGTGGAGCGAGATTGACTCGACCTTCCGCGATCCACTGCATGGCGAGGGGAAACGTACGTTCAAAGTCCGGGTGCAGGCTGGTGATAATCTGAGCATTTTTCCAGAGAGCTGCGCGGAGGCTGATGCCATCGACGGAATGTGGCAGGACCCCAAAGATCAGAATTCGTCCCTCGGGCCGCACCAGTTCGATTGCATCGTTCACGGCGTGGGCCCGATGACCGACCGCTTCAATGACAACTTCAGGGAGGTCATCGTCAAGGAGTTCCCGCACTGCCTGCACCGCATCGCGACCTGAGGCAGCGATTGTGTGGGTTGCACCGAGGTTTCGACTGTGCTGCAGCCGCAGGGGAAGCGGATCGATGCCGATGATTCTTCGTGCTCCGAGATTTCGCAATCCGGCATTGAACATCTGGCCGATAGGCCCCTGCCCCAGCACGACCACATCGCGATCGATCATATTAGGGAGTTTTTTGAGGGCGTGAACGACTGTCCCGAAGGGCTGCGCGAGCATCGCAAATTCGTCGGCCAGTCCCGGGATCAGCTGGACAACGCGGTCTGCCGGCAGCGCGTATCGCTCGAAGAGTCCACGCTGACCGAGCGGTACCGCAAGCACTCGCTCACCGGCGTTCCAGCGACTGCTGGTGGAATTGATCACCGTGCCGACCATTTCGTGCAGCGACATGCCGACGGGCTGGGGATAGGGAATTGAATGGCCCTCGAAATCGCCGTCGAAAAATGGCAGATCTGAGCCGCAGAGGCAGGTAACCTCGGGCTGGAAGAGAATCTGTTCCGGGGGCAGCGCAGGATCCGGAAAGGTGGGTTCCGGTATCTCCACCAGCTCCACTCGCCGAGGCGTTGGAAAGCAGCCAGCCAGCATGCAGGAGTATTCCTTGGGTTTGGGTGCGGACCTGCGCAGTTGGCGTCCGGAGGGAACGCCATGGATGCACGGAGCGGGTCTGAGTGGGGGATTGAACGGAGTTTGGGTGGCGATTTCAATCTACCGCAGCGTCTCGGGCGGAGATTGTGCGGACGTCAGAATGATTACATCCGGGAGATTTCATCAGATTTCTCCAGATCCCGTCAACGTTCTGTTTCTTCGGGTATCTGTTGTGGAGCGGCAGAAACTGCTTTCAGGCTTCGTTCCGTGGCAGAAATTGCCGAATCCATTGAGACGGGGCTGATTCCCGAATCAAATCAGGGTAGCTGAGAGGAAGACGACGCGATGATGGAGACTCAGTGTCAGGGAGTTCATCAGGAACGGTCACGCTCCCTCAGGCTGCTTGCAGGAATGATGTTTCTGCTGCCGCTGATGGCGTACTCTCTCTCCCGGCTGGAGCTGAAAAACGATGTTGCCGGCTGGCTGCCACAGGACGATGAACAGTCTCGGCTGTTGAAGTGGCATCAGGAACTGTTTCCAGATGAGGATCGAATTCTGGTTTCGTGGGAGGGGTGTTCAGTCACGGACCCTCGGATCGATGAGTTTTCGGTGAAGTTGGCGGGATCTCTGGCGACTGGCGAGCGCGAAGGCGGCTCTCCCCTCGTCGAATCGGTGACTCGTCCGGTGGATTTGCTGCGGCGCATGCGGGACCAGAAGGTGCCACTTGAGGAGGCTCTGCGTCGCACGTCAGGGCTGCTCACGGAAAACGGTCCGGTATGTCTGCTTCTGAATGCAACGGCGCAGCCATTTTCGCAGAGTGTTGCCGATGCTGCCGTGGAACTTGGGCGGCGAGATTTCGGGATAGCGGTGCGTCATGTCAGTCAGGTGCTCCCCGAGCCGACATCAGCGCGGCTGGTTAAAGATGATGTGGCGGCATGGAGTCTTTTCGATGATCTGACTGCCTGGGTGGCAGGCCAGCCGAAAGCTGATCTGCAGCTCTCGTGGGATGGAATGCATCGCGAGGTCGAGGCGAATGCAGCCTTCATCGCCGCCTTGCGAGAGTTGAAGGTGGACGGTTTGGGCGATACTCCCGTTGTGGCCGAGCTTTGGCAGGTTCCAGGAGCATCGGCTGGGGTTTCGGTGCTGCTGAGCGACGCTGGGTCGCTGGATCACGAAGCGGCGATTGACGTGGTTGAGCGGGTGGCGGAGGAGATTGGCGTCAGTCCGGATTCACTGTGGCTGGGTGGCCGCAGCGTGACAGCATCCGAGCTGAACGACGGTGTTGTTTCTGCAGCGTGGAACTCTGAAGCGCCGCTGTGGAATCTCTGGCTGAGATCTCCAATCCTCGTTTCTGCCTGTGTGGGTTTTGCCTGTTCGTGGCTGATGCTGCGCAGTTTTCGACTGTGTCTGATGGTGCAATTGACGGCAGTGCTGACGTCAATGGCCACCACGGCCCTGGTGGTACCGTTTGGTGGTTCGATGAACATGGTGCTTGCAGTGATGCCAACGCTGTTGTTTGTCATTACCATTTCCGGTGCTGTGCACCTCTGTAATTACTGGCGTCAATCGCCGCACGGGAATCCTTCGGTGGCGATTTCGGAGTCCGTCCGTCTGGCATGGCTGCCCTGTGTATTATCGGCAGGTACGACCGCGATTGGGCTGGGGTCGCTGGTGACAAGTACCTTGATTCCGGTTCGTGAGTTTGGTCTGTTCGCTGCTGTGGGATGTCTGCTGTCGCTCGCTGCCGTGCTGTATTTGCTGCCAGCGATGATGCGACTCTGGCCGGATACCCGTCAGCAGTTGATTCAGCAGGATTCCGTTGTCTGGGCTCGTTATGGGCGGACGCTTTCTGACTGGCGCCGGGCGAATTTTGGGCTGACTGCGGTTTTGACAGGGCTTGCCCTCGTGGGGCTTCGAAACTTCCAAACGGAAACTCGGGCGATTTGCAGTTTTCCGAAAACTTCGGATCTGGTTCAGGACTACCAGCGGCTGGAGAATGATCTGGCTGGAATTGTCCCGGTGGATGCGATCGTCCGGTTCAGCAAGGCTCAGCAGGAGACAATGTCCTTCGATCAGCGAGCCAGAGTCGTGCTGCAGTTGCAGAACCGACTGCGGCAGCATCCGCAGATCAGCGGAGCATTGTCTCTGGCTTCTTTTCTCTGCGCGGATTCTGAGATTTCCGTAAAGGAAGGTGGCGATTCGAGGCGGTCTGATACCCGCAGGCCGGGGGGGCGTGTGCGGGGTGAGTTGATGGAGGATCGACTTCGGGCAGCCATCACCGATCCGCGTAAGAAGCCATCTCTGATCGCTTCATTGCTGGCGGTTCCCGCAGAAACCGCGTCGATGGATCCTGCAGGGCAGCACCTGCTGCACAAGGCAGGCGATGAAATCTGGCGGATTGGTTGTCAGGCGTGTCTGTTGTCTGAAAGTGATTACAGGCAGCTGACGCAGGAGCTCACTGCCATCACATGCAGTGAACTGTCGGGGCTGGCAGAAAATGCGCCTGGCTGTACTGTAACGGGACTGGTTCCGATTTTTCTGAGAACTCAGCAGGCGCTTCTGGAGAGTCTGATTCGCAGCTTCGCTGTGGCCTTTGTGCTGATCTGTGGAGTGATGTCGCTGCAGCTTCGAAGCATTCTGGCCGGTCTGATCGCCATGCTTCCAAATGTCCTGCCGGTGCTGTTCATATTCGGGCTGATCAGTGGTTGCGGTATTCGGGTTGATGTGGGAACAATGATTACTGCATCCGTTGCGATGGGAATTGCGGTGGACGGCACTCTGCATGTACTGGAGGCGTTCCGCGAGGGTCTGCGGCAAAATCTGGACCGGCGATCAGCTGCCGAGCAGGCTCTGGGACGCTGCGGTCCGGCGCTGTGGCAGAGTTCGGCTGTGATTGCCCTCGGAATGCTGTCGCTGATGCCCGCTGAGCTGCTGCTGATCAGTCGCTTTAGCTGGATCATGGCCGCACTGGTGGCCGCTGCGTTATGGGGGGATGCGGTACTGCTTCCGGCCCTGCTGGCAGGACCACTGGGAGCGGTTCTGGAGTCAGCCGCCGGCCGGAAAACTGAAACATCTGTGAAGCTTACAGCGGTGACCGAGGCACAGGACACCGTGGATGGTGATCCGGCGACTTCGCAGGTGTTTGAAATCGCGGACCTGCCTCGTGTCGAGTCTGAGTTGCAGGTGCAGTCTATGTCAACTTTGCGGGGACCGCATTTCTCGCTGCGGGCCGGAACACCTCTGCTGGATTTAACTGACGGGGAAGAGCGGCAAAAGAGCGGAGTGTGGCCTCACAAAACCTGACTCTTCAGCGGGCATCGGGTTTTGCCGGGAGGAGTTCTGAAAGGCCTTTGGGGAGACGATACAGAGCGTCAATTTCGGCCGCGGACAGGGCGCGATCGTAGATGGAGAGTTCGTCAAAGTCGCCCGTGTAGGCGATTCCCAGCATGATGGCTGATTTTTCGGGCTTCCATGAAAATGTCATTGGGCGTTTGAGTTGCCCCATGGAACGACCATTGAGGTAAAGTTCTGCCTGCCCAACGGCGTCTCCGCTGTTGAGGCCGGAAAATGTCCATGCCACGTGCGTCCATTTGGCTCGCTGGAACGGGGGGCGTGGCACGGGAACCATGGGGCGGTCCGTGGCTGCGATCTGTTCCCATGGCGTGTCCTGCGGATTCCATGACTTGTAGTCCGGGAATACTCCAAGCCGAAACACGCGAGGCAGGTCTTTGTCAAAATCTACGAAGAAAGCTGCGTTGTTCCACTCTTTGTCAGTGATCTGCAGCGGGTCGCAGTAACCGGGCTTCAGGTCCTCGTCGGGGTTCAGTCGCAGCCACATTGATACGGTGCCGGACCAGTTCTGTTCGCGATAACCTGTGTTTGTGCCGCGGAACATTGTTACCTGTGTGGCAGAACCATCGGCAAATCGCAGGGCATCACCATGGCGACCCTCGCCTGGAATAATCTGGACGTCCTTTCGCAGATTGCCGTCAGTGATCACTTCGCGTTTGAGGTTTTCGGCTGTGCAGAGCGTTCGGTCGGCGCCAAGAGTGGCATCGAAACCGCCGTCGAAGGGGGCGAGGAATATAAGTCCCTTCGTGAGGTCGTCTGCGGCGACAGTGGAGTAGAGGCAGGAAAGAATGACAGACAAAAGTCCGGCGGCCTGAGGGTAGTGCTTCACGACGTTTCCTTCGCAAACCAGGCGCAACGCACGCAGAGCGGGTTGGTTGACTGACGAAATGGTATGACACGGGGAACGTCAAAGGTTGTAGCAGATGATGGCGTGATTTGAAACCACGTCAGATCGATGGCTCGGTGCCTGAGGCTGGCGCGTAAAAAAACCTCCGGTTCGCGGGAACTCGGAGGCTTTTACAAGGGCAGCAAGGTCTCTCAGGCGCTTGCGGCCGGCAATTCGGTTCTCAGGCGAACTGCTCGTCTCTCTAAGGATCGCGGTGCTCTCAGGACCGCGGAGCCAGCCTGAGGATCTCATTTTCAGGTTGGTCTCTCTCTGTCACGTTGGCCTGACGCACAAAGCGTGCCAATCTCTTTGAGGGGTTGCCTGCAGCTGTTCTTTTTAGCGCGTAAGTTATTGTTTTGCTGGACTTTGCGTTGCCGGTCCGTGCTGCCTTGAGGACCGGAGGAATTTCAGCGATTCGTGGCCGTCGATACGTTTTGCAAAAATTACAACGCTCCGGGGTTGTAATTTTTTCAACGGACGTGGATTGAACGGCCGTTTCTTCAGAAGACTTCCGCCGGATCCGCAGTGCGAATCCTCCGCATTGCCATCAGGGCACTCAGGCAGCACATCAGCACGGTCAGGCAGAAAACCAGTACCGCTCGGAATACAGTCATTTCAAACTGCATTTGAATCGCGTTGGTGGCTACTCGATACAGCAGGATTGCCAGCACAAAACCCGGAAAATAGCCTAATCCGGACAGCAGCATTGCCTGGTGGAAAACGACTTGCAGCAGGTATCCGTCGGAAAACCCCATGGCTTTGAGCGTGGCGTACTGCGGAAGGTGATTGGTGACTTCCGTGTAAAGAATCTGATAGACCACGACAAATCCCACAAAGAACCCGACGGCTGCCCCCATGCCAAAGATGAAATCGATCGGAGCGTTTTCGCGAATGAAGGCAATCTCCCCGTTTACCAGTTCTTCATGAGTCATGACTTTGGCTTCGTTGCCTGCAAGCTTCTGCAGTCGGTGGCGGACGTGTTCCACATCCGTTCCGGGACGCAGTCGAATCAGGCCCACGTCGGCGGCGCCAGGCTGGCGATCGGGAAACAGCCGCAGGAAATTCGCCGGGGACATGTAGAGGTTGCCGTCCGTGTTGATGGAAATTCCTACGTTGATGGCCCCGATGATCCGTACTTTTCTGAGGTTCACTTCCACGTCCAGCATCCCCTGCTGTCGCAGAAAGCCAAGGACGGGGCCGTAGTTCTTCCGGCTGAGGCCATCAAACAGCACTCGGTCCTGCTCATGAAGTGCACTGGTAAAGGCTTCCAGTCCGGGCAGCTCCATCATCGGGTCCTGCGGATCAATGCCGTAAAGGCTGACTGGAAATTCAAGGTGATCCCAGGGGTTTCGGAACCTGCCCTGGGCCATGTACATCTCGGTTACTTTTTCGATTTCCGGCAGAGCACCCGCGCGGTAGAGCAGCACTCGGGGAAAGGTGGCGGATGCAAAGATTGTCTTCGTTCTGGGGCTGACGAGCACAAGATCCGCCGTGAACCGCCGGGCGATGGCAACGCTGTTATCCATGGCCCCTTCACGGATACCCAGTTGCACCAGCATCAGCATGACGGCAACAACGACACCCGCGCAGGCCACCACCAGCTTGACTCGCTGATGGGTCAGCTGTGCCCATGCAATTAGAAAGCTGGAAGCGGGCATGGCGAATTTCATCCAATCTCGTGTCGGTGCTTCGGCAGCATATTCAGGTTGGAGGTAGTCCGTCAAATGAGGGAGCTGCTGAATCAAAAGTCGGGCGCCCCGCCACTTCTCAGGGCGCCCTGCAATCGGGACGCCTGTATCTGAGAAACAAGTGTTCTTGCCGCTACAGGTGTTGTCACCGTTGGAATCGGCATTGAATGTCTGCATGGAGAGCGGTGAATGACTGAGTTTTGTTTACGTCGTCCTGCACGGGTGATTGGCGCACGATTCGCTCTTTGCTCTTCCGCCGCGGTTGAGGAGGCGACGGCGAATAACCACCCCAACTTGGATGTTTCGTTTTTACCCGGTCCGGTGCAACAATGTTTCAAACTGCTGTGTGTACGTTTCTGCATGAAGAGGACGGTTTCATCATCTCCTCAGAACTGTTGCTGCTGGGAACGATTGCGGTGGTGGGGCTGCTTGTCGGACTGGTCAGTATCCGCGACAGTGTCCTGCTGGAATTTGACGACTTTTCTAAGGCCGTTGGTCTTCTCAATCAG
>JBJTOP010000412.1:0-9991 GCA_046074645.1 Planctomycetaceae bacterium | reverse complement strand
CCCGACCGGGAGAGCCGGTGAGCAGTCGCAGGGAAAGCCAGTTGCCCTGCTTCCGGATATCATTTCGCAGAACCTGCGCTCGTGCTCCACAGTTGGTCACGACAAGATCCAGATCGCCATCGTTGTCCAGATCTCCGCTGGCCAGGCTGCGACCGGATGCTGGGGTGGCAGTCAGATCACCCGCTGCACCGCTCCAGTCTTCAAAACGAAGTCCATCCCGGCCGTGCAGCAGTACGTTGCGATCCGCGTAGGCCTTCCAGTACTCGCCGGAATTCCGAATCACTTCCCGACGCACCTGAAACTCGTCCTCACCATGAAACGGAAAACCGGAATGACAGGGAATCACAAGACCGTTCACGATGGTCACATCGAGCAGGCCGTCGTGATCCAGATCCTGCAGGGCGGTGCCCCAGCCGGTATGTCGTCGGGAGTACGTGTCGAGTCCGGATCCGGGAGTCTGATCCGTGAACATTCCTGATGCGTCACCCAGATACAGAGTTGCGGTTTCGTTCGTCAGGTGCGTGACGAATAAATCCGGAAACGCATCGCGGTTCACGTCCCCGACGGCGGCGCCCATACCGGCTTCTGAATGGCCCCGCAGATTACACGCAGCCCCGCGCGGCGCGGCTTCCTCTTCAAAACGCCTGCCGCCCTGATTGACCCACAGTCTGTTTGGAGCCCCGTCGTTGGCCACAAAGATGTCCGGCCACCCATCTCCGCTGAGATCACAGCAGATGGCACCAAACCCGTAAGTCTTCGCCGTCGCCAACCCGCATTCCTCGGTCACGTCACGGAACCGCACGATTCGTTTCCCCCCCTGATCTGCGGCCACGGCTGTTCCCGTTTCGTTGCGATACAGGCGGTCCACTGTGGGCTGAAACTTGTGCGGCCCGCAGTAACTCACGAGGCCATGCGAAAAGCCGCACGAAACCCGATGTCCGTAGACCGGATCTTCTGTGTAATTGACCACGAGAAGGTCCAGCCAGCCATCGCGGTCGTAATCCACAAATGCCGCAGCCGATCCCCATTCTTTTTCACTGCGTCCCAGCACCTGCGGCAGAAGTTCGAAATGCCCCTGACCTGTGTTGCGATACATGGCATCCTGTTCATAGTTGGCTATGAACACATCCGGAAAACCATCATTATCAACATCGCCGACGGCCACACCGGCACCATAGCCCTGATCCCCGAGCCCCGAATCGGTCGTGACATCCACAAACGTTCCCGGCGCGGCCTGTCGATAGAGTCGATTGCGAAAATCGGTACCCGGCGGCAATGCTTCCGGTGCCCCTGGAGTGGGGCCGCAGTTGACGAAGTAAAGGTCCATCAGACCGTCGAGATCATAGTCCAGGACCGCTGCCCCGGCGCCGATGGATTCCGGCATGAACCAGGTTCCCAGCGGACCAGCGGTGTGCTCAAAGTCAATTCCCAGATTCTTCGTCACATCGTTGAATCGACCGGCCTTTGACGAACCGCTGTTCGCCCGTTCGGCAGCAGTCGTGGTCTGCTGATCGGGGCAGTCATAGTCGGGCAGCGCGGCTTCGGGGCGGCCAGCCAGATCGCGGAGTGCCTGTGATTTCCGAGCCTGCCACCAGGCGGTCAGTCCAACGATCACTGCAATCGTAATGCAGGCCGCCACGAAGATCCGCAGCCACCCGGGCGGGCCCGCAGTCTGATGCGATTGCCGATCAATTTCCCCTGTCATTCTGCACCTCCCTGCGAATCTTTTTCGGCCGCCTGAAGGTCTTCCCGCAGACGCCGCAGCTCGGCCTGTTCAAGAGCACCAGCGGCCGTTGGCAGTGCAGCGGTCTGGTCAAGCATCTGACGGGCGCGACTGAGTTGTCCGGCGGACAGCAGCAGCCGCACCAGCCCGAAGTGAACCCAGAGTTCACCCGGAGAATCCGCCACGGCCCGCTCCGCTTCACTCACCGCTTCCGGCAACCTGCCAGCGGCAGCAAGCAGATCGGCGAGCGCCGAGCGGGCAAGGCCGTAGTCGGGCTTGATCTGCAGGCAGATATGCAGCGACTTCACAGCGGCAGCCTGCTGACCAAGTTGCGCATAGGTGACCGCCAGATGAAAATGCACGAGTGGATCCATGGGGAAACGTTCGGCCAGATCCTGCAGGTCGTTTGCAGCCTGTTCAAGCTGGCCCTGATCCCGAAGCGTGAGAGCCAGATTGAGGGCCGGGCGGGAACGGTCCGGGAAGCGTCTGGCGAGCGCTGCCAGCCGAGCAGCTGCTTCGGGCAGCCTGCCCTGTCCTCGCAGCTGATCAGCCGCGGCGGAATCTACACCGCCACTCACATCAAACGCTCGCAGGGCTGCCAGCCATGGATCGGGAAACGGTTGCAGTGATGGCTGCTGCAGAGATTCTGCGCGAAGTGACGCCGCCAGCTGGGGCTGTCCGGCCTGCAGCGCCGCCACAGCAGCTTCCTGATACAGATCGCTTGACAGACCTGAGTTGCGTTTGCGGGCGTTGTCAAGGATTTTCAGGGCCTCCAGCGGCGCATTTCGCAGCCTTGCAGCACGAACACGCTGCAGCACACTGTCCGCAGCTGCGGCTGATTCGGGCGGTATCTCCCGAAGAAGTTCCTCGGCGACAGTCGCATCGCCAAGGGCCAGTTTCGTGGCTGCCAGCTTCAGTCGCACGTGCAGCGCGTCAGGAGCCAGCGCGAAGGCTTGTTCGAGCTCGACCGCGGCCGCGGCAAGGTCGGTCTGCTCAAGAATCATCACGGTGTACCACGGCCACCGCGGATTGCCTGGATCCAGCTTGCGCGCCTGACCAAAACACAGCAAGGCCTCCCGCGGCCGTTCATGCTGGAGCAGACACATTCCGTACTGGCCCCACGACTGCGGATCCCAGGGCTGCCGCTCCACGCGTCCACGCACGTCACTGAACAATTCCTGCACCACTCGATCCATCCCACGCTGTTCAACGCGTGGCACTGCAGGTTTAGCGCTGGAAAGACGTTGCCCCAGCGCACCAGCCAGCACTGCGAGGAGTGCAAATGCAATTGTCAGGATTGTGGAGCGGTTTCGAGCTGTCAGCCGGGAGTTTTTCATGGCTGCACCTGTTCATTGATCAGTTCCGCATCAGAAATCCGCGTGCCCTCGCCACGGCGCAGCTCGACCTGACGATCTGCTGCGCCCCCGGGAAAGCGTTCGATGCTCCCGCGTTCGTCCGGCCAGCAGACGTCAACGGAATCGTATTTCGAAGCGTTGCCAAGTCCCAGATGAATTCGCGGATCATGGCTGGAAAGGTAACTGGTGTGCGGCATGACGGAGGCCGTCCAGCGACGGCTCGCTGCACGCACAACAATCCTTGCCCCCAGTGCATCCCGGCGACGCGGCGTGTCAGTGACTTTCAGGGTCAGCCAGTGACCGCTGCGGGGAGCCACGTTTTGCCAGAGCTGAGCAGGCGCAGCGATGGCGGTGGTGAGCAGATCGATGTCGCCGTCGTTGTCAATATCGCCTGCGGCCAGACCGCGGGACACCAGCGACTGCTTCACAAAAGCCTCGCTTAACTCCGGCAGACGAAATCGACCGTCGGCAGTTCCCATCAGTACCCTGCGGTGCTCGGAATATTCCAGCCAGTGTTCACCGGCCGGTTCAGGCTGCAGCAGAGGTGCTCGCATCACACGACCATTCACCACCACCAGATCCGTGCGGCCGTCCAGATCCAGATCCCGCGCGGCGACACCAAATACGGTGTCGTTACGAGATGGCTCACCAAGACCACTGTGAACCGTGTCATCCAGAAACACACCGCCACCGAGGTTCCGATACCACGTATTGGTTTCGCCTCGCAGATGCGTCAGAAACAAGTCTTCCTGACCGTCGAGATCAAGGTCTGCCCATGCTGTTCCCATGCTGGCCTGAGGTCGCCCCTGCAGATCGGTTGCACACCCCCTCAGACTGCCCTCGTCAGTGAATCGCCCCGGCGGCCCCTGAATCCAGAGTCGATTGGGTTCCATATCGTTGGCCACGTACAGATCAGGAAGTCGATCGCCGTTCAGGTCTGTGCAGACCGTTCCCAGCCCCTTGCCAACGGCGGCCACCAGTCCCGCAGATACTGTGACGTTTTCGAAGGTTCCCGGCTGCCCCTGCCCACCAAGGTTGTGATAGAGCAGATCTGCGGTGCCGGAAAATGCCTGTGGTCCGCAGTAATCGCGGCGACCTGAAGCATCCGCACAGACGCTGCCGGAAAAGTAATCCACGTAGTTCACCACGAGCAGGTCGAGCCAGCCGTCGCAGTCGTAGTCCACGAAAGCAGCAGCCGTGGACCAGCGACTGGATGTCAGGCCGGCCGCTTCTGTGACGTCCGCAAATCGGACCTGTCCAGTTGAGGACTCATTGCGAAAGAGCGCCGTGCCGCCCGCGGATGTGGTGAGCACGTCAAGGTCGCCATCGTTATCGATGTCGGCCGGGTAACAGCCCATGCCAAAACCACGAACCCGCAGTGCCGCGTCGTCAGTCACTTGCTTAAAACTGCCGTCAGACTGCTGGAGCAGGACGAGCAGCCTGGCGCCGCCGGCGGAGGCGTCTGCGGCCGAGACCATTCCCGGAACCACCAGCAGATCGAGGCGTCCATCCGCATCAAGGTCTGCAAGACTGCACCCGCTTCCCATGATTTCGGGCATCTCGAAGGTGTCCGCAGGAGCCTGATGCGGGTGTTGGATGAATGCAGGCACGGGCAGTTCGCGAAACAGCGGAAAAGGTGCTGTGCTGCCTGACCCGGATGGGGGCGCTGGCGTGGGCACGGCGGAATCACATCCGGCGAGCGTCAAAGCAGTGACCAGCGCAAAAAGTTTGAACGAAGCGGGCACGGGGCAGTCGCCGAAGCAGGACAGGAGATCACAGGCGACGGGAGAATACCTGTTTTTGTCGCAGCGGGAAACCTGCGGACTCGTGAAAAAAATTCGCGAGGGTATCATTCGGGGACGGCCGTGCACCTCGATCCTCTGTCGGCCATCGTTCCACCACTTTGCCAGGAGACTCCTCATGAAACGCCTGATCACCCTGTCCGCCGTCGCACTCCTCTGCAGCTTCGCTGCCGTTGCCGACGACAAATCAACTGATTGGAAAAACCTGTTCGATGGAAAAACATTCACGGGATGGAAGGCCAGCGAAAACAAGGATTCGTGGAAAATTGAAGACGGCAAACTGGTGTGCCACGGTGAACGCAGCCACCTGTTCTTCGAAGGCGAAAAAGAACCCTTCAAAAACTTCGAATTCGAGTGCGAAGTCATGACCACCCCTGGCAGCAACGCCGGCATCTATTTTCATACCCGCTACCAGGAAACAGGCTGGCCCCGCTACGGTCTCGAATGCCAGGTCAACGTCACTCAGTCCGACCCGAAAAAATCCGGCAGCCTCTACGGAGTTGTGGATATTCCGAACCCGGGACTGAAGGACAACGAATGGTATAAAACGTCGATCCGCGTCGAAGGACGTCACATCATCATCCGCATCAATGACAAAGTCACCGTCGATTACACCGAACCGGAAGGCAAGCCGGAGTTCTCGAAGGAATTCGAACGTCGCCTTGGTGAAGGTACCTTTGCTCTCCAGGCTCATGATCCCGCCAGCAAGGTCTACTTCCGCAATCTCAAAGTCCGCCGACTGCCATAAAAAACGTCAATCGTTGTTCACAACATTTCCGTTCGGGCCGGGCGGCCGAAATGAGTCGGCTGCCCGTCTCCTCCCCATCTCCCTCAGCGGCACTTTCGACGCGAACGCGTGCCGAGTACCGGGGGATTGACATCCCCGCTCGCCTTCTTCACACACTGGGAGTTCTCTGTGGCCGTTCGTATGGAACTGACCCGCGTCGTTGCGTGCGATCTCAACGACCAGCACTGGATCCATCTCACCGAAGTCAACGGCAGCCGAACGTTTCCCATCGTGATCGGCTCTGTTGAGGCGCAGGCCATCAACCGGCGACTCCTTGACCCCGCGCCCTTCCGACCACTCACCCACCAGCTGCTGCTGAATGTGATCGAGGCCCTGGGCGGACGCTGCGAGTCCCTTGTGATCAACCGCATCAAGGAACATACCTACTATGCGTCAATCCATATTCGCGTCGGCGAAAGCCTTCGCGAAATTGACTGCCGGCCCAGCGACGGAGTCGCTGTGGCCGTCCACCATGACCCTGTGCTGCCGATTTTTGTCGAGGAAGAAGTGTTGAGGGCGGTGGTTGGAACCTGACCCACGAATCGGCGGGAGCAAGCTGGCTGCCTTAGCGGCCGCGGATCTTGCGAACGACAAATGAGATGCCGCCGATCACGAGGAAGACTGCAAAACCCAGTAACCTGACGATGCCGCGGCCGTTTAAACGCCAGGACCCTGAACACTTCGGGCAATCGTCGCCTTCCTTGACACCATCAGTCGCCGAGAACTCAGCTCCGCACTCTTCACACTTATAGCCGTATTCGAACGCGTTAAACTCGGATCCAGTCGGCATTCCGGGAATCCCGGACGCCGGTGGACCGCCGAATGATGCAGGCCCGGGACCACTGCCGATTCCGGGACCTGCTGGAGACGAGTTGCTGAAGGCGTCTGGTGGACCGCCACCCGCTGCGCCTGGTCCGGGAAATGCAGGTGCCTGTGGCTCAGAAGGAATTTCCGGGCGGCCTGGAGACGAGAAACCGCCCGCGATGCTTGCTCCACCAGGAAAACGAGGGCCGCCAGCCATCCCCGGCGTTCCGGGAATTCCGCTGCCACCTGGAAGACCAGAACTTTCTGGCAGCCCAACCCCGGGGAAACCGGGTTCAGAGGTCGTGCCGCCACTTGAGTTTCCGCCTGGAAAACCGCCGCCAGGCAAACCTTGCCCTGGAAAGCCACCCCCTGGGAATCCGGGGAGGCTTGGGGGGCCACCGGGCAGACCTGGAACTCCGGGAAGGCCCGGAGGGCCGCCGGGCAGGCCTGGGGTACCTCCGGGAAGACCGGGCAGTCCTGGAAAGCCGGGAGAACCTGGCAATTGACCAGGCAGTCCCGGCGCACCACCCGGAAGACCTCCGGCGGGCTGATTTGCCAGCTGCTGGATGAGCTGTTGATCCTCCTGGCGAAACCCGGCCACAGGAAAGGTGTGGCTTTCGCCGGACGACATCTGCAGGGTGACGTTCAGGGACGTGGCGGAAACAAAGCGGGCTTCGAGCTGTTTGCCGTTGATATCGGTCCAGATTCGCATTTGTTTGGCGTCATTCAGCGACGGAGCAGTGCCGTCGGGACTGCCTGCGGGCTTCTGTGGTTTCTCAGTTTTCTGTGCGTCGGCAGGTTCGCCGTCTGCAGGTGTTGCGGGCTGATCTGAGGTTCCGGTGGAACCCTGAGTTTCCAGTTGCACAAGTCGCTGCACTTCGTCCTGTTTCGCCATGGAAGTCAGAGTACTTTTAACGAAAGTGCGATCTGATTTGCTGAGCTTGAGGTATGGGACTTTTTCGATGCGACCGTTGCTGGTGCGAATTACCACCTGATTGTCATCGAGCCCCTGAAAATCGCCACTGAACTTGCGGCCATCGGTGACCCGCCATGTTCTGGCCTGTGCTGCGGATGTGCAAAGGCAGAGGATCAGCAGGAACGCGAGGAGTCTTGCGGACATCGGAGCAGGGCCTTTTGGGACGGGAGAGAAGACAGGAGGGCCGACGCGATATGACAGCATCTGGAAGAGATCCTGAAACAAGCGAAACATTACCACCCGTTTGTTCAGCCGTCCACAGCAGGTCAGCAGCTGCAGACAAAATTTTAATGAATTTGGCACGTGTCTCAGCCTGCAGATCAGTGTTCTGCCAGCGATCATGCCGGTCTGGCATTCACGGCGAGCAGGTTGTGCTCAGGAGTTATTTTGTGGCGTGCGACTGATGAGCGTTTCGACGTTGAGGGTGCCATCGGCAAAGCGTTGTCGGAGTTCTTCAGCGTCGAGTGCTTCGAGTGGGCTGATCTCGATCGCGGCGTCGTCGGGAACCGCGTATCCGACTTCGGCCAGCCATGCTGCGGCGATTCTTCGCAGAGCCATGCGGCAGGTCTCGACGGAGTCTGTGCCGGTGCTGTTTTTAACGGGATTGAACTCCCGATTGCGATCGCCCTCCACGACCAGTGTTCTGGAGGCCATGGGCAGGGCGTCGAAAATAAATTGTTCCAGTTTGATGGCATTCGGGCAGGCGGGATCGGCTGGTCGCTGCAGTTTGCCGTCTGCATCAAGGAAGGGGACATTCTTTCGGGCGGCGTGCAGAGGCAGTCGGCTGGCGACTGACGACAGCTGCTGCAGAAAAGTGCGTTCAAACACGTGAATGGCTGTGTTTCCTGCCCAGAAGATCCACTGCCCGGATTCATCCACTCCGGCCGACTGTTCCGGGGTCAGTTCGCTGTACTCAATAATTTCCGCGCGGCTGGACACTTCGACCACGACCCCCATGCGTTCAGCCGGGCTGTTTCGGCGTACCACACAGGTGGTGGCCTGCGAACGGGCGGTACTGTGCAGTCCCAGCAGAGCCGGGTCGGCGATGATGGCAGTGGGGTTGTCTACCTGATGGTAGTAAATCTGTTCGATCCCGCTGCGTTCCAGCCAGTCGAGAAGTCCGGAGCGATGCAGTGCACCGATGATGCCTCCGTGTCCATCCGGTGACAAAGCAATTTCGTCCGGGCCACTCAGGAGGATCTCGCCGGTTGCAGCATCCAGTGCTGGCAGACTCCCCTGGCGGAAAAAATGG
Organism: Planctomycetaceae bacterium; assembly: GCA_046074645.1. Taxonomy (GTDB): domain Bacteria; phylum Planctomycetota; class Planctomycetia; order Planctomycetales; family Planctomycetaceae; genus SXXK01. The sequence continues at coordinate 1,292 of JBJTOP010000412.1, read as the reverse complement.
ACCTGGGATTCCGGCAGATTGAAAAAAGCCTGTGTCTGGAAAAAGGCGACCGTTTCAGCGTGCGTGGCATCGCTGGTCATGATGAGCCATGGGAGATCGGCGGAGTGCCGTCGGCGTCGGGCGAGAATCTGTTCGGCAAAAATCTGGAAGAGCGTCCGCTGGCTGACAGGACCGATCGGGTACATGCCTTTGGGCTGTTCAAATCCCAGTCGCGTCCCCTGGCCGCCCGCCACGGTGACAACGGCGACGCGTCCCGCGTGCAGCAATTCAGCACCGGTGCGTCGAGCGACTGCCCACTGCTGTTGATCAGCAGGCGTCTGTGGCTGCCGCACGACCTGCGAAGGAGCCACAGCGAGAGCGACGCGATCAATGGCAACGGTTTGTGAAGTCTTTTGCAGCCGCACCTCGTGCAACAGTGACAGATCAATCGACTGCAATTGCTCAAGCAATCGCTGTCGGTGCGGGAACGCGGGATCTCGCAGTAGTCCCAGCAGGCGTGGCTGACCAAGTTCCTGCAGCACCTGTTCGAGACGAATGGGCGATCGTTCGGGGGGGCTGTTCATTCGAAGTTGCCGAGTTGGTCAGTGAGCGAGTGTGCCCATTCTTCGATAACGGCATCACGCCGCAGTCGATCAAAAAGTCCGGGCCTCCACCTGACCGGAACTTTCGGACGCTGCGGCGCTGCCAGTTGACGCGTGTTACAGTGAGTTGCGGGGCAATCAGGCTGCTGCGGAATCTCTTTTGCTGAACTTGCGATCGCCGCGAACAATTTCTTCGGTCACGACGAATTTCTGTCCTCGTTCCAGTTCCGGCAATTCGAACATCAGTTCGAACATGACATCTTCGAGGATCGCACGGAGCCCACGGGCACCGGTTTCGCGGGAACGTGCGAGTTTAGCAATTTCCCGAAGTGCTTGTGGAGTGAAGTCCAGTTCGCACTCCTCCATTTCGAAGAGTCTTCGGTACTGGCGTACCAGAGCATTTCGGGGTTCGGTGAGCACCTGCATGAGGGCGTCTTCGTCGAGGGGAGCGAGTGTACCGATGACGGGGAGTCGTCCGAGCAATTCGGGGATCAGGCCGAATTCCATCACATCTTCGACAGTCGCCTGAGCAAGCATACTGTGTTTGACTGCCGTGTCATGCGGTTCGCTGGCTGCGGCACCGAAGCCGATGACTTTCCTGCCAAGTCGTCGGGAGATGATGTCTTCGAGTCCCACGAAGGTCCCGCCGCAGATGAACAGGATATTTGTGGTATCGATCTGAATGTACTGCTGTTCTGGATGTTTGCGTCC
>JBJTOP010000411.1:0-1762 GCA_046074645.1 Planctomycetaceae bacterium | reverse complement strand
CCGAAGGTGCGCGCGCTGGCGAGGGCGTTGGTGAACGTTTGCAGGGCCGTTTGCCCGCCGGCTGCCGCCATGCGGCTGAGCATGCGGCTGAACCACGCGGCTGAGCGGTTGGGCGGAAGCCCCCGGCTGTGTTTCGCACCGAAGGTGCGCACGCTGGCAAGGACGTTGGCAGGGCGTTGGCAGGCCCGTTTGCCCGCAGGCTGCCGCCATGCGGCTGACCAGCGGCTGACCAGCGGCTGACCAGCGGCTGACCAGCGGCTGAGCGGTTGGGCGGAAGCCCCCGGCACCGATTTTTACAGGAGTTTTCAGATGATCAGATTTTGGAAGATTTCGACAGGTGTGATTGTGTTGTGCGGCGGACCTTCGTTTGCCGGTATTTCACCCGTGGAACTGACCGAATACCTCAAGGTCATCTCCGGCATCGTGGAGAGCGGTGTGGAGGGCGTCATCCCGGACACTGTCGAGCTGCAGCGTTTGGGTGTGATTTTGAAAAAGCTGGACCAGCAGGTGGGCAGTCAGAAGCAGGCTGTGGCGACGGCAAAGGTGGATCTGGAGGATGCGGAAGCTGAGTTTCAGACGCAGGAACTGGCCTGTACTCGCCTGAAAGGCGAAATGCAGCAGCTGCGGCAGCTGACGCATAGTGGCGATCCGGCCTGTGTGCAGACGGTTGGCTATCGGGGAGTGTCGCAGCAGGACATTCGTCAGGCCCTGGCGGCTCGGCTGCAGTCCTGGAAGCAGGCGACGGAGCGTTGTTCGGCCATGCAGGGCGCACTGCAGCAGCGTCGCACGGCTTTTGAGCGTCTGGAATCGCAGTTCAGCGAGTGGCAGTCGAAGCGTGAGCTGCTGGCTCAGCGGCTGGAGACGCTGAAGATTCGCCAGCAGACTCAGACCCTCGCAGAGAACACTGATACAGCAACCATTGACGACGCCGACCTTGCCCGGGCCACCGAGCTGGCGGATGCTGTTGACCGTGACCTGCGGATCGCGGAAGCGCGGCAGGCCATCGGCCTTGACCCGCTGGACATCATTGCCGAAATCCCGGCCGGCAGTGACTCGCAGTCAGTGGAATCCGAAGTCGATCGCATCCTCAGCGGAACAAACTGAAGGTTTTCGGATGCTGTTTACCGCCCCCACGCCCCCGGGTTGATGCCGAGCATCAGCCCGGTTTTTTTTTGCGCTGTCGGGCGACATGAACAGAATACTTTCCTTGCCTGATCCCGGAGCCGGTCGCTTTGGCGATTCCCCCTGCAGCCGCAGGTTTGCCTGAGCTTCTTCCAGAGTCACTGTGATTGCCATGCTTCATGTTTCCCTGTGTACGCGGGCTCGGCAGGCGACACGCGACACCAATGCGACGCGTCGTATTCTCCTGCAGCGACAGATCTTCTGCTGCAGAGACAGATCCGTGTCAGCAGGCAGTGTGGTCTTCAAAGCGGAAACGCCGAATTCATCGAGGACAGACATTAAAAATCAACTGCTGATACCTGCTTTATGCTCGTAGTTACAAGAATTCTTCAGTAGGATCTGTCGCGACGCAGAGGTACCCACCCGCATTAGCCAGCGCGGTCAGGCGGTCATGATGAACCGGATCGACACGAGGCGAAAAAACCATGAAAAGTGCTCTGTCCCACGTCTCGCCCCTGCTGCTTGCAATCACAGTCGCAGTGATCTTGAATCAGCCAGTCGCTGCTCAAAATCGTCCTGGTGGCTTGCCGCCCCTGGCACGCGTCCCTCAGGGAGTGAAATCACATCGTGATCTCGCCTA
>JBJTOP010000410.1:0-16573 GCA_046074645.1 Planctomycetaceae bacterium | reverse complement strand
TCGTGGGTGTTCATGGCTCGGTTTCTTACTTCAGCGCGTTTGCCTGAGGGGCCCGATGGCAAAGCAAAGTCGGTGTTTTCTCTACGGGAATCGTTCACGTGTTTCGGGTGGTCATTTCCGAGCCCTGCAGCATATCCACATTTCGGTGAAAAAAACAACGAGCACTGGATGACCGGCCATCGCCACTTCGGTCGCCTGGCTGTCCGGACAAGAGGCTGTCCAACCTGAAATTCAGAAAAGTCACACCCCAGCACGGGCGGTGGCGAACGCGCTGAAGATTCACACGGCCGTGGCGGCAAAGCAGGGAATCAGAATCAACGGCTGCAGCTTATCAGCGGCAACCGTGCGAAGACTGATCGAAGCCCGAAGCCCCTGGGGCATCCTGTGACATGATGAGCACGGTGATGAGCGAGCCGGTAGAGTCCCATCGGCTTGATTTCATGCGCAGACTGCAGGGATAATTTCGTGGAACTTCAGGCCGGTGTTCGAGGATTCGGCGAACCCATGGTGAACGTTCCAGCAGGTATCAGCACCAGTTCCTGACCAATGCTGTTGGTATTGATTTCAAGACTACTCATTTGCCTGTTCCCCTGTCAAAAGACATGAAAACCGGCCCTCCGCCTCACGGCAGTGGCGGCAAAACCAGTTCTGCCAGAAACGCATTGTGCTTTGCCGCGGTGCTGAGTGCGTGGAGGTCGATAAGGCCCAGCGCCTGGCAAATCCGATAACTCGGGCAGCGGAGTCAGATTTTGTGATCCACCACCCGAAATAGCAAACTCGACCGCCACGCTGCGCGTGTTGCAAGTGGACACACAGCATGATGCCCTTTACTCATCTGCATCAGGAACCTCGGGAATGTAAACGCGTTTCAAAGGCAACAGGCCTTTGTACCGAGAGTCAAACCGTTCATAGTGTACAAAAATCAGGCGTACCAGTTCTGCACTGTTCAGTCTGAGCTGGACCGTCTGGCAATCGAGCGTCCGCGGTCGTAACAGCTCCGACAGGCAGCTGCAGGTTGCAGCTGCTGTTGCTGCTGCCTGTTCAGGCTTCTGCCGCTGACGCTCTGATGTACTCGATTGCGAAAAACGGGCAACCACGTTCGGTCACGCCACCATCGAAGACGCGTGCAATGTGTGGGTGATCCATGAGCGACTCGCGATCCAGGGAATCGCAGCGCTCCTGATGTTCCTGATAAACCGCATTGTTTGATAGTTTTTTGGGAGTGTCCCGGTGTGAGTGCTGACGGCCCAGTCCCTACAACCGGAAAAATCCGGTCCATCTGTACCGATTCAGGCACAGGGCGAACTTCAACACTTGAATAAGGTTAATATTGTTACCACACTACTTAAGTCAAACACGGAATAACCAGATGAAGAAAACGGGTCCCTTCCATGCTTTCCAGCCTCAACACGTTTACACTCTTTGGGATTGAAGCACGCACCGTTCAGGTCGAAGTCGATATCTCCCCGGGCGCGCTGCCTCGCACCACGCTTGTGGGTCTGGCCGAAGCTGCCGTCAAGGAAAGCATTCATCGCATCGAGCGAGCGCTGGTGAACAGCGGCTACGCGCGTCCGTCCGATCACACGGTGATCAATCTGTCCCCTGCCGACCTCCCCAAGGACGCCGCTTCGCTCGACCTGCCCATTGCTCTGGGACTTCTGATCGCCGACAGTCAGGTCCAGGAAGAAAGCGGCCGCAGCGCTGTCTACGTCGGCGAACTGGCACTTGACGGGTCTCTCCGCGCGGTTCGCGGGATCCTTTCCATGGCCCTCACAGCCCGCGACGCGGGGGCATCGCACATCATCGTGCCGGCGGCCAATGCGCGGGAGGCGGCGGTTGTCGAAGGCATCGACGTGATTGCCGTCGGCACACTTTCCGAGGCCGTGGGCTTCCTCACCGGACAACTCCCGCTGGATCCCGTCGTTTTCAGCTGGCAGTCCGCTCGCCACGACTATGGTCTCTACGACATTGACTACGTGGATGTCAAAGGCCAGGAAATGGCCAAGCGTGCGGCCATGGTGGCCGCGGCCGGCTGTCATCATCTGCTGATGATTGGTTCTCCGGGCACTGGCAAAACTCTGCTCTCGCAGCGACTCTGCACTATCCTCCCTGAACTTGAAGCCGAAGAAAGCCTTGAAACCACCCGCATCTACAGCGCCGTCTCACAGCTTGAAGCCGGTACCCCGCTGATGCTCCGCCGCCCCTTTCGTTCACCCCACCACACCATCAGCGAAGCCGGACTTGTCGGCGGCGGCAGCGTTCCGCAGCCCGGCGAAATCAGCCTCGCCCACAACGGCATCCTGTTCCTCGACGAACTTCCGGAATTCAACCGCCGCACCCTCGAAGTGCTCCGGCAGCCTCTGGAAGACCAGACGGTCACCATTTCCCGGGCGCTTGGCAGTGTGACTTTTCCTGCCAACGTGATGCTGGTGGCCGCCATGAATCCCTGTCCCTGCGGCTTTCGCGGAGATCCCCGCCGCAACTGCAACTGCTCAAAGCCCCAGATCGAACGCTATCTCAGCCGCATCAGCGGTCCGCTTCTTGATCGCATCGACATCCACATCGAGGTGCCGCCGGTGCCATTCCGCGAACTGGCTGACCGCACGGCTGGCACTTCCAGCGCCGAAATCCGCGAACAGGTGGTGCTTGCCCGAAATCGCCAGAATCGCCGCTTCACCGGCGACAGCGTCCGCGTCAACGGCAAGATGAAACCCCCGCAGATCCGCCGCCACTGCAAACTTGATCGCGACGCTGAATCGCTCCTTAAACAAGCCATGGAAGATATGGGCCTGTCCGCCCGCGCCCACGATAAAATCCTCCGCATCAGTCGCACCATTGCCGATCTGGCAGACAGCGATCAGATTTCTGTCGCACACCTCAGCGAAGCCATCAACTACAGAACGCTCGACCGCAATTACTGGCACTGATCCATCAACTCACGGGCCGCCCTGCGGCAACTGTTCTTCCAGCGTCTGCCGCAGCTGCCGAACGCGTTCCACATCCACTCCATCGGGCTGAGTTTTGATGAACCAGTCGGCATCGTCAATTGCCATCTGTACACGCCCGGTGCGGGCTCGCATTTCAAGCCGTTTTGCTCGGTACTCAACGTTCTCCGGAAAAATGCTGGTCAGCGTTTCCAGCAGTGAATAAACCTGGTCGTCTTCACGGCGGCCTTCGGCAATCCCCAGCAGGTTCATCAGCATGCGTTCGATGATTCTGCCAGTACTTGCCGCTTCGCGGAAACGGGGTTCATCAGGGAACCGAGCTGCAGCAAGGATCGCCCGAATATCTTCTTCGCTCAGTCTTTTACCCCGTTCGAACACATCTATCGTCTGTGGCAATTCGTTGCCGCCGGGTTCATAGCGGACAACAAAGTGCCCTGGCAACCCCACACCGACGACGTTCAGGTTCAGCCGGCGGGCCAGTTCCATGTACAGAACTGAAAGTGAAATCGGGATGCCTTCGCGATCATCGATAACTTCGTTCAGATAGCTGTTGGAAGGCGACTCGTATTCCTGGCGGCTGCCGCGAACGCCCAGCTCCTGAAAGAGCAGCCGATCGAGTTCGGCAAGCCGAGCGGCGGGTGCAGCATCCGCAGGGAGCTTTGAGCGAATTTCTTCAGCCAGCAGATCCAGCCGGGCGATGTAGACCGGAGGATCGACGTCGGGATTGTCGATGCGGGCGATCAGCAAAGCGCAAAGAAGCAGGTCCGGGCTGCGGTCCGTGACAGCAAGTTCCGCGGTGAGCTGACTGCGGACTTTGGTCTGATGAAGTTCGCGGGCGAGGATCTTCAAACGGCGGGATTTTTGTTCCAGTCGCTGCGCTTCCTGCGTCATGAAATCGACAGCGGCGTCCCCGAGCGGCAGCAGTGGCTGGAGTTCGGTGTCAAGCACAGGGCGTTCCGGGCGGACGTTGTCGGCGAAGGATCGCAGTCGTTCGGCATATTCGGCGGCGTTGACAGTGGGCAGCAGGTCAGCGGCGACTTCAAACCTGCGGAACTGAGCCACGGTTCCGCGAAAGGATGCGAGTCCTGCCTTTCCGGGTGGAAGAGCAGAGTCGCGGCTGGTGATGACGAGTTGTCCATTGACGTAGCATTCGAAGCGATCCGGGAGCGAACGCACGGTGAGGACGTTCCAGTCATCGAGTTTGTAGGCGGGGTGTGGGGCGTTGTGGAGAATGGTCCAGGAATTAACGTCCGGGCCATCAAAGCGAGTGAGCCGCAGATTGCCGTTGCTGGGGTAGAATCCGTAGTGTCGATCACTGCCGTCAGCGTGGAAAACAAGTCCGGCCGCGCCCTCTTCGTTGTCAAGTTTGACGGCCGCATGAATATCGAAGGGGCGTTCAGGGAGCGGTTTCTGGTGGAGGCACAGTGTCCGACCGCCGAAGGAGCGACCTTCGCCGGACACGAGGATGCGACCGGCGCGCTGTTTCCAGTTTCCGCCCATCAGAGGTTGCCAGACGCGTTCGTCGAGCGCCCCGATGGTGGCCCAGCGGGCCATGGGGATCGGATTGGGGTCTGCCTGCAGGTCGCGGAGCAGTCGTACGGGAATGGCGAATCCGAGCTTATCCTGGAGTGCTGACTTTCGAGTCACGATTCCGACAACACGGCCCTGCCGATCGAGTACCGGACCACCACTGTTTCCGCGTTCGATGGACATTGCCAGTTGCAGCATTTCAACGCCATCAATCTCCTGATATCCCGAAATGACTCCACTGACAATCGCGTTGCGAAATCCTTCCGGATGGCCCAGTGCAACGATTTCGCGGCCCTGAGGAGTGCGGCCTTCGGGGGACAGTGTGAGTGGTGGGAGATCGAGTTGGCTGACGCGAACGACTGCGAGGTCCATCTGACTGGAAGATGCGTGTACGGCAGTCACGGGCAGGGAACGACCATCGGCAAGTTCGACGCGAATTTCCCGACCGTCACCAATCACGTGCCAGGCCGTTGCAATCAGTCCGTCGGAGGAGATGACGAAGCCTGTGCCGAGGCCGAGTTCTCCGCCGGTGCGATCGGTGGAGCGGATCACGACGAGTGATTTGGCAGCCTGAGCGGCGAGGGCTTCGGCGGAGAGGCTCTGCGGCTCGTCGGGTGGCTGGGGGAACGGAGCGGGCGCAGGGCTGGCTGGAGCTGGTGCTGCTGTACTGGGTGCTGCGGTGCCTTGTGCCGCTGTCGAGCTTTCGTCGGGGAAGGCGATGCTGGGGGGCAGCACGAGGGCCACGAGGAGCAGACGGAGCCAGAGCCCCGGTTGGGAGTTGAGTCCGTTGACGCTGAGGCGGAGGAGCGACATTCGAGAAGCTTAGCTGAGGAATTCTTTGGAAAGGTTTTGCAGGGTTTGCAGGTGACGTCCGGCCTGGCCGTCGGAATCCAGCAGAGCGGGGGACGTGAACGAGCCGGGCTGCCAGCCGGATACGTAGATACCTGCGACGCGTTCCTTGGAGAGGCACATGAGGAACACCTGTCGGAGCCAGTTATCTCGGGCGTCCTCGGAACTGGATTCACTGGCTGCCTGAATTTCGGGGACGGAGATCATGACGTTGATGGGCAGCTGGAAGCAGGACCAGTGATCGATGAGTTGTGAGAGGCTGAGGGGGTCGCGAAGGAGGGTTCGCTGTGGATGAGTGGCCACGCGGAGGTCAAGATTGATTTCGCCAATGCGGACACCGGAGCGACGCACGGCGTCGAAGAACTGAACGGGTGACAGTCGATTTGGGGTTTGGCTGAGATATTCGCCCCAGGGCTGGATGATTCGGAGGCTGACGAGGATGGTGTCATCGACAGCTTTGGCTGCGGCAAGGATTGCCTGGAGGAGGTTGAACCGCTGTTCTTCGGAGAGCGGAAACGCGCCGCCGCGGTTGGCACCGCAGGCGATTTCCCAGTGACGCACGCGGCCAAGGTAGCGGCTGATGACGGTTTCAACGTAGTCGGCCGCGAAGCTTTGAAGATTGACCGGGTCATTGGTCCAGTTGCGCATCCATTCGGGGGTGCAGTCGTTGCTCATGTCGAACAGCGGTCCACCGATGATGAACAGGCGATTGCGACTGGCCCAGTCGATCAGCTGATCGATGTGGTCCCATTCGTAGCAGCCGCTGTTTTGTTCGAGACGGCTCCAGCGAGTATCGAGTTGCACGGCGTTGAACGTGCTGAGCCATGTGGACTCGTTGGCGGGGACCTGATCGAGCAGGCAGCCGAAGAAGACGGGGATTCGGGAGGATCTTTGGCGACGGAACTCAATTCGCTGGGATGTGTAGTGGGCACAGAGCAGATCAGCCGCCTGGGCCGACATCTCCATGGACCAGACGGCGGCAGCGGAGGATGTTTCCGGGGTTTCTGTGCGAAGTGCGGCGGAGCGGAAGAGGCGGTGAGCTTCGCGGATGAGATCGTCGAGTCGGGTGGAGGACTGGAGACCTGCGCCGTGCCATGCATAGAACTGGTCACGGAGTCTGGAGAGTTGTCCGCGAGCGAGTTCCAGTTCGAGTTCGTAGGGGCGGGATTGTTCGCGAAGACTGGTGCTGTGGACAACGTGTCGGGTGTGGTCGAAGCGAGGCCAGAGCAGTCGGAGTTGTCCGCTTTCGGGTGTAGCGCGTTCGCAGCGGAGCAGATTGTCCTGCAGAGAGACGCGCGCTGGCGTCACGCGGCCGTCGAAGGTGAGAAAATCGACAAGCGACGAGGCGTGGCTGACGGACAGGAGGTCCGGACGTTCCACAACAAACTGAATAACCCCCATGCGCCTGTGGTTCCTGTGTTAGCGCCCTTTCCGGCTGTTTGCGGGGACTTGATGTGACGCCTGAGTGCGGATCACGAAGCAGACAAACGTGTGGTTGCTGTCAGGTCAGATTTTCCAGAGGACCACGACTGTCGCCGAGTGAATCCAGCTGTGCTCCCATCCGCTGTGCCATGGAGATGAAGAGGTTATTGAGCGGAGTTTCTTTTTTGTATTTGATGTAGCGACCGGACTTGATTGAGCCACCGCCGCCACCGGCAAGCAGAATCGGAAGGTCATCGTGATTATGCCGGTTGCCGTCGGAAATGGCACTGCCGTAGAGGATCATGCTGTTGTCAAGGAGGGTGCTGCCGCCTTCGCTGATGGAGCTGAGGCGTGTGAGGAATCCGGCGAACTGTTCCACGAGATAGCGATCGATACGGGAAATTTTTTCCATTTTTCCCTGATCGTTCTGGTGGTGAGACAATTCGTGGTGGCCATCGCGAACATCGACATCCGGGTAGGTCCGGTTGCTTCCGGCATCGGCCAGCATGAAAGTCGCGACGCGGGTGGAGTCTGTCTGGAAGGCGAGTGCGAGGATATCGAACATCAGGCGGATGTGTTCTTTGAGTTCCGCGGGGACTCCGTCGGGCAGTTTGAGTTCCGGGACTTCGCGTGGCCCCTGATCGGCGCGGGCCACGCGTTGCTCGATGTCGCGAAGGCTGGTGAAGTACTCGTCCAGCTTCTGGCGATCGGCACCGCTGAGTGAGGGCTGGATGCGTTTGAGGTCGCCTCCGACGAAATCAAGGATACTGCGGCGGTCCCGCAGGCGACGTTCGCGGTCGGCGGCCTCTTCCGGGCTGCCGAAGAGTCGTTCGAAGGCTGATCGGGGGTTGGATTCTTTGGAACAGGGGGTTGTGGAGGTTTTCCAGGAGATGTTGGACGAGTAGGAGCAGCTGTAGCCGGAATCGCAGCTGCCGGCGTTGCGGCCGCGATCGATTCCGAGTTCGATGGAGGGCAGTCGAGTCTGGCTGCCGATCTTTTCGGCGACGGCCTGATCGATGGACTGTCCGACGCTGATGTCAGCTCCGGAGGTTTTTCGGGGTTGAGCACCGGTGAGGTAGGCGCTGGCGTTGCGGGCGTGATCACCGGGACCGTCGCCGTTGGCCCGGGCGTGGTGCTGAGTGAGTCCTTCGAGGACGAGGAGGTGGTTTTTGAGGTTTTCGAGTGGCTGCAGGGTGGGGGAGAGCTGAAAGTCAGTACCTTCACCTGCCGGACGCCACTTGTCCATGATGGCACCATTCGCGAAGAACAGGCAGGCCATGCGGACGGGTGCTGCGGTGGCCGCGGCGGCGTAAGCCGGAGCCATGGATTCGAGCATGGGGAGAGAAATGGCAGCGCCCAGACCGCGGAGGAGTGTGCGGCGTGGGAGGATCATGCGGGCCATGGGGGATCTCCGGTGTTCGGTCGGGGGGGGCGGGACAACAGCAGCACATCAGGCAGGCATGGTATTGTTGCGACAAAGGCTCCAGGAAACAAGTCGGCTGTGATGGAAGTTCAGGGGTTTGAGGCGACGGGGAGCGGTGGAGTGCGGCTGAGGCTGCGTTTGAGGAAAGGATCGGATCGCACAATGCCCTCCACCAGCACTGAAAACCGCGGCCCCTGCTGTTTCATCCTTTCAAGCACCGTATTGACGGCACATCTGTCAGAGTACTGCAGGCCGCGCCCGAGAGCGTAAACCATCAGCTTCTCTGCGAATGCCCGGTGGAACTGCTGTTGGCGACCGCGGAGAATGGAGACAAGTTCGAGTGACCCGGAGAAGTGTTCGCCGGAGGGTAAATCTCCGGAAGCATCAACTGGCTGGTCGGCATCCTTTTCTCTCCAGCGACCGACCGCATCGAAATTTTCGAGGCCCATGCCGAGTGGATCCATGGTTTGGTGACAGGTTGCACAGCCGGGGTCCTCGCGATGGATTTCGAGCCGTTTGCGGAGACTGAGGCCGCTCACGTCCTTCGCGGCCTCCTCGAGCGCCGGGACACCGGGGGGTGCAGGAGGGGGGGCCTGTCCGAGGATGTTTTCGAGGATCCATTTGCCGCGTTTCACAGGACTGGTGCGACCGGGGTTGGAGGTGAGTGTGAGGACGGCGGCGTGAGTGAGGACTCCGCTGCGATGCGTTCCGGCCAGCGACACTCGAACAAACTCGTTCCCGCTCACGCCGCTGATGCCGTAGTGTTTTGCGAGTCGTTCGTTCACGAAGGTGAAGTCGGCGGAGAGGAATTCGTCGATGGGGCGGTTTTCGGCGACAATCGCGTTGAAGAGCTCTTCAGATTCGCGGGCCATGGCAGCCCGGAGCGGTTCATCGAAGTCCGGGAATACCTCAGGGTTCGGGCGAACGTCGGCAAGGTTTCGAAGGTTGAGCCACTGAGCGGCGAAGTTGCGGCCGAGCGCTGCGGCTTTAGGGTCTTTGAGCATTCGTTCGATTTGTGCGCTGAGGATCTGCGGATCGAGGAGCCGGTTGTTTTCGGCCAGCTGCAGCAGGTCTTCGTCGGGCATACTGCTCCAGAGGAAATAGGACAGTCTGGAGGCGACTTCGAATTGATTCAGTTCGCGAGTGGTCTGACCTTCCGGAGGATCGGCTTCGACGCGAAAGAGGAAGTCAGGGGTGACAAGGATTGCCTGGATGGCGAGGTAAAGTCCGTAGTCCCACGTGGCGTTGTGTTCGGACATGGAACGTTCGACGAGTGTTGCGTAACGGCCGACTTCGTCATCGGAGACCGGGCGACGAAAAGCGCGACGGAGGATGGGTTTGAGAACCTGAGTGGCGGCCTGAACGGGGGTGACCGTATCGGAGGGGCGAGTGGTGACGAAGCGACGATGTGTTTCGTGCCAGAAGTCACCGCCGCCTTCCGGACCGGCCACTTCGATCTTCTTCACGAACAGATTGCGGTCACGGCGACGTTCGGGGCCTTCGGGGTTGTAGAAATCGTTGAGGAATGCGGCGGCAATCTCGACCTCGCCGGCGGGGAGTTCGATGGAATCGGCAGTGGATCTGGGTTTGAGATGTCCTGGAACTTCGACTTCGGCGAGTGTTTTTCGATCGACCATGACGGCCATACGAGCGGGTTCGTCGCCAGCCTGAGTCGCGCGGGCCTCGACACGGATTTCGTAGCGTCCGGCTGCCGGAGTTTTCAGGCGGACTGAAAGCGTGCCGTTGGTGGTGAGCACAGCGAAACCGTCGCCATCGACTGCGGGGGCGTCGTTGCTGCCGGATGCCTTCAGGTCGGCAGCGGTAAACGTGCGAACAAGTCCCTTTGAGTAGTCGCCGGTGTCGATGACTGCTGCTGCGACTTCTTCGGCTGCGTCAAGGTATTTTTCCATGAGCAGGGGGGGGACACTGAGGACGTCGCCGATGTTGTCGAATCCCTCGCCCACGTCATCCTGCGGAAATTTGTCGGCGGGGGTCAGGCTGATGCCGAACAGGTCACGAATGGTGTTGTTGTATTCGGCGCGGTTGAGTCGGTGCAGGGTGGAGCGACCTGGGTGCTGGACGAGTTCGCAGTCGAAATTGTAGAGCTCGTCATAGAGCAGTTTTGCGATTTGTTCCAGAGACTGTTTGTCGGGCATCGGGTCGTGCCCGGCAGGTGGCATGGCACCGGCGTTGACCATGCGATAGACCTTTTCCCAGCGTGTGTGGTCGCGGAAGAAGTCGGATGGATGTTTCAGGTCATTGACTTCAATGCCGGCTTCCTGGACTTCGTCGCCGTGGCATGCGTAACAGTGTTTTTCGAGCCATGGACGGAGCGTCTGGTCGATGGCGGCCTGGCGTTTGCGGTCTTTTTCGGCGGCAGCGGCGGCGGCAATCTGGGCGGCCGTGAGTACGGGTTCGCCAAGTTTGGTGGTTTCCCGGCTGGCATTGTCCTGGTGCGATTGAGCGTTCGAGGCGACAGTGGTGGAGTCCAGACTGCCGGAGAATGTCCAGAGAGCAAGGCCGATGGAAGCCACTGCGACCGCGGCCAGCCCGAAGGCCATCAGGTGCTTTGCTGTGCGGCCCACTTCAGACGCAGGGGCTGAGCCCTGAGCGGAAGGCTGCAGTCGGGTGGCCAGCCGCCGAGTGCGTTCAAGGCGGCGACTGGCGGTGCAGGAAATGGTTGAAGTGCCGGGAACCGTGGCGGGCGCTGGGGAAGGATCGCGGGCAGTGGCATCAGCAGCCAGATCAGCCGTGGCTGCTGACGGTGTGGGCAGGGTCAGCCGTACCGGCTTGCCGCATGCCGGATTGGGACAGCGAACCGTGCGGCCCACGTATTTTTGGTCAGTGCGGAAACGAAAGCCGCATTCGGAGCAGTGAAACGCAGGCTTCATGGAGGGGGCATCCGAGGGTCATGGCGGGGGAGTCGGGGACGCTGGCTGAGCGGATTTCGGAAGCACTTACGTGAGACTTGGTGAGGGTCAAACGGTCGCCGGACTGTGAAATTGTACAACGACCGGCCAACTGTGCCAGCTTTTCGTGGATTTTTCGAGGCCGTGGAGCCTCGGATACAGAGACCTTCCAATTCCCGTCACACTTCAACTCTACCCCTGGCCAAACCATCATTATCTATCAAAAAAAACTATTGTTTCTTAAAAAAAAATTTGCCCAAGGCGGGTAAAGATGTATATTCGTGGGTATTTGCTCTCCATCGAGCAGTATTGCCACGTGAATGGCAACCCCCTCAGCAGCTTTGTCGCGCGGAGGGGGATTAATGCATGATTCCTCAGAGAAGGGTGTGAGTTGCATGAAGACGCTTGCGGACATTTTTTTGCTGACCCTGGTGAGCCTGACGATGTTTGTTGCGGACCTGCAGGCGCAACAGACAACTGCTGCTTACGAATGCAAAGGTTCGGTTTTCGCGTGCGGTATTCTCTACGAGATTACTGGTGAGGGGCAAACGTGCCAGGCAGCCTACGACGATTTCGACAAAAAGCTTGCCGACATTCTTCGAAAGCCCTGTCCGCCTCCGGGGCTGAACAGCACTGCGGGACCGGTGAATCCCCCGATAGTCATCACACCATGCAGGTGCGAAATCCCGGACTTCCGGTCCGATGCGTGCGCCAGCTGCAAAGTGGTTTTCACCTGTACTTCCACGACGGGGCAGGTGTTTATTTGGGAAGTTGAGTCGTCCAGCAGCTCACAGGGTTACCGTGCTGCAGCCACGCAAAGGAATCGTCTGTTCAGACTGCTGGGGTTGCGCTCGTGCACCCAGTCCTGCTGTGCAGTGCCGATTCCTTCGGCGACGAAGTAGTTTCTTCTGCGAAATTCTCGAGTTTCACCTGCCTCTGGAAGCCTTCCGGTCATGCCGGTTGAGCAGATTGAAAAGACGCTGTTCAGCCCAGGTGAGGGGATCAATGGGCCAGCAGACGACCGAGGAACTGCTGCCGGGGATCACGATCAGACTATCGTCGGGGCTGAGTAAGTGGCTGCCAGCGTCGATCAGCGATTGAATCCCGGCCAGATTGGCATTTAATCCGTCGTAAACGTGCAGATCCTGATGAGTCACCGCGTCCCTCACAATCAATCGGTTCTGACAGACAATGACGAGTTTGTCGCTCCAGCGAGTGTGGCAGGCGGTAACAACTTTGCCGGGTGTGGGCGGAACGTCCACGGGTGTACCTGTGTCTGTGCGGTACACGCGCAGCGTTCCGCTCATATCAACAACTGCCACTTGATGTCCGTTGCGGGAAAACCCAGCGTGATGCACCTTCTCTTTTCCGATATCAAGCCGGCAGCGAATGCGTAAAGACTGACCGGGCTCCACGATTTGCACGTCTGATGCTCCCGTCGATGACCGCTGTTCGAGGAACAGGGCATCGCCCTCCGGCGACCAAACCGCGGTACTGACACTCTCGACGTCCCAGAGGATCTCAACAGCCCCTTCACCCGTGACTGCCTTGAGGTCTCGGATGAGCAACCGGCCACCCGTGTCGATCGAAAGTAACTGGCGGGCGTTTGGTGAGAATGAGAGTTTTTGGAGCGCTGTGCCACCGTCAATAACATGTCGAGGCTTGAACTCGGGTAATTCCCAGAACTGAATTCTTCCGGAGCGATCGCCAGTGCAGAACAGATCACCGGCGGGGCTCATTGCAGCAGTGACAAAGCGCGACGGTTGGGCGTCGATGATTTGTTTGGGAGAGCCGCTGAATGGGCCGGCAACAATTCTGCCGTCTTCGGCCGCAGTCAGCAGTCTGCCGGTGTGCGGCTCAAAACCATGCCAGACCAGTTCGGCTGAGTGATCAGCCTGAACGGACTCTGAGTGGAGTGTTTGCAGGTTGCTGACGATCACGCCGTAGTCCCGCGAAGTGATCAGCAGGCGTTCGCCGTTGGTGTCAGTCTGCAGCCTGAAGGCCGATCCGGCAAGCGAAAAAGTTCTTGCGGAAATGGTATCGGTGTTCAGGAGTTTGAGATTGGTTCGCAGCGGGCGAGGCCTTCCGGAACGTGTTGTATCCATCCAGCCCTCAGCGATTTCGATCAGCGCAAGTTCACGGCCTGCCAATACCGTGGCGATGACTGGGGTGTCAGTAACCATTCGGGGCGGATCGGCGCGGTTGTAGTCCCAGAGAACCAGTCCGGAATCTGTGGCAAGGGCCACGGACGAGCCATTCGGGGTGAAGCAGAAATCCCGCGTGTCAGGTTGTTCGACCGTGTTGAGGATTTCGCCGGTGCGCGCATTTCTGGCGACGAGTAGTCCGGGGGAAGGGGGGGAGCAGGTAATCAGCGTTTCGCCATTCGGAGAAAACATGGATTTCTCTGGCGCAACTAAGGAATCTGTCTGCTCCCAAAGGAGGATCGGAGGGCTTGCCATCAAGTTCCAGACGCAGATTTTACCGGCGTCGTTCGTCACCGCGAGGGCATCGGCATTCCCATCGAAGCACAGGCTGCTTACTGAACTTGTAGCCGGTAATACCACGCTTTCAGACGTTTCCGGGTCAATCAGCCGGCAATCGCCGATGCTGCAGGCCACAGCGACGAGGCGTCTCCCCGGTGCGATCGCCCAGCGCCTTATTTCTCCGGTGAGTCCACTGGGTGTGACCAATTCGTTGGTAATAAAATTCCAGAATTGGAGCGGGCCGTCCTCCTGCTGAAGAACCACCCAATCGCAGCGAGGTACTGCAGCTGCGGAAACAACAGTTCCGCCTCGTCCAGCAGCGGGGAAGGTTCGTGAACCCACGTGTCGCCCTTCAGAGGTATCCCAGACTGACAGGAGTTCCTGCTGAAGGATGCACGTTCGGTTTGGCAGCTGCGGCTGTTTTGGGAGCCTTCCAGGAAGGGGATCAGTGGACTGTTTTCCTTCCCTGTCAAAAATCGTAGTGTGCTCCTGGGGTTGTTGAGTGAACGTGGCCTTCATACTGTCGCCAGAGAACGAAACGGGGGTTGATTTTCGACTGCTGGCGTTATACCGAACGCTTCGCCGCGCAGAACCTCCGAGCGGGCTCCACTTTTGCAGCAGTGCACCGGTGTTAGCCTCTGACCTGTTTGTGAAGGTGACGACGTCACCGTCACTGCTGAAGCCAGCGAACAGCGGAACCCCTGCGGCGGGCCGCACTTCGCAGTGGAAACTGCCTCCATCAGTCTGCCATGCGGAAATTCCCATGTTGCCAGCTTGGACGAGGTAGCGGGCGTCGGCAGAGAAGGCCAGTTCCGGCCGACCTCGTTCTGCGGGGATTTCCGCCTGCACGCGGAGCCCCGGCAGTCTCAGAATTCGAATTACTCCAGCTCGGCGGACAGCTATGAGTCCCGGCTGGCGGTGAATTCGTATCCCTGTGCCATCCATGCGGTCTTCAGTGAGGACTTTGCCTGCCATCAGCGAGAGGAATTCGACCGTTCCCGAGTTGCACACGACAAGATGATCGTTGTCTGTGAACTCCGCTTCAGCAGTTGCTTCCTCAGGCAGAGTGGGCGAAGAAATGAGATACAACTGCTCGCGTGTCTCCAAATCCCAGACTCGCACGGTTCCGTCGGCCGACAGCGTAACGAGACGG
Organism: Planctomycetaceae bacterium; assembly: GCA_046074645.1. GTDB lineage: Bacteria > Planctomycetota > Planctomycetia > Planctomycetales > Planctomycetaceae > SXXK01. Next base: position 1,859 of record JBJTOP010000410.1, on the reverse strand, counting down.
CTGCCGTCAGGACTGTACCTGAGCATTCGCACCGGACCTGTATGCCCCTCCAGATAACCATCACTTCGACCTTCAGGTAAGCTCACCAAACGAACTCGGAAGTCACGTCCGGCCAGTGCTGCCTGCCGGGAGTTGGGTGAGAAACCGGCGGCCAGAACTTCAGCTGGCGGACCACCTTCAAATGATGCGGAAAGTCTGTTTTGTTTGACTGCATCCCAGATGCCGAATTCGGTGAGTGTTGCGGAATCCGTCGCGATTTCGGAGCAGAATTGTGTGACAAGGCATCGTCCGTCGGGGCTCCACGCTGCCCCTGTGAGAGCACCGGGCTCGTTGAATTGACCGAGAAGCCTGCCGTCGTCAATGCTGCGTTCTTCAGCGACGTGAGGCCCGTTGTCCCGTGACGGGAGATTGACACGTGTGAGGAGCGCAGAGTGTCCATTGGGGTGCAGATGCACCGTTGAAAATCGAGAATCTGCGTCGATTGGCACTCTGCTGATCTCATGGACTGCGTCCGCAGCCTGCATCAGTTCGTTCGCGGCCTCTGGTTCTTTCAGCAGCTTTGCACCTCCAATTGCCAGACGCAGGGACTCCGTGGGATTCCAATCTCGTGCATCCCGAGACTCTGCGAAAAGCCGGCGGCCTTCGGCTCGGTCGCGCTCGATTGAGAGCTGTTTATTCAGCGACTCCTCCCGCTGCAGTTTCGCGTAGATGACAAAAGCGGCCACGGTGGATACGACGCAGACGATGATCCCCATGAACAACGTTGCTGCAGCGGCTCCGGGGTAGCGTCTGAGGAATCTTCGACCGCGCTGCAGCACAGAAGGACGGCGAGCACGAATCGGTTCATCGGCAAGAAACCGCTGCAGATCGTCAGCCAGCTCCTGTGCGGTCTGGTAACGCTCGTCCGGATTTCGCGACATGGCCTTGAGCACGATGGTTTGGAGCTCTTCCGGGATTGACGCGTTGAGCTTTCGGGGTGGGCGAGGCTCTTCAAAGCAGATCTGCCGAATGATTTCCTGTGGATGAACGCCCGGGAATGCCTTCTGCAGCGTCAGCAGCTCGTACAACGTCACCCCGAGCGAGTAGATGTCTGAGCGGCCGTCGACCGGAACCCTCTGGCTCAGCGTCTGCTCGGGACTCATGTAACGATAGGTCCCAAGAATTTCACCTGTCATTGTCAACCCATCGGCACCCTGCATCTGTGCAAGTCCAAAATCGGTAACCCAGACGCGTCCCTCGTCGTCGAGCATCAGGTTGGAGGGCTTGATGTCGCGGTGAACAACCGTGTGCATGTGCGCATGATGGAGGGCCTCAGCAGCCTGAATACCGATCCGTACCACCGGCAAAAAAATTCGTCGCTCCGCCCCTGAAACCGGACGCCGATCAAATGATTCCAGAAACTCCCGAGAAGGATAGACATCCAGCTCTGTGCTTTTTGCTGAACTGCTGCCAGTCAGCCGCACTTTCGCCCGACTGGAGCTAACCGACTTATCCGTCGCTGCAGACGCGTCGGAGCCGCTGCGTAGTGATTCAAGGCGAGACGCTGCTTCACGGATGCACAACGCAAGATCTTTTCCTTCGATCAGCTTCATGGCGTAGTAGCAGATGTCGCCGTGACGCCCTACGGAATGAATCGGTACAACACAGGGGTGATTCAACTGAGCCGCTGCCTGGGCTTCGATCTGAAAACGCTGGATGAGCCGCTTGTCCATACTGCCGGAAACTTCCACCAGCTTGAGAGCGACGCTGCGACTCAGTGACTTTTGATACGCGCGGTAAACAACTCCCATGCCGCCCCGCCCGAGTTGTGCCTGCAGTTCGAAACCCGCTTTCAGGCACTGCCTCTGAAGATCTGGGGG
>JBJTOP010000409.1:0-15018 GCA_046074645.1 Planctomycetaceae bacterium | reverse complement strand
CGGCAGCACCTTTCCGAAGCACTGCAGATCGTCGAAGAGGTCCTGCGGGTGGCGGACAATCCACTGCACGTGCTGCAGCCATTCGTTCGCGGGCGGCTGGCGGAAGCAAACCTCCTGCAGCAACTCGATCAGCTGGGAGGCAAATGGACTCATCATTATCCGATCTGCATCCGTCGCGTGGCTCCTGACGACACTCTGATCTCTATGTCCGCCGGCGGCTTTGATGACTGGTACGCGATCAGTCTGATTACTTATACGGAGCCACGGGAGCCATTTCTGGAAGTGGCCGCATTTCTTGCAAAGGCACTCGGCGTTCTCTGCGAAGCTCGACCGCACTGGGGCAAGTGGTTTCCGTGGCATGAGTCGCAGTGTGTGCCGCAGCATCCCGGGATGGCGGAGTTTCGCCGGATTGTGGAGCGGCATGATCCGGAGGGAGTTTTCAGCAACGCATTCGTGAAGCACATCCTGGAGGCTCATCCGTGACGCGGAGCCCTGCCGTACTGAAGACCGCCGCGCGTCTGCTGCTGCTGTGGGTTTCAGCGAGCGTGTTTGCGGATGCGGACGAGCCGGTACCGGCGGTGGTGGCGGGTGGCGATGAAATCGAGCTGTCACCGCCGCTGCTTGGTCGCCCGGAGGTGCTCAGAGGGACCATTGACGAGCTGGCTGGCGAGTCGGTGATGCTGCGGACGCGCGGGGTACTCAAACCGGTGCCGCTGCGGGACGTGCGACGGCTGCGGTTCACGCATCCGGCCGGCTACGATGAAGGTCTGAGGCAGGTTCGAGCGGGCGAGTGGCGTTTGGCGATTGTGAGTCTGACATCAGCTTTGGCGGTGGAATCTCGTCCATGGGTGTTGCGGGAAATTCGCGCGGAGCTGGCGGCCTGCAGGCGAAATCTTGGGGAGTGGGACGCGGGGATTCGAGAGGTCGAGGAGATTCTGGCGACTGATCCGGATTCTCGTCACGTGCTGCAGCTGCCGCTGGTGTGGGACGAGCGTCTTCCTCTGGAGCAGCGGTATCCTGCAGGAATTGAGGAGTTGCAGGAATCGTCGGTGGCACGGCGGCTGACAGCGGGAAGTGCCCTGCTGTTTGACGCTGCTCACGGCGATGCGGCAGCAGCGGCACTGCTGAATCTGCGAAAGAACGGCCGGGGAGGTGTCGTGAGGATTGCGGAGCTGCAGTTGTGGCGGGTCACGATTGCTCAGCGTGACACACTGCAGATCAGCGACGTTGAACGGCTGCAGGAACGCAGCGGGGAATTCAGTCGCGCAATGCGAGGTGCTGGTGAATTTCTGTGCGGCCGTGCCTATCGGCAGCTTGGTGATTCTGACCGTGCGGCCGCGTGCCTGCTCTGGATGCCTCTGGCCGCACCGCTGGATCCAGCCACCAGCAGCATGGCCCTTCGCGAAGCGGCGGAGGTGCTGGAAGAATCAGGGCGGCCGGACGCCGCGCGGCGGATTCGAAGTCTATGCCCCTGATCCATTTTCCAAATCTGCGGTTTGAAGAGGAATTGTCCGAACGGCCGGGGATGCTTCGAGCATTGCCGGTACGGCTGGAGCAATTGACGGCCGAGCTGGCCGTCCTTGTGGGACTCAGGGCCGCACCCGGCGATGTGGTGCTCCTGGATCCTGCCGGCCTGCCGGATGCAGCAGGGCTTCCGGATTGTTTGCTGCAGGCACGGTTTCTGACGCTGCCACAGCTGAGGGAGCTGTTGTCAACAGCCTCGGGTGAACCACCGTCAGCGGACTGGCAGCTGGCTCCGTGGGGCTGGAGCGAGTCCGCGTGCCGGCTGGTGCGACAGTTGCGACTGCAGCAGACTTCGCCGGATCCGGATGCGATTCGCAGAGTGAACACGCGGGAGTTCGCAGCGGAGTTTGATGTGCTGGCAGCGGCGGATTCTGCTCAGGTGCAGACACGTTTCAGCCAGCTGTGTTTTTCGGAAGACGAGGTGCTGGCCGCGCTTGAACAGATCACCGCACCTGCTGAAGACCGCTGGGTGATCAAGGCCAACCTGAGTCATGCGGGGCGAAATCGACTGATCGGGGTTGGCCGGGGACTGAGTGCCGAGCAGCGGCGCTGGCTGTCACGACGGCTTGGGCAGAGTGAACCGGTCAGTGTGGAGCCGTGGGTGAATCGGCTGCGGGAATGCGGATTGCAATGGACGGTGTCTGGCCATTCAGCAGAGGCTCAGGTGGAATTTGACGGCGCTGCAGAAATGCTCACAGACGCACTCGGCCAGTATCGCGGGAGCCTGATTGGCGGTGGGACGGCCGCGTCAGACAGCTGGTGGCAACCGGCCCTCGAATATGGCCGTCGCCTTGCACTGGCGGCCGGAAAAATCGGCTTCCGCGGCCCTCTGGGAATTGACTGCATGCTGATCGAGTCCAGGGGTCAGCGGTGGTTGCGGCCGGTGCATGATATCAACGGCCGGCAGACGATGGGGCGGCTGGCATTGAGCCTTGAGCGGCTCCTGCCGGCCGGATTTTTCGGAGCCTGGTGTCATTTTCCAACCGCTGCCCCGAAAATCGGAGCGAATTTTTCTTGCAACTCCCCCGATATCCGGGTAGTTGCCCGCCGCACAAGTCCACTGTTTACCGGGGGCTGGCAACCGCACTTGCAAACATCGCTGATCATCGGGGACACTGCAGCAGCCGTTACTGACACGGCAAAAAAGCTGACGCAGGCTGTTGTTCCCGTGTGTCCACTGCCTGCCACCATTCCTGGGATTCATCCATGACGTCCAGTTCACCCATTTCCGCTGCTGATCTCCCTGATTCCCACCGTCCATGGTCACCCGAGTGGTACGCGCGTCAGACAGCCACGCTGGGTGAATCCGCCTGCAAAGCTCTGGGGTTCTACGCGATTCCCGGAGACCTCAGGCTGTCGGTGGTGATTCCGGTGTACAACGAAGAAAAGACCCTGCGAGTGCTGGTGGATCGTGTTCGTGCGGTACCAATTCGCAAGGAAATTCTGCTGATCGATGACTGCAGCAAAGATCGCACCCGAGACGTTCTGAAGGCACTCGAAGCCGAAGGTGCCAGCGACGATTTCAACCGCATCCGGATTTTCTTCCACGACATCAATCAGGGCAAAGGTGGCGCTCTGAAAACCGGATTTGCTCAGGTTCAGGGGGACATCGTGATCATTCAGGACGCGGATCTCGAATATGATCCCGCCGAATACCCCAGACTTCTGCAGCCAATCATTGCGGATAAGGCTGATGTGGTCTTCGGGAGTCGTTTCCTGGGTGATCAGGCCCACCGTGTGCTGTACTACTGGCACTATCTTGGCAACCGATTTCTGACCACGCTTTCCAACTGCTTCACCAATCTGAACCTGACTGACATGGAAACCTGCTACAAGGTCTTCCGCCGCCCGGTGATTGACGAAATCACACCGCTGCTCGTTCAGAAGCGATTCGGTTTCGAACCCGAAATCACAGCCCGCGTCGCTCGCCGAAAACTCAGAATCTACGAAATCTCCGTGAGCTACTCCGGCAGAACCTATGCCGAAGGTAAAAAAATCGGCTGGAAAGACGGCTTTCAGGCGCTGTGGTGCATCGTGAGATACGGACTCAAAGACTGAAAATGCAGCGCAGCGGTTCGTGTTCGGTCAAACCCCGTCAGTCAACGCCCCGCAGACGCTCGCCTTGCCGCTTCGATGAAACGACGCATCTTCGTGTGGTCCTTGATGCCCGGCGATGTCTCAACACCACTGGCCGTATCGACTCCCCACGGAGCGGTCGCACTGATCACGCGGGCAACGTTCTCCGGCGTCAGACCACCGGCAAGCACAAGGGGAGGACGGGGAGCCAGTCGCCAGGCGGCCGGGACCGAGGGATCGACCGTGCGCCCTGTGCCACCATACTGGCCCGGGACAAACGCGTCCAGAACGATCGCGTCAGGGCGAATCAGACGCTGCAGGACAGTTAAAGATGCAAGACAGTCGGCAATCCTGTCCGCAGAAACTCGCAATGCCCGAATGCACTTCGTCCCCGGCAGCCGCTCCATACACAGCTGAATCTGCTCCGGGGTTTCATCGCCATGAAACTGCACCCCGGTCAGACCAATCGCCTGAACCGTCTCAACGATTGCATCCGTACCGGCATTCACGAAGACGCCGATCAGCTCCGGAAGTCGCTGCGCGGGCTGAACGGCTGCCGCCTCCCGCAGGGAACTGGCGATACCCATCGCCTCGTCACTCGAAATAAATCGTCTGGATTCGCTGAAGAAGTTGAGGCCGATCGCATCCACGCCAGCCTGCATCGCGACCATTGCGTCGTCAGTGCGAGTGATTCCACAAATCTTGATCCACATGTCAGGTCTCCTGCGAATGAGTTTGCAACGGTTGACCGGAACGATTGAAGGCACGAAACACCAGCAGCCAGACGGCAGCGACGACAACAACGGCAATCGAGACCGCCAGCCATGCCTGGCGACTGGCTGTCGCCGCCATGCTCTGTACCGGCTGCAGCACGCCGTCTCGCCGCTCCTGGACAATCACCAGCCAGCTGGTGCGATTCACGGGTGACAGAGCGGCCATCCAGTCACCTGACCAGCGATTGGCCGCAGGGGTGATCAGTCGTCCGATGGGATCGGAGTAGACAGGGAGGCGGATTTCATTGGCGACAGACGTCAATGGCGGGGCCGTTGCAGAATCCTTGCCCGATGCAGGTGCGGGTGCGGGCGGCCCGGTCGCGACCTGAGCGGCGATCGTGGCATCGAGCGTGAGTTGCTGGAAGAGTTCTGAGTCACCGTAACTTTGTTCGGCGGCGTGAAGGAATTCTTCGGTGAGACAGGGGTGGTCCAGCAGCCGGATTTCTGAGCCATTTCGAATTTCCGCCAGCGCGATGACGCGTTCGATACCCGCGGTTCCACGACTGGTGATCTGACCGCGAAGCCGGGACTGGAGGTCACCAAGATGGGCGGTGCGAGCAAACACGCCAATGACCCGTCCATCAGCGGCTCGCACGGGGACACTGAGCGCGACGGTCTGACGGCCCGTGGTGGTGCTTTTGTAGGCAAGGCTTACGTGGGGGGTGCTGAGCGGCTGGATGTCGGCAGGGACGCTGTCGCGGGGATAGTCGAGCCCACGTCCGTGGAAGTAATCGCGCCAGGCGAAGTTATCGCCCAGCGTGCGTTCGCTGAAGTCACGTCGCCAGATCTGCACTCCGGTGGCGTCAGTCAGGAACCAGCTGGTGTCGGTGCCACGGCTGCGGGCTGCGGAGGCGGTTTGGGAGCGTTCCCACGCGCGGTCAAGCAGCTGCATCCAGCGGGGGCGAGCATCGATGGCGGCGTCAGCGAAGCGGAGCATTTCGGCGGTGGTTTCGGAGCTGGGGCGCTGCAGGAGCGATTCAAGTTCTCGACGGAGTTCGTCTTCACCCGCAAGCGACTGCAGTTCGTCCAGTCGATCCTGAAGCTCGTCTTCCATCGCTGCTGCCTGAAGCCGTGCAGACAGGGCGTCACTTTCGAGTGCACGGCGCGTGAGCTGCTGTTCGGCATCACGCAGATTTTCTTTGAGAGCACTGACAAAGATCGGCACAAGAGCCGCTGTGAGCAGCAGCGGGACCAGCAGACCAACGGCCAGCAGCGGTCGCCGCGCCCGCTGACGGTCGCGGGCCAGGAACGCATCCAGAACTGCCTGAGCGTTCGGAAAACGGTCCGCCGGATTGACGGCGAGACAGCGTTCAAGGATCTCGGCAAGGCGAGGATCCACCTGCCGGACGCGGCGATGACTCGTCGGAATACCGGCCGCACGCACCGCCTCCCGGTAAATCTGCAGCCGGCCATCCAGCGTCTCTGCGGACTGCAGGAGCGCCTGCAGTGGTTCGGTCCGGTGCGGCGGTTGGCCTGTCAGCATGTGGAAGAGCAGTGCGCCGACAGCGTAGACGTCCCAGCGGGCGTCAGGCGACGCATCCAGATCAGCCTGCTCCGGTGACATATAATAGAGTGTCCCCAGTGCCGGACTCTGTTCATGAGACATGCGCGCCTGACCGAAATCACAAAGCCGCGCAGAACGCTGACCGTCCAGCAGCACGTTGTCGGGCTTGAGGTCGCAATGCAGAACCCCGGCGCCGTGAGCATCGATCAGCGCGCTGCAGATTTCCCTGCCCAGTCGCACGGATTCATCAACTGAGAGCCGACCGCGAGACAGGAGCGTTCCCAGAGAACCGTTTTCCACGTACTCCATCACGAACCACGGAGGATCGCCGTTCCAGCCAACATCCAGCAGCCTGACGATGTTCCTCGACGTATAGACGGCAGCCAGCTTCTCGACCTCGCGGCTGAGAAGCGCCCAGTTGAGCCCCTGGCGGTGCGGATAGAACTTGATGGCCACCATCCGCCCCGTCCGATCCTCCCGCGCCAGCCAGACGACGCCGTATGCTCCTGTACCCAGACGACGCACCACCGAGTAACCCGGCGGCTCAGTCGGGGGCTGGCTGCCCTGCAGACTCAGCTGACGAGAACGTTCAGCTGCCACTTCGTCCTGAACTTCCGTGTCGCCTGAAAGACCCATGTTTTGATCTCGAATTGTACCAATGCGTGCTGACCTGTGAGTTGTGCCTTTTTGCTTGAGTTTATTCAACGATTCCGGCTGCTCAATGTGCACTTCTGATGAAAAAGCTTTGCCACGATCATGCCAGGCGCGCGGACGATGTCAATCGGCCGGTACCAGCCTTTTTTGTGATTGAGAGAAGGCCGATGCCACCGGGCTGCTGCCATGCGGCTATTGAAATGACCCCCCTTCTTCGGGTTTGAGTGAAAGAACTTCCGCCTGCTTAACTTCCCTCGGCCGTTGCGGGGGCGGGGAGCAGGGGAAAGCGGCGGTGGTGCAGGAGCAGATCGCGAAGGTGGGCGCCGAGTTGTTTAAAGCGGTATTCGGGGAGCGAGATGCGGCTGCCTTGAACGGCGATGCCGACGATTTCTTCGAGGCTGGATTTGAGCGGAGCGGGGAGGGCTGCGATGGCCGAAGTTAGTGGGCGGCTGGAGCGGAGTCGTATCCAGTCTGATTCGAGCGGTGAGCCGGTCACTTCCACGCAGAAGCGTCGGCAGAGCACTTCGGCGGCGGCCCCGAACTCTTCTGTTTGAATCTGTTGCGCGGTCTGCACTCCATAGACGGATTGCATGAGTCGAGTTTTCCATTCCGGGAGCGGCGGGAGGCTGCGACGGATCAGCAGGAGCAGAGCCCAGAGGCCGCCGATCAGGGCGACCAGAAGCAGCATGGTTCGCAGCCAGCCGCCAGGGCGTACGCTGCGCGGCCGATCTCGGAGAGTGCGATTGAGCAGGTCTGACTGCTGGAGCTTGTCCAGCACCGCGTTGGCGGTCCGCAGGATGGTCTGCAGGTCCGAAGGTGGTGGACTGATGGACGGTGGAAACGGCGGGGGCTGGTTCAGGGGCGGTGGTTGATTCCGCAGTATGTCAGGAAACTGCTGAGGGGGCGGCGCGTCTGAACGAGCGTCCGGCGTGGGCATTGGCGAGTTATCAGAGGAAGACAGCTGTCCGCTTTCGACCACCGCATAAAACCGGCGGCCGGCGGCCAGCTGCTGCACGGTGTTGATCGCCAGAATGGAGTTGTTCCCGTGCCAGATCATGCCGTCAGAAAACAGACTTTTATCAGCGGCCAGAATAAACAGGCCTCCGGACCCCGACGGATCGACGCCCACCGCCAGAATCGCAGAACCAACTGCGGTCGCCGGCTGCAGCTGTTCAGGACATCGGACCACGGCTGTCCACTGCAGCGATGCATCCTCAGGCTCCGTAAAAAATCCGCTGCGGTTGATGACGATCGAAGGCACGGATTGAACCAGCGGATGTGGACGTTCGATCGGGAGCTGCAGCACATCGCTGAAACCAGCGTACTGGAGCGCAGGGTCGTTCGAAGTGACAGGGCCGGGGAACCAGGTGGTAATGCCCGGAATTCGCACGAACCGCGGTTCCTCGAATGCCGCCAGAGCTGCTCCGCCCTGAGCGACAAAGCGACGCAGTCGCAGCCAGTCATTGCGGGAGACATTTTCCATTGACCCAAACAGCAGCACTGCGGACTGCGATGGGTTACGGAGCACCTGTTCAAGGTCACCCGGAGCGGACAGCCCCTGTTCTTCCATGAGCACCCTGAGGCCCTGGTAGCCTGTGTACCACGATTCGTCAGCCCCGTCGGGTGGCTGACAGGCAGAGGCGACCGCGCAGCACAGCAGCAGTCCTGCCGTCACAAGCGGACGCAGCAGGGCTTGCAGAGAAAAGCGGAATGTGGCGGCAGGGGAAGATTGCATCCCGGGATTCTACCGAGTTGCCCCGCCCTGATGCCAGACTGCAAGGGTGAAAAATTCCACGGGGATTCTGAGTGCTGGATTGTTGCGTTTCGCCCCGGCAAAAAGCACGTCACTCAAAATGTCGCCCAGAGCACAACGCGGCTAGGCAGACGTCATGCAGGTTTTGGCGTGAGCTTTGTGATGCGAACGTTGCGATCATAGTGAGCGGTCGCGATGGTGACTCCGTCTCGGTGCAGGTCCATATCACGAGTCAGATTGGGGAGCTGGAAGCGGTGGAAGTCTTTGTCAGCATCGGGTTTCCAGAAAATCAGCCAGCCACCGCTGCCGCCACCGCTGGTGCCCATCAGCGTGCCATCCGCCAGCCAGACCAGTCTCCAGAGCACTCCCTGGGTAATTCCTTCTGCAATTTGCTGGCGTTCAACGGCCCCGGTTTCCAGATTGAAGAGCACCACAAGCGGCTCGTGCACCGCGCCGAGCGGATTGGAGGCTTTGTGCAGGCCTCCGGCTGCAAGCCGCTTGCCATCAGGAGAAACCGCGATGCCGCGCACTCCACCAAAATCCACCTGCTGGCCGCCGTTGTAAGAATACAGCGGAGCCCCGTCGAATTTGCGAATCTCTGCTCCCGTTGCCGCATCCCACTGCCGAATCGATCCACCGAGATCCCCTGAAAACACTGATTTGCCATCCGGGTGGAACAACACGGAATAGACTTGTTTTTCGTGTCCGGTCAATTCCCGAACCAGAGAGCCATCGGCGGGATTCCAGAGTCGCACCATTTTGTCGTTGCCGCCGCTGGCCAGCAGTGAGCCGTCGGCATTCATGGACAGCGACCGCACCCAGTGAGTGCCGTGGCCGGGTATGGACCGCAGCGGCATCGGGGCTTCCTCACGAGCATTCCACCAGACGAGCCTGCCGTCACAGCCGCCGCTGATGATCACCGCCCCGTCCGATGCAAAAGCGAACGCATTGACCCACGTCTGATGACCGCCCGCAAGCACTGTGCGAGCTCCGTCGGACAGCCGAAAACGCTCGATATTGCGGTCTTCTGAACCGCAGAACACGAACTCGCCGGCGGGATCGAACCGGCACGAAATCAACGGGCGATCCCACGCCCATTGATGAGCAACCCAGGCGACTTTGGGGTCTGGAGTTTCGGCGGTGGAGACAGTTGGAGTCGTCAGGAGCATAGCGGGGTCTCCTTCGAGAGAAGCAGGGGGGGGCTGCTGGATTATCGCGGAATGTCGAGTCCCGGGCAATCCTGCGCGTTGCCGCTGGCCGGGTCGGTGTGCGAATGGGAAAGCCGACGAACAACCGCCCATCACGCTGCCCTCCGCCATTGACCCACCAGGCAAAAGATTCCTAGAATAAGTGAATTCAAGCAGCTTTGTCGCCTCGCCGGGCGGCGGCCTTCTCCGCGACTTCGGTCATCAGGAAATGCAGACAACATGGAGATTCTGGAAAAAGTTGGCGATTTTTTCTCTGCCGCAACCTATCGCATCGAACGTGGCATCACGTCCCTCTTCGGATCGTCCAACGAACGCCGCATGCGTCGCCTTGGGTTTGTCCGCGATCAGCAGGGGCGCACAACCATCGTCCCCGGCTCCATGCTGGATCGCATCAACTCCATGGAGCCTGAGTGGCAGAAGCTGACCGATGATGAACTGCGCCAGACGGCCTCGAAATTCCGCGCCCGTCTTCAGAATGGCGAAACGCTCGATGATCTCCTGCCGGAAGCCTTCGCTGCCGTCCGGGAATCCGGCCGCAGATTTCTGAAGATGCGGCACTACGAAGTGCAGATGATCGGTGGCTACATCCTCCACAAAGGCATGATCTCTGAAATGGTCACCGGCGAAGGGAAGACACTCGTCGCCACCCTCCCCGCCTTTCTCAATGCCATTGCAGGCAAAGTCCACGTCGTCACCGTCAACGACTACCTCGCCCGCCGCGATATGGAATGGATGGGCCCCGTCTACCTCCAGCTGGGACTCACCGTCGGCGCCATCCAGTCCAACATGAATTCCGCCGAACGTCAGGTGCACTACGCCTGCGATATTACCTACGGCACCAGCAACCAATTCGGTTTTGATTATCTCCGCGATAACATGAAACCCACAGTCGAACAGCAGGTCCAGGGACCGCTCGACTACGCCATCGTCGATGAAATCGACAACATCCTGATCGACGAAGCCCGTACCCCGCTCATCATCTCCGGCCCCGCCCACGATAACCTCGACAAATACCCCCGCGCCGAAGCAATCGCAAGACAACTCCGCCGCGATGTGGATTTCGAAGTCAAGGAAAAAGAACTCACCTGCCACCTCACCGAAGCCGGTGTCCGACGCGCTGAACAACTCGCAGGTGTCGACAGTTTCTATACCGCCGGCAATATGGAATGGCCACACCTGCTCGATAACGCTCTTAAAGCCCACTACCTCTATAAACGCGACGTTCACTACGTCGTGGAAAAACAGGAAGTCGTCATCGTTGACGAAAACACCGGCCGCAAAATGGAAGGCCGCCAGTGGTCAGACGGACTGCATCAGGCAGTCGAAGCCAAAGAAGGTGTTCGCATCAAAGCCGAAACACAGACTCTGGCCACCATCACCCTGCAGAACTATTTCAAACTCTACCGCAAACTCTCCGGAATGACCGGCACCGCCATGACGGAGTCGGAAGAGTTCCTCAAGATCTACAACCTCGATGTTGTAGCGATTCCCACCAATCGCCCGATGCTTCGAATTAATCATCCCGACAGCATCTACGGATCAGAAAAAGAGAAATGGGACGCCGTCGTCAGCGAGATCGTCGAGATCCACCGCACCGGCCGACCACTCCTCGTCGGGACCACCTCCATCGAACTCTCCGAAATGCTCAGCGATCGCCTCCGACGCCGCGGTATCGCCCATGAAGTGCTCAATGCAAAAATGCACGAGCGGGAAGCGGAAATTGTCGCCCAGGCGGGCCGCCGCAACGCCGTCACCATCGCCACCAACATGGCCGGTCGCGGAACCGACATCATCCTCGGAGGTAACCCCGAACATGCCGCCTGGGAAGAACTCAAAACTCGCTACCAGTCACGACTCGAAGTCCCCAAAGCCGAATGGGATGCGCTCACCCGACAAATCGCTGACCGCGAAGGTATGGCTGCCGAAGGGAAGGAAGTCGCAGTGGCCGGCGGACTCCATGTCGTCGGTACCGAACGCCACGATTCCCGCCGCATCGACCTGCAGCTTCGCGGACGCGCCGGCCGACAGGGAGACCCAGGCTCCAGCCGCTTCTTCATCTCACTCGATGATCGCCTCATGCGGCTCTTCGCCGGTGACAACGTCAAACGACTCCTCCAGTGGGCCGGACTCACCGAAGGTGAACCCATCGTCAGCCCCATGGTCACCCGACAACTCGAAAAAGCTCAGAAAAAACGCGAAGAAACTCACTTCGACCAACGCAAGAATCTGCTCGAATATGACGAGATCATGGACGAGCAGCGCAAACGCACGTACACCTATCGACAACGAATTCTTGACGGCGAAGACTGCAGATCACTCATCCTCGGCATGATGCACAGCGAAATCGATCGCTGGTGCGGACAGTTCCTCGACAAAAACTACCGCTGGGATTCCGTCGCCGCCTGGATCCACCAAACATTTCAGATCGAAGCCGATGCCGGTGATATTCGCGATATGAACCGCCGCGATATCGAAGGCTGGATCCGCGACGAACTCGAACGCCAGGGCGAAATTCAGATCAACGATCAACTGGAAATGCACCTCCCCGAAGCGGCCGAAAGTAAGCTCGACTGGAACTACATCGCTCTCGTCAAATGGGCCAACCGCGCGTTCTCCATCACCGTCAATGACCGCGATCTCCGCTCACGTGACCGAGACGAAATTCCCGCTCTGCTCCTCGAAAAAGTTCGCGACGCCTTCGCCCGCCGCGACCTTTCTGAACTTGATAACTTCCTCGACCCGCTCTTCCCGCACAAGTCCCTTGCCGGCTGGGTCGGCTTCAATTTCCAGATCGCCATTCAACCCGAAGAATTTCAAAGTCTCGACCAGGCGTCCATTCCCCGAGTCCTTCGGGAACGCGTCGCTCAGCAGTACGACGAAAAGGAAGCCTCCTTCCCCGTCGCCGTCGGTATCCACAACTTCCTCGCAGGCGATGGCCAGCAAAACGAACGCGCCAACCGGGAACGCCTCGCACGCTGGGCCAATACCCGCTTTCGCACCGATTTCGATCCGGCCGCCATCGCCGATCTGCAATCCTCCGCCATCCGCGAACTGCTCCTCAAAACCAGCCGCGAATTTCTCGCCCGCCGCCCGGCCACCGCCATCGTCGAAGCCAGACTCTCCGAAATCCTCAGTAACAGCCGCCCTCGAACACGGCTCTCCGAAACCCAGGCCACCAGCCTCCTTAACTATGTCGATCATGACCTCGGACTCCAGCTCGATCCCGCTGCCATTCGCACACTTCCCGTCGAAAAAGTTCGCTCCGAAATCCTTCAGGGTATCGACCAGATCTTCCGACCCGAACTCCGCCAGACAGAACGCTCCATCCTCCTCGAATTCGTCGATACCGCGTGGAAAGAACACCTCTACTTCATGGGCTACCTCCGCCAGGGCATCGGCTTTGTCGGATATGCCCAGAAAGATCCTCGCACCGAATACAAACGTGAAGGTCGCCGCGCGTTCCTCGCCATGTGGGAACGCATCGCCACGCAAGTCACCGAAAGCATCTTCCGCGTCGAACACGAAAGCCCCGCGTTCGTTGGGTCGCTCTGGAGAATCACCGCCACAGAACATGACGTCGCCCCACCGCCGGAATCCCGCGTCGATGAACTCGCCACCAATGCTCCGGAAGCCGGCGAAGAAGGTGTGGCCACCAAACCCATCATCAACGCCGCCCCCAGAGTTGGTCGTAATGACGACTGCCCCTGCGGAAGCGGAAAGAAATACAAGAAATGCTGCGGTCGCTGATGCCCTGGCTCCTGAATCTGCTCTACGCCACACTCCTCGTGATGCTCTCACCCGTCATCATCTGGCGTATGCTCCGCCACGGACGGTACCGACGCGGCCTCCGACAAAAACTCTTCGGCCAACTCCCCACGCCCCCGAATCATCGACCCACCGCCTGGTTTCATGCCGTCAGTGTTGGCGAAATCGTCCAGCTGCAAAAAATTGTCGAAGAATTCCGTAAACAGACCCGCGATTCCTGGAACATCGTTGTTTCCACCTCCACTGACTCCGGATATGACCTCGCACAACAGCGTTTTTCCGGCTGCCAACTGGTCTGGTTTCCGCTCGATTTTTCCTGGGCCGTTCGAAACGCTCTCTCCGCCGTTCGCCCCAGTCTCCTCGTCCTCGTCGAACTCGAACTCTGGCCCGGACTCCTGCTCGAATGCCGCCGTCAGCAGGTCCCCGTGGCAATCGTCAATGCACGTCTCAGCGAACGCAGCTTCCGACGGTATCTGCGGGCAGAGCGATTCCTGCGGCCCGTCTTTTCCAGCATCGCTCTCGTGGCCGCACAGTCTCGGCCGTGTGCAGAAAGACTGCTGCACCTGAAAGTCCCCGCGGAACGCATCCACATCACAGGATCGGTGAAGTTCGACGGAGTCGCCTGCAGCCCCCAACACCCCCCAACACGGCTGCTCAGGACACTCCTCCAAATCGACCCCCAGGCACCCGTGCTCATGGCCGGCAGCACCCAGGCGCCAGAAGAACGGTGGATCCTCGACGCCTGGCAACAACTCCGACGACTCCATCCCACACTCCAGCTCATCCTCGTGCCCCGGCATCGCGAACGATTCGAGGAAGTTGCGGAACTCGTCCGCAACAACGGACTGCCGCTGCTCCGCCGGTCCAAAATTTCAACAGACCCAACCAATACCCCCGTCAGCCACAGCTGCGTGCGATTGCTCGATACCATCGGCGAACTGGGCGCCTGCTGGGGACTCGCCGATCTCGCCTTCGTCGGCGGCTCCTTCGGAAACCGCGGCGGCCAGAATATGATCGAACCCGCTGCATGGGGAGCCGCTGTCACGTTCGGCCCCAATACCTGGAACTTCCGCGACGTTGTACAGATCTTTCGCGAAGCTGACGCCTGCCGCCAGCTTCAGTCCCCGGCCGAACTCCTCCCCCTCCTCCAGCACTGGCTCGACCAGCCGCTCGAACGCCATCGCATCGGCAACGCCGCCGCCAACACCGTTCGCTCGCAACAGGGAGCCCTTCTCTCCACCGTTCAACTCCTGCTGTCCATCCCCGAACTGACAGTCACACACGCCACAGAATCCAGGGCTGCCTGACGAATTAAGATACCCCAGAAGTCTTCACACATCGCAGACAATCGCATCGGCCCTCCAGCCGCAATCCCAGCCGCATGGCGGCAGCCTGCGGGCAAACGCCCCTGCCAACGCCCTCGCCAACACCCCACACCCGCGCGCGCACCTCCGGTGCGAAACACAGCCGGGGGCTCCCGCCCAACCGCTCGCAACCTCAGCCGCATGGCGGCAGCCTGCGGGCAAAGGCCCTGCCAACGCCACACCAACGCCCTCGCCAGCGTGCGCACCTTCGGTGCGAAACACAGCCGGGGGCTTCCGCCCAACCGCTCAGCCGCGTGGCTGCGGCCCCCCCCGGCTCAACTCAGAAACTCTGACAGGTTCTCAGCCACAAAATCGTCGTCTGAGAGATGCGGGCAGGCTCGGTAAACACGGTCGATCTCTTCGGCCTGACCTGGGCTGAGCGATTCTGCGGGATCGA
>JBJTOP010000408.1:0-18980 GCA_046074645.1 Planctomycetaceae bacterium | reverse complement strand
CCGATTCTTCGGGGAACTCATGGGGGCGCCGACTGCGGCGCGCGAGCCGAAATCGCGGATTACAGATTCTCAGGGTTACTCTGCATCGTCGGATCTGTTTAAGCACGTCTTTTCGGGGCACACGTCTGATGGTGAGCGGATCGGGCGGGAGTTGTTTGGGATGTGCAAATCTGTGGATGTTTGGCAACAGCAGGCGTTGATTTGAGGATCGGGGGGATGTTGCATTCGGTGAACAATCGTCGCGGATCATCAACGGTTCCCGGGAATTCGAAGCCTGCAGTACTCTGACGGGCTCAGGCTTGACTCTGAAATTCGCTCAGGGACACTCCCTTTGTCCACCGATCCTGGCCGGCCCTTGACGGCCACGTTTTCCCTGCTTTTCCCGGAGCCTCGGTATGTCCTGTAAGCTGTGTTCATCGATTATTCTGGCTGCTGCCCTGCTGACATCGGCCGCTCCTGAAATCTTCTGCGACGACTGGAAGCAGTGGCGCGGCCCGCTGGGAAACAACACGGCAGAGCCCGGTCAGGAATTCGTGGTGGAATGGAGCGACACAAAAAATGTCATCTGGAAAACACCAGTTCCCGGCCGCGGACACTCATCACCCATCGTGTTTGGTGACCTTGTGGTCATCTGCAGTGCCGACGAATCGAGCCAGACGCAGGCTGTCCTTGCGTTTGATCGTCGCACAGGAAAGCGGGCGTGGCTGACCCCGATCAGCCAGGGTGGATTCCCTGTGCTGCACCCCAAGAACACACACGCATCCTCGACCGCGGCCACGGACGGGAAGAAGATCTATGTGACGTTTAATCATCACGAGAAAATCGAGGTGGTTGCACTGGATTTGAAAGGAAAAGTCGTGTGGCGAGCTGATGCCGGACGATTTCGGCCGCAGGCCTACGAGTACGGCTATGCATCATCACCGACCATATACAACGAAACTCTGATCGTTTCGGCTGACTGCGATACAGGTGCATGGCTGCGAGCATTTCGACTCAGCGATGGTCGTCAGGCATGGTCACATGAACGTCCTCTCAGCCTGAATTGGGGGTCTCCAATCGTCGCTCGCTTCGGCAACCGTGAACAACTGCTGCTGAGCGGAACATCGATGATTGCTGCCTACAATCCGCTTGACGGCACTCCGCTCTGGAACACTCCCTGTCTCACCATGGCCACCTGTGGCACCTGCATCTGGAATGAAGACACCGTGTTTGCCAGCGGCGGGTATCCGGATTCAGAGACGGCAGCTGTCAGGGCGGATGGTTCTGGTGTTGTGTGGAAGAACAAGGTGAAATGCTACGAGCAGTCGATGCTGATTACAGGCGGTCATATTTATGCATTGAGCGATCAGGGAGTGTTTTACTGCTGGAACGCGAAGACGGGTGAAGAACGCTGGAAGCAACGGCTCCGAGGCCCTGTATCGACTTCGCCTGTGCTGATCGGAGACGTGATTCTGGCCACCAGCGAAGCCGGGATGACCTGGGCCATTCGGGCCAACCCCGAGAAGTATGAATTGATCGCTCAGAATCAACTGGGAGATTCCGGTTTTGCGTCCATCGCTGCCACCGGGAGTCGCCTGTACATGCGCACGTCAAAGGGCGACGGTCCGGCTCGCGGAGAAACTCTGTATTGCATTGGCAGTAAATAAGGTTGTTGGCACAGAGCCTGAACGGTACGGTTATTCATGGCACGCAGTCAACCGGACATCCTGATTATTGGCGGAGGCGTGATTGGGCTGACAATCGCTTTCGAGCTGGCAGAGCACGGTCTGAAAGTGACGGTGGCCGATCGGCAGGCGGTGGGACAGGAGGCATCATGGGCGGGTGCAGGAATGCTTCCGCCCGGTTGCGTGCCTGATTCTGAAAATCCTGAAGCCAGACTGCGATCCCTGAGTCACGGGCTCTGGCCGGCACTTTCAGCGCACCTGCAGGAGCTCACCGGGTACGACAACGGTTACCGAGTCTCCGGTTCGCTGCTGTTCACAAGTGGCCCGAATGAATCGAGGGAAGTGGCGGGGCAGTGGTCAGCTGATGGTGCGAGGGCAGAGGTAATCGGTCCGCAGCGTCTGAAAAGTGTATGGCCGGAACTCAGCCATCAACTCAGTTCAGCCGTCTGGCTTCCGGAGCAGGCGCAGGTTCGCAACCCCTGGCACCTGCGGGCACTCAGAGCCGCCTGTGAAAAATTGAATGTGGAACTCCTTGAACATGTATCCGTGGTGATTCCGGAGCAGCGTGGTGAACGGATAGAATCAGTGCTGCTGGGCACGGAGCGATGTTGTCCGGAGCAGGTTTGCATCACCGCAGGCGCGTGGACGGCCGGAATTCTTCCGCAGCCCGCGGTGAGTCTTCCAGTTCGCCCAGTTCGCGGTCAGATGGTCCAGCTGAGAACCTCGCAACCTCTGTTTAGCTGCATGCTTGAAGTCGGTCGGCGATATTTGGTTCCGCGCACTGACGGGTTTGTGCTTGCAGGATCGACAGAGGAGCAGGTCGGATTTGAAAAGGGCAACACGGCAGAGGGTGTTGCGGAGCTGATTGAATTTGCCTGCGGACTCGTACCGAAGCTGCGAGATCAGGAATTCGTGAGGTGCTGGTCGGGGCTCAGGCCCGGCTCCGCTGACGATCTGCCGCTGCTTGGGAATGTACCGGGGTATGAAAATGTGTTTGTAGCAGCCGGGCACTTCCGTTCGGGCCTGCAGATGTCTCCCGGGACAGCACGGATTCTGAGTGCCCTGCTGCGACAGGAGGCCCCGCCGATTTCACTGGCGGGGTTGGACGCCGGACGATTTATCAGGTGAATGCAGGCAGGAGACAGGTGACGATGAGAGCTGTCGTGCAGCGTGTGAGTGAAGCATCAGTGACCGTGGATGGAAGCGTTACCGGTCAGATCGGACGCGGATTCCTTGTGCTCCTTGGGATTTCCCACGGCGATACTCAAAAAGACGTCGTCTGGATGGCGACGAAAATCGCGGGTTTACGAGTTTTTGAAGATCCGGAAGGCAGAATGAATCTGGGACTTGCGGATGTCGGCGGGGCAGTGTTGCTGGTCAGCCAGTTCACGCTTTATGGTGATTGCAGAAAGGGTCGCCGGCCAAGCTTTATTGAGGCAGCCCGCCCGGAAGTTGCTGTACCTCTGTATCAGGCTGTCGCGGCGGAATTGCGCGGGTCGGGCCTGCAGGTGGAAACAGGAAAGTTTCAGGCGCACATGGACGTGCGATTGCTGAACGACGGACCGGTGACGTTGCTGCTCGACAGCACGCAGCTTTTCTGATTCGTCAAATCACAACGGGAATCGGTCTTTTCTGGATGGCGGGCTCCGCCGTAAACTGCGGCGGTTACCTCACGACGTCACAGGGATGGTCCGGCCATGAATTCGTCACAGGTTGTGGATTTGCTGGTTGTCGGAGTGCTGTTGTACTGCACAATCCGCGGCGCCACTCGCGGCTTGCTCTCACAGCTCGCATGGGTCATTGCGCTGCTGTTGTGCTTTAAGTTCGCGGGCACACTTTCACCGGCAATCGAACCCCTGATTGCCGTTGACCCTCCGTTGCGGCAGTGGCTGGCCATGCTGGCCGTTTACGTGGGGCTGTGTGGAGCGGCATTTCTTGCCGCTGGTATGGCCAGCAGCTGGATGGAGAAAACAAAAATCCTGGATTTCGATCGTCATTTGGGTGGCCTTCTCGGCTTCGCCAAAGGCCTTATCATCTGTATGACGGCCATGTACTTCCTGATCACGATGTCTCCTTCGATCCGCAACGTGGTGGGGCAGACTTATTCTGGTTACGGGGCGGCCGTAATTCTCAGCCATTCTCAGGTACTGCTGAAGCTGGTGCCTGAACATGCGGTGCCCATGGTCCAGCATGTGATCGATCGCTTCAATCAGCACCTCAAGCCGGCAGTGGATGATCTCGCGAACGCCAGACCTGCAGATCCCGGAAGTTTTCCTGGCCTGAATGAGAACTTTCGACTTGAAGATCTGCTGCCATCGGCAAGCGGTAACGACACAGCACCGCCGGCAGCAACCCCGAAGAACGGGGAACTGATTTCAGCTGACCGGCTGGGATATGAAATCATCCGGCTGCTGCCTGTGCGTGTGCGCGATTCGCTTCCGAGGGCAACGTTGAGTGCCATCGAGTCCGCTGCGCCTGAAGAGCAGCAACAACTGCTCAGCCAGCTGCGACAGGCCATGCCCTCCGAAATGCCGCAGCTGATCTCTGACATGCTTAAAGGCCAGCTTCGCGGTGGTTCGACTCCAGTCAGCTCCGCTCCGTCCCCTGACCGCCCCGCCGCTTCGCCTCCTGCTGCGGACATCGGCCCCGCGAAGCTCTCGGCCGCCGACTCCGCGATGCTCCGAGAGATTTCCGGCATCTACAGCCAGCGTTCTGATATTGAACAGCGAGCCCGAGAGCATCTTGCGGGAGTACCGTCGGCGGTGATTCAGCGTGTTCTGGCGGACTGGCACGCGGATGCTCTGGGACTGCCCCGCGATCCGGATTCGGGTACGGACGTCAATTCGCGTCTGGATGAGCGAATCCTGCGGCAGCTCAACCGTGCCGGAATATCGCTGCAGGACCTCGATGTCAGCCTGCGTTCCCGACTGACGCAATTGTGATCGGGCCATTGCACCCCGCAAAAACACTGGCATTTTTCCCAAACAACTTCACATAACAGACATTATCGGACGTTGGGTGTGGTGCAAATGCCGATGGCTGCACGGGAGGATCGGAAGCTCGCGGACGGCCGCCTGGGTGTTCACTTTCGTGCGGGAGGCACGGCCAGTTTCAGCGCGGTAAGTTCGTTCTGCCGGTTCACCGTGACCGAGAGTTCACGGCCGGGAACGGCTGCTGTGATTTGGCGGCGGACATCGGTGACGCTGGTGATGACGGCGTCTCCGATCAGCAGGATCAGATCACCTCGGCGAATTCCAGCGCGGGCCGCCGGGGAATCCGGAGTCACAGCATCGACCCAGGCGGGGGTGCGTTCAATGACGGAAGGGAGCATCGTGAGTCCGAAGCGGCCGGTGAGTTCGCGGTCGCTGATGAGTGGTGCAGAATCGGCAGCGGTGGCTGATGGAGTTATTCGTCGTCCTTCGATCATGGCAGCGACAACCGGTCGGAGTGCTGTCAGGGGGACGGCGTAGTTGACCCAAATGCGGCTGCGAGCATGGCGGATTTCGCGTCCGATCATTCCCACGGCACGTCCGGATTCATCAACGACGAGGCCACCACCGGCCCCGGAGTTATTCGTGATGGCATCAAGAATCCAGACCGGAGTTTTGACGGGAAACTTCCAGCGACCCTGGCTGGCTTCGAGCGGCACGGAGGCAGCGATGACACCGTGCACGACAGAGACGGGTTCGTTTCCCGCTGCGACGCGAAACATATTGCTCCACGCCAGCACCGGCGTGCCGGGTTCAGCATCAACAGCCTGCTGCAGGTCAAGAAAGGGGAAGACGTCTTCCGGGCGAGCCTGAATCCGGACGATCGCCGCGTCATGTTCGGTGCTGGTTGCAACGGTCTCTACTGGCCAGCGACGGCCATCTGCAGTGACCGCGGTCAGGAAGCCGGTGCTGACGAGATGATTGGCGATGGTGAGCACATGTCCCTGAGGCGACACGATGATACCGGTACCGTAGGAGTCGAGGCTGCCAACACCGGCTCCAAACAGCTTCACCACAAGCTGCCGGGGATCTGCGGCCGGCTGGATTGACTGCTTCGACGGTTCGTCCTGCGTGGCGAGGCTGAAGGAGGCGTTGCCGGCGGCAAGCAGGCAGCCTGCGGTGCTGAGAAATTGTCGGCGGGAAGCCGGACTGCCAACGATGTTCATAGGGACAACCTGAGGAATATGAATGCGATCACCATTGCCCCGCCCTGCTCTGTTGAGGGCGACGGACGTCATTGTTTTCGGATGGACGCTGAATCAACTTTCAGCCAGGTGATTTCTTCGCTGGAAGAACTGACAACGCCGATCCGCCCGGGGGCTGGAAGTCCGGAGTTGGATTGCCAGCCATCGAGTATCAGCCGTGCTTCATCAAGTTCCGAGGAATAACTCACATCAACGGCGACGGGGAAAGGACTGGAGTCTTCGAAGTACCAGCGGGCAGTTCGA
This sequence comes from Planctomycetaceae bacterium, assembly GCA_046074645.1. Classification (GTDB taxonomy): domain Bacteria; phylum Planctomycetota; class Planctomycetia; order Planctomycetales; family Planctomycetaceae; genus SXXK01. The sequence goes on along the minus strand of JBJTOP010000408.1, from coordinate 12,878 downwards.
ATTCCGTCGCGGGTGATCAGAACTTTCAGGGTCCGGTTCAGTGGCAAATGCACTGTGGAACCGGCGGCGAGGATTTCGCTGAAGGCGGAAGCGTCTGTGCTGAAGAGTCTGCGGAGTTGTCCGAGAGCGGTGAGGAGTCCGGGGAAGGCGGGGGGCTCTTCACCGGGTTCCGGCTCGGCGATTTTTTGCAGCCACGCTGACTGTCCCAGTCGCAGACCGACGGTTTCGGGACTGATCGCCAGTTCTGCGGGGGAGGTGGCTGCTGCCAGAGGGATCTGCAGGTTGAGGATCCAGACGCTGGCCGGATCGGAAGCAGCACCAGTCTGAGCTTTCAGGGGCTGCAGGAGGGCATTTTGTCTCAGCTGGTTATAGTGAAAGTTACAGAAGCCATCTCGTTCCACATAGAGCCGGCGGATTTCTTCGGGCAACTGCTCGACCTCTGGTTTCTGTTCCGAATCGGGCTCACCATCGGGATTTGGGCGGCGACGTTCCTGGGGCAATTCGGGGGCCTTGCGGAAGGAGTGCAGGGCGGTCAGTCGAATTGTGGCGGAGTGACGTCCGGTGTTATCTCGCCACGTGAGCGGAACCCGATCACCTTCAGGAAAGGTGCCGAGCACATTTTGAAAATCGTTGGCGGACGTGAGTGGTCGGCCGGCGAAGGTCAGCAATTCTGCCTGAGGTTTGAGTCCGCGCCGCCACGCCTCGGATAACTGCGAAACCTGACTCACGATCGCTGTGTTATTCTCTCCGGTTTCCACGGTGAATTCCGTGCGGCCGTGATCTACGATGAGCCCGCAGTGCAGCGAATCAAGAAAACGCAGCACCTGGTTAACAGAGATCGCATAGGCAGCTCCGGAATTCACGCGTCCCCGTTTTTCAAACGAGGCACGGCCATTAATACCAATCCAGCGTCCCTGGATATCAAACAGCGGACCACCGCTGTTGCCAGGATTAATGGAAGCGTCGATTTGAATACAGTCTGTATACTCAAGAAACGTATTGGCAGGATATTGATAGCGGCGAACACCGCTGACAATTCCATAAGTCACGGTAGGAGAAAAGTCCGAAGCCAGCAGAAACGGGTTGCCCAGTGCAAGGACTTCGTCACCTGTTTGCACAAGATCGCTGTTGCCTGGGATGGCGACTGGAAAATCGGTGCGTCCGAGCAGCTGGATCAGTGCGACGTCGCCGGTAGGGTCGATCCCGACAATGACGGCGTCGTAGACACGTCCGTCATTCAGTCCGCACTTCATAAAGCTGCCGGAACCTGACGTCACATGGTAATTGCTGACAGCGAGTCCATCTGCTGAAATCAGCACGCCTGAGCCGCCACCTTCGCCGCTGGAGGCCATTACACAAACGACGCTGGGAGCGATCCGCTGCAGTACCTCAATTCGCTGCTGCTCGCGCGTGCGAGCATCGGTGGCTGTTGCTGGTGCCGCTGGTGTAACCGTCGGCTGCTGGCCAATCACGGACGTTTCCAGCAGCAGCCACGACAGCAGCAGGCCGGTTCCGACAAAGCCCAGACGCATCATGAATCACTCCCCTGCCCTGAGAATACCTGTCACCACATGGCCATGCACATCGGTGAGTCGGAAATCCCGACCCTGAAAACGAAATGTCAGTCGCTGGTGATCGAGTCCCAGGCAGTGCAGAATTGTGGCATTCAGGTCGTGTATATGGACACCATCTGAGACGACATTATAACCGTAGTCGTCGGTTTGACCGAGCACCATTCCGCCGCGAATTCCACCACCGGCCAGCCAGACTGAAAAACAGCGGCCGTGATGATCGCGGCCGTAATCTGCCTGAAGGCCACCCTGACCATAGACGGTCCTGCCGAATTCGCCCCCCCAGATGATCAGCGTATCATCGAGCATACCTCGCTGTTCAAGATCTCGAATCAGCGCGGCCTGGGGCTGATCCACATCGCGGCACTGTCTGGGAAGATTTGTGGGAATGCCACCGTGCTGGTCCCAGCCCCGGTGGTACAGCTGGACGAAGCGGACGCCGCGTTCAAGAAGTCGGCGCGTGAGCAGACAATTGGCGGCGAACGTGCCTGGCTTACGAGCTTCGTCACCGTACATCCTGAAGACAGACTCAGATTCCTGCGACACATCCACAAGTTCAGGAACTGATGCCTGCATTCGGAATGCCATTTCGTACTGAGCAATGCGCGTGGCGATTTCCGCATCGCCCGTTTCCTGCAACTGCAGTTGATTAAGCGTTGCAACGCCATTCAGCATGTTTCTGCGCAGATCACGATCGATTCCCGGTGGATTGGCGAGGTAGAGTACTGGATCGGCACCGCTGCGAAGTTTCACCCCCTGATGGCTGGATGGCAGAAATCCGCTTCCCCAGAGTCGTTCGAGCAGGCCCTGATTGGCGTCTCGACCACTGCCGTGCGAAATCAGCACGAGAAATGCTGGGAGATCAGCGGCATCGCTGCCGAGTCCGTAGCTGGCCCACGCCCCGAGCGACGGGCGACCAGGCTGCTGTGAACCGGTTTGAATGTATGTGATTGCCGGATCATGATTGATCGCCTCGGTGTGCATCGAGCGAATCAGGCAGATTCTGTCGGCCACAGCCGCCGTATGAGGCAGGAGTTCAGAGAGTCTCAGGCCATCGGCTGCTGAGGAGTGAAAGCGGAACCGTGGAGCGATGACCGGGAAACTGCTCTGCCCTGACGTCATTCCGGTGAGTCGTTGTCCGCGGCGAATGGAATCCGGGAGTTCAGTTCCGTGCAGTTGCTGCAGCCGTGGTTTTTCATCGAACAGCTCCAGATGCGAGGGCCCTCCGGATTGAAACAGGTAGACAACTCGACGTGCCGTTGGCAGGAAATGGGTGCTGGCAGGTGCAGCGTAGCCGTGCTGCTGCAGGAGAACAGCAGTGGCGGCGGTCCCGAGCAGAGACTGCAGTGCGAACCGGCGGGAGGCAATCATCGGAGAGTCCGCGAGGGAGGGGGTGAAATTCTGGCTGGCGACTGAATTGTTGACGATACGGATGGAGAAATCCAGGCCGGGGCATTTATTGCATAGGTTCGATCGGAGTGAAGGTGGTGCGATTGCGTTCGAATGCGGCTTCGGCGGCTTCCTTCGCCCGTCTCTGAAATTCCGCCTGAGAATGCACGCCGCGAGCGGCGGGGTCGGTTGGTGTGGGGGCTGGTGTTTTGCGGCGGCGACGTCCGCTGCCGGGTGCAGAGACGGCGGGTTCGGGGTCCGACCCTGCCGGCTGAAGGTACAGGCCGTCGGAAGTGAGCAGTCGTGCCTTGCGGGTGTCGCGAAGACAGGTGCGAAGGATCTGAATCGCTCGGCGTTTGCTGGTGTCATCGAGGATGGGGACGAGCAGTTCAACACGGCGATCAAGATTTCGTGGCATCCAGTCGGCGCTGGAAATAAAAACGCGTTCGTCACCTCCATGATGGAAGTACAGAATTCGGGCATGTTCAAGAAAGCGATCGATAATGCTGACAATACGAATGTTCTCGCTTCGCCCCAGGACTCCTGGTTTCAGACAGCAAATACCGCGGATGTTCAGATCGATTTCCACGCCGGCCTGCGAGGCTTCGCAGAGGGCTTCGATCATGATCGGGTCTGCCAGTGAATTGAGTTTCGCCATGATGTGCCCGCGGTCGCCGTTTCGCGCACGTTCCGTCTCGACACGAATCATCTGCAGAATCTTCTCACGAAGACCGATTGGTGCGGATTCAATCTGAGAGAACTGCAGGATCTGTGAACAGCCAGTGACTGCGTTGAACCAGGAAATTGCATCGTTACCGAGATCGCGGTGACAGGTCAGCAGGCTGATGTCGGTGTAGAAGCGGGATGTGATTTCGTTGTAGTTACCGGTACCAAAGTGGCAGTATCTCTGGAAGCCCTGCGGTTCGCGTCGTACCACGATGCAGGCCTTGGCGTGTGTTTTCAGGCCACGGACGCCGTAGATCACCTGTACTCCGCTGTACTCCAGTTGCCGTGCCCATTCGATGTTTCTGGCTTCATCAAAACGCGCTTTAAGTTCCACGATGACGGTGACATTTTTCCCGTTTTCTGCAGCGCGGATCAGGGAGCGGACGATGGGGCTGTTGCGACTGGTGCGATAGAGTGTCTGCTTGATTGCGACCACATCACGGTCATCCGCGGCTTCCGACAGCAGACGCAGCACCGGTTCAAACGACTCATACGGATGAAACAGCAGCACATCCTGCTGTTTCATGGTGTCGAAAATCGATTCGCCCGGGTCAATTCGCGGTGACGGACACGGTGTCCATGGTGAATACAGCAGGTTATCAAACCCACTGATACTGGTGAGCTGCATCAAGTCACTGAGACCGACCGGGCCGGGGGCCTGATAGATATCCCGCACGCCAACTCGGAGCAGACTTTTCAAAAATTCGAGCAATTGTGGAGTGACTTTGTCGGCAAGCTCCAGTCGAGTGCAGAAGCTGTCCTTTCGGTCCTCCAGCACATCTTCCATTTCCGCCAGCAGATCGGCACCGTCGTCGTCGCTGACCGTGACGTCCGCATTTCGAGTGACTCGAAAGGGAACCGTGGCGATCACTTTCTGGCCGGGGAAGAAGAGTTCCGCGAGCATTTCGATGACGTCCTCGGTCATCACGAATTCGGCTCCGCTGGCTGAGGGCAGAGTGATGTACCGCAGGTCGTAACTGCCGAACGGAATGACTGCGAAGCGCCACGGTTCATCGTCCCCCCTGCCCTGCAGCTGGACGGCCACGTTGACAGTTCGCCCGAAGAGCAGCGGGAAGCGGGCGGGGTCGTGTACGGCGATGGGTGTGAGCACCGCCTGGAGCTGTTCATGGAACACAGACTCCACGACCTGCATCTGGCGTTCGGTGAGCTGTCCGGGGCGACGTCGGCGGATGCCGGCTTCGGTGAGTGCGGGTTCCAGCTGTTCAAGATAGATGCGATACTGTTCAGCCGCCATCTTCTGCGCACGGCGACTCATGGCATTCAACTGATCGAGGGCACTGAGTCCTGTGGGGTCTGCTGCATTCTCGCCGGTTCGCAGCGACATCAGCAGACTGCCCACGCGCACCATGAAGAATTCATCAAGGTTGGATGCAGTGATGGCGAGGAATTTGAGGCGTTCGAGGAGTGGGACGGAGCTGTCGCAGGCTTCGTCAAGAACTCGCTGGTTGAATTCAAGCCAGCTGAGTTCGCGGTTCATGAAGACATCAGAAAGATTTAACATGGCGGCTGTGGCCTGAAGCGGGTGCTGTGAAATGCGTCGTGATTCCGGGGTTCGAGCAGAGGGCTTTGCGGGAGTCAGCGTCCGTTGGGTTCCCGCAGCAGCACTCCCATCCCGAACGTATCTTCAAAAAGACCGGCCTTTTGTCGCAGTTCCATGCGTTCAAGTGACAGGTCTCCGGCGGAGCGAGTAGCGGTGAGGACAAGGCGATTGCGTTCGAGTGAGCAGTCGATGCTGCCGATTCGCTGGGTGCCGCTGGTGTCAAGTGCCACGGCAACGCGGAGTATCGCGGCCAGTCGTGACACGATTACGCGGCTGTCCCTGTCGAGTCTGGCGAAATATTCGTGCGTCGGCTTGGGGGCGGCGCGGCGGTGATAGCGGGCTATGAGGGCTACCAGCTGGTGATCCAGCGAACTCAGTCCGAAGAGTTCACTGTTCATGATCAGATAATACGAATGTTTGTGGTAACCGGAGAGTCCCACAAAGAGGCCGGTGGCGTGGAGCAGTGCGGCGGTATAAAGCAAGGTCTCGCAGCGGGCGTCCATACGATGTTCGGACTGCAGGGCAGCGAACAGACGGCGTGCGAATTCAGCGATATGCAGGGCGTGGGCCAGATCCACCTGATATTTGCGGGCGAGTTCCAGAGCGGAATTGACGATCTGTTCTCTGAAGTCAGCGGACCAGTCGTTGGGGCGGAGCATTCCCTGGAGCAGGGCGTCGCGGATATTGAAGCCGGTCACCAGCAGCTGTTCGACGTGCAGCAGTTCGGCCAGCCGCAGGTTGGAGAGGAGTGCCGGGACGAGCGTTTCAGCCTGTGACAGTTCGATATGGTACTTGTGCATGACGGTATCCACCGGCATCGGCAGGATGCGTTCGGTGAGCCGTCTGAGTTCGCGAACGGGTACGCGGGTGAATCCTGCATTGCGGGGGGCAAGATTGAGCAGTCGGGCTGCCAGTCGCATGTCACCGCCGAGGCTGATGATCTGCGGCGGGTGTTCGCGGGGAATGAGTTCCACGAGCGGTTCGAGCGTGCGGTCGATCTGCCCGGTGAGCAGGGTTTCGGAGTCGCGTCGGGAGGCTTCAGACTGCAGCAGCAGCTGCTGGAGACGAAGTGAGCCCAGTCGCCATGGCTGGGCGTGCACGATATTCTTGCCCCTCAGGACGAGCACTTCAGTATTGCCGCCGCCAACTTCGACGACCAGTGTTGTGAGGTTATCGCGGACGACATCATCCTGCAGGAGTGGTCGTACGCCGAGGTATGTCAGCCGGGCGATTTCGGCATCATCGATCAGCTCCACGGCAAGTCCTGTGGCGATGTAGATGCGATCCAGTACATCGAGTCGATTGAGTGCCTCGCGGACGGCGCTGGTGGCCACTACGCGGATGTATCGAGCTTCCGAACACTGGTACTCGCGGAGCTTTCTGCGGTAGCTTTTGAGCACCCGAATGCATTCCTGCAGCGTTTTTCTTTGAATTTCTCCGACTGTAAACGTGTCCTTGCCAAGACTGACGCCTCGGACGAGCTGTTCAAGGACTCGGACCTCGGAACCGCCGTCGCTTTCACCGATGGCCATGCGAATTGCGGACGTCCCCAGTTCGATGACTGCAAGAGGGAAGGCGCGTCGTCCGCGCAGCGGGTCCGCGGGAGGTTCTGCACGGCCTGGGGAATCGATTCGAGGAGTTTCGCCGGGAGTGGACATGGGGCGACTTCAGCGCTGGAAATTTCGATGTAAGGAACAGGAGTTAACTTCAGGAGGCCGCTGTTTTGGGGTGATCCTCTTCCGCTTTTCGTTTCGGCTTTCTGCCCGGCACTGCCTCCGCACGAACCAGTGCGGCGGCGCCGACTGCGGCGGCCAGATCGCCAAGCTCGCTGACCTTCAGTCGAGCGCAGTCTGCCAGAGATGGCAGCACGTTGCGGCTGATGCCGGCCTGGACACTTTCGAGATACAGCCTGGGCATAGCCTCCACGAGTCCACCGCCGAGAATGACGACGTCGGGGGCGAGGATGTTGATCAGGGAGCCTATGCCCTGCCCCACCAGCTCTGCTGCGTGCCGCACGATCTGTTCGATCACTCTGTCGCCGCGTTCAATGGATTTGGCGAGTGCCGAGCTGCGGATGCTGGAGATGTCGGTGCCCGCAAGATCTCTGAGATGCGGAGCCTGGCCACGGAAAACAGCCTTCGCGGCCTCTGCCGAAATTGCGAGGCGGCTGGCCATTCCCTCAAGTGTTCCCGGAGGTCCGGCACCAGCCAGCGGGCCGTCTGCCGACATTTGCAGATAGCCGACTTCCATGCAGGATGAGCGGCTGCCGCGGAAGATGCTGCCCTCGTACACAAAGCCGCCACCAATCCCCGTGCCCGGAAAGACTCCAAGGACTCCGCGAAAGCCCTGCCCTGCCCCGGCCGAATATTCGCCGAAAACGCCGGCATCAACGTCATTGCAGATGACTGCTGGGCAGCCGAATCGTTTGGCGAGAAAATCTCGCAGAGCGACGTTCTTCCAGCCGAGATTTGGAGCTTCGAGAACAAGCCCGCGCTGCAGATCGAGCGGGCCAGGGACGCCTGCTCCTATTCCCGCCACGGCACTCATCGGCACCTGAGCTGATTCAAGCGACTGAGAAATCGTTTCAGCAATCCGATCCAGACTCACAGACTCACCTTCATTCGCACGCGTTTTGCGGCGACGGCGAGCGACTTCGCGGAGCCGGCTGTCGAAGACCACAGCCAGCATCTTTGTGCCACCAAGATCAAAACCCACCCAGTACTTGCGGGGTTCCGTTTCCTCGCTCATTTCGTGTCGCTTTCGTTGGGAAATACGCAGTTCGTTCAGGGACGATGGGCGCTGGGCAATTGTAACGTCATTCGTTAATCGGGGACAAATCGGAAAAATCGAGCGTTTTTTTGTTGACAGGGCAGGCTTCAGAAGCGTTTCAGTGCCACGAGGCTGTTTGCACAGAGATATCCCATGAAAATTGCCTGAAACTGCGGATCCGGCTGCAGGGTGTAGAGAAACCTGGCATCCTCGGACGGCAACCAGGCAAACAAAAACCACGGAAAGAACTCTGTCCCCACACTGTTGCAGCGGGCAGCCCACAGGCAGACTGCGCCCGAAATCCCGACCGACGCTTTCAACGCCAGTTCGTAACGGTCCGTCCCACGGGGGCCGTACTGGCGAATACAGGCCGCCATGATCTGGCCACCGTCCAGTGGAAGGACCGGGATCAAATTCAGGAGATTGACTGTCATTCCGCCGAACATGAGCATAATGAAGACGTAAAACAGCTGAGGGTATGCAATCAGAAATTCAGGGAACACGACGCGTCCCGCAAGGAAAATCAGAGCCCCGACCGCAAGACCCGCCATGGGACCCGCGAGCGAAACCGCGACGGCCTTTCGAAAGGGAAAATGCGACGACGTAGCATACCCACCCAGCACGTACAGAACGATCTCTGAAGGAAAACCATATTTCCGAATCACAAACGCGTGCCCCAGTTCGTGGACCAGGACCGAGAAGAAAATGCACAGCACTCCAAGCACCGTTTGAGCAGGGTTGTCGCCGTCCCAGACCATCATGGCTGAGGAAATCCAGAAGATGGGATGCACGCGAATCGGGATTCGGAACAGCTCAAACCTGAGATCCAGTTCTGTTTCGCCCGCCATTCCAAACATGTTTTCCTCCCAAATCCACTCTCAATTCCAGTACCTCTGTCGCATTGATCCCGGCCGGAGGATACATTCCTGAAAGACGTTTTGCACGGACACACCGCAAACAGCACCTCAAACTTGCTGTTCGGTAACTTCCACCCCCAGCCGGAGATTCTCAGTGTTGGATTTTTTCCGGATGCTGATGGGGGCATCACTGTTCAAGGATGTCCTCGGACCCATCTTCCGGCCAATCATCCGCCCAGTCTCCAGACTGCTCGTTGGCCTGATCGCCATCCCACTGTTCCGGCTGTTATTAAGAAGAGTCTTCCGGATCCAGGAACTCAGCGAAGAACTTGAAAAGGACCTTCGCGAATGGTTCCGTGCCTCGCTGCTGCTGCTGGCCGCCACGGCCAACATGGAACATCTGCTGTTCGGCTGGCTCACTAAAGTCGACTGGCTGGATCGCGCTGACTGGTTCACCATGGGACTGCGACTGCTGATGGTCATCGGTGTCATCCAGACCATGCCGGATCAGGATCTGTTTGCCGTTCTTCATCCGGGGCCGCCAAAACTTGCCAAAGGAGTCCCGCTTCTGCAGCAGCTCAAAGAGCTCAAATGGCCGCTGATCAAAGGGATTCTCTGTCGTCACCTCAATAAATCCTCGCCGGTACTGGCCATGATGTGTGCCATCGTCGGCGGTGAAATTTCTTCGCCTCCAGACACGGAAGAGCTGATCGAAGTGCAGCGACGGCTCTGCATGGGCTGTTCCATCGCCGCCGCCGGCATCTCCTTCGAAGCTGCCTCGTCCCAGCCCGCAGTGCGACTGGCAGCCGCTGCCCTCTACCCCTGTGGCCTCGCCGAAAGTGACCCCACCCACGCACGCCTCAGCGACGGTTCTGCCCTTCCTCTCGGATTCTACAGGCTGGCCAAATACAACGAAAAGAAAAGAGCCCACGACCACAGCCGCACACGACTCATCGTCGGCTGGATCTGCTACCTCGCGGCTATTTCGCAATACCTCATCATCGGACTCGTCACCTCACGTGACCGCGCCATGAAAGTGCTCACACTCTTCGATCAGGCTGTCGCCGAACGCCGAAAGGAACTCATCGAAACCTATAATCTGCAGGATGCAGACGAACCGCCGGAACGCGACATCCCATCCACCGACTGACACCGCCAGGGCACACACTGCCCTGCTCTGCTTTGCCCTGCCCTGCTCTGCCCTTCCCTGCCCAGCCCTGTACGGTACTGACAACCGGAGCCAATCTCATGCAACGCTGCCGCCACCGCTTCAACTGCTGGCTCCTGCTGTGTCTGCCCCTGGTCATCGGCATTGCCAGTGCCGGAGACCGGACACGAATTCCATGGACCGCCAGACAGCTTCGCGGCACCGCCGAACCCGCTCCTCCGTTTCGCGCCACCCGCGTCTGGTCAAAACTTGAAGTCAAGGCCCCCGTTTACCTTCGTGCGGAACCCGGCAGCCAGCGCCTGCTGGTGGTGGACCACAAGGCAGGCGGAACCGAACCTGGTGGCATTGTCGCGTTCGACAATCAGGTCGATCCTGCCGTCGTTCAGCCAGTGCTGGCTACGGATTTTCTGATCTACGGCTTCTGTTTCGATCCGCTCTACGAACAGAACCGCTGGATCTATGTCATCAGCAATGGTCCGGTGAAAGAGGCCGTCAAGCGTAACCGCATTTCCCGCTGGACGATCAGTCGCGACGCAAGCGGGAAGGCTGAACCTGACAGCGAACTCGTTATTCTTGAATGGGAATCCAATGGACACAACGGCGGGGATCTCGCTTTCGGCCCTGACGGAATGCTCTATTGCCCAACCGGGGACGGCACAACCGACAGTGATCCGCTGGCGACCGGACAGGGACTCAACGACCTGCTCGCAGTGATGATCAGAATCGACGTTCGCGGGGCCACTCCGGACCGCGCTTATTCAATCCCTGCGGACAACCCGTTCATCGCGGTCAGCGGAGCCCGTCCGGAAATCTGGGCCTATGGTTTTCGCAACCCCTGGCGGCTGGATATTGATCAGCAGACCGGAGAAGTTTGGGTGGGCCAGAATGGACAGGATTTGTGGGAGCAGGTCTATCGTGTTCAGCGAGGGCAGAATTATGGCTGGAGCGTGCAGGAAGGCAGTCACCCGTTTTACACCGAACGGCCTCGCGGCAGCGAGCCAGTCGCGCCACCGGCCGCGGAACACTCCCACGCCGAAGCCAGAAGCCTCACTGGCGGCATCGTTTGCCGCAACACCGAATTCGCAGAACTCGAAGGCTGCTTCCTCTACGGCGATTACTCAACCGGGCGAGTCTGGGGCATCCGCAGCGAAAATGGTCAGACAACATTCCACCGCGAACTCGCAGATACTACCCTGCAAATTGCTGGCTTCGCCCGAGGACATTCGGGCGAAATACTGATCGCTGATCACGGTGGCGGCATCTGGAAACTGGAACGCACACCACCAGAACAACCGTTTGAATTCCCGCAGCGACTCAGCGAAACCGGCCTTTACCAGTCTGTCCCCGAACACCAGATGGCTCCCGGTGTACTGCCCTACTCAGTCAACGTCCCATTCTGGTCCGACGGAGCCCACAAGCAGAGATGGATGGCCGTTCCGGACCTCGAAACCATCGAATACACAACTCCACGAGGCTGGAACTTCCCGAACGGCTCTGTACTTGTCAAAAGCTTCTGGCTGGAACAACAACAGGGTAACCCCTCAACCCGATTTCCCATCGAAACTCGACTCATGGTCCGCTGGCAGAACGAGTGGACCGGATACTCCTACCGCTGGAACGAACAGGGCACAGACGCGGAGCTCGTTAGTCGCGAGGGGATCGATGCCGATTTCAGCATCACAGATGCCACCACGGGTGTGGCGAAAAAACAGACGTGGCACTACCCATCGCGGGCGGAGTGTATGGTGTGTCATTCCCGCGCAGCGAACTACGTGCTGGGATTGTGCGAGCCCCAGATGAACTGCGTAGTGCCGGATGGCAGCGGCGGCACCATCGGCCAGCTGGATCTCCTTGAACAGCTCAGTTATTTCTCAAAACCAATCAGCAAACCAGCAGCCGAGCGACTGAAACTTTTCCCTCCCGAAGATCAATCCGCAACACTCGCAGTCCGCGCGGCTTCATGGCTGCACGCGAACTGCGCTTCCTGCCATGTCGAAGCCGGTGGCGGAAACTCACAGTTCTCAGCGGAGATCACCGAACTCCCCGAAAAACGTCGCCTGATCGACGCGCCCCCCGTTCACTCCACGTTCGATCTCACAAGCCCCCGTCTGATTGCTCCAGGTGCCCCGACAAGTTCCGTGCTCCTGCACCGCATCAGTCACCGCGACCGCAGTCGCATGCCACCCATCGGTTCCCTCGTCCCCGACCCCGTTGGCGTAGATCTGATTCGACGCTGGATCGAACAAATTGAACCGGCCGATTGACCTCGACCGCACGCCCGCGGGCCACCATGCGGCTGAACCATGCGGCTGAGCGGTTGGGCGGAAGCCCCCGGCGATGTTTCGCACCGAAGGTGCGCGCGCTGGCGAGGGCGTTTGCGGGAAGTTTGCAGGGCCGTTTGCCCGCAGGCTGCCGCCATGCGGCTGGCATGCGTTTGGACCCAGTGGCTGGGCGGGAGCCCCCGGCGATGTTTCGCACCGAAGGTGCACGCGCTGGCGGGGGCGTTTGCGGGAAGTTTGCAGGGCCGTTTGCCCGCAGGCTGCCACCATGCGGCTGAACCATGCGGCTGAGCGGTTGGGCGGAAGCCCCCGGCGATGTTTCGCACCGAAGGTGCGCGCGCTGGTGAGTGCGTTGGTGGGGCGTTGGCAGGGCTCTTTGCCCGCAGGCTGCCGCCATGCGGCTGGGATTGCGGCTGGGATTGCGTTTGGGATTGCGTTTGGCACCAGCGGTTGGGCGGAAGCCCCCGGCGATGTTTCGCACCGAAGGTGCGCGCGCTGGTGAGTGCGTTGGTGGGGCGTTGGCAGGGCTCTTTGCCCGCAGGCTGCCGCCATGCGGCT
>JBJTOP010000407.1:0-1869 GCA_046074645.1 Planctomycetaceae bacterium | reverse complement strand
CGTCTCCGTTTTCATGATCAGAGGCAACTGACCGGCTGTTCACTTGCCAACTCGAATCGCCGACCGGAGAATTCCCATTCTCCACGAGGCTGTTTTTCATTCACTGCTGCGGAGTCCTTTGCCATGCATCGCCTGCATCCTTCCCTGCTTCTGCTGCTGTTTGTCGGCCTGTGGCTCACACCGTGTGCGGCTGCAGACAAGTACGCGCTGCTGATTGGCGTGACGACATACCAGAAAGCGCAGATGAACGAAGCGAAAATCGACTTTCCCGAAGCCGATGCGATGGCCGTGGGCAAAGTGCTGGAAGCCAGCGGCTACACGGTGGTCAGACTGCTGGGACAGCAGGCCACCAAAACGGCGATCGATACGGCCCTGACAGAGCTCAGAACGCATGGCGCTGAGGGTGGTGTGGTACTGATCGGCCTGTTTGGCCACGGAGTTCAGTACAACGAAGACGCATATTTTTGTCCGTGGGACACGACCATCCGTGTGGTCAAAGACAGTGCTGGCCGAGTGCTCCTGGAAAAGAACGGTCAGGAGATGCTGGAACCGGACCCGGTGTCACTGATCTCCATGAAACAGCTGCTGGACGCACTCAACGCGTGCGGTGCCGACAACCGCGTGATCTTTGCCGACTGCTGCCGCGAAGATCCCTCCTCGGCACGCTCAGCCGCCCTCGGGCAGCGGGCCTTTGGTTCCCGGGTGCGAACCGCGGATCTGAAGGAAGGCACTGCCGCCTTGTTTTCGTGTTCTCAGGGCGAACGCGCCTTTGAAAATGCCGAATGGGGTCACGGAGCGCTCACAAGGGCGTTCCTCGATTATTATGACAGTATGCCGGCCGACGGGGACTCGCTGGTGTCCACCCTGACCGGGCCACTCTATCGGCGAGTGAACACGCTGGTAAAAGACAAAGAGCCCGGAAAATCGCAGAAAGTCAACCCGATCACCAACGGTATCGTCGATTTGCAATTGAAACCGCAGAACAGCATCCGCCCGCCGCGAATCACCAACAGCGTCGGTCAGGAACTGGTGCTGATCCCCGCCGGCAACTTCCTGATGGGGTCGCCTGAAGGGGAACAGGGACGCTTCAACGATGAAGGTCCGCAGCACCGCGTGGAGATCAGCAGGCCCTTGTACATGGGCCGCACAGAGGTGACGCAGGGGCAGTGGCGAGGGGTGATGGGGACAGAACCGTGGAAGGAAAGCAACTACTCTCAGGCTGGCGATCAAAACGCCGCCAGTTACATCAGCTGGGACGATGCGACGGAGTTCTGCCGTCGGCTGAGCCAGAAGGAAGGCAAAACGTATCGTCTGCCGACGGAAGCGGAATGGGAATACGCCTGCCGGGCTGGGACGACGACGCGGTTTCATTTTGGGGATGATGAGAGTCTGTTGGGGGAGTATGCGTGGTTTGACGGGAATGCTAACGACAAGGACGAGCAGTACGCGCACCGCGTTGGTCAGAAGAAGCCGAACCTGTTCGGGTTGTACGACATGCACGGCAACGTGTGGGAGTGGTGCGGGGATTGGTTCGGCGAGTACCCGTCCACCCCGCTCAGGGACCCTCGCGGGCCAGGCTCTGGGTCTTCCCGTGTTTTGCGGGGCGGCTCCTGGGGCAACGCGCCGGACGACGTTCGTTGTGCGCTCCGCAACCACGACACTCCGGAGGACCGTAACAGCCTCTACGGTTTTCGTGTGGTGTTGGAGTAGTGTTTTCGCGTTTTCGAGTCATTCCTCTGCGATTCGGCCTCTGGGTGCTCTGACACTCTGGACTCTGAAGCTCTGTCCTCTGCCCCTCTGATGCGATTCTGTGTTGTTGTGTTGTTGTGTTGTTGTGTTGTTGCGTTGTTGCGATTGTGCGTTTCGCGA
>JBJTOP010000406.1:0-2924 GCA_046074645.1 Planctomycetaceae bacterium | reverse complement strand
GGGCCAGCCCTCAGGCCCCCAGACCCCAGAGATTTATCGCTTTGGGCCATCACCAGGTTTGCTGCCTGCGAGCCGCGCTGAATGCGTCCGGACCAGCGACGACTTCAGTCATGAATCAGTCCGTTTTGGAACTGATTCCGGATCACAGGCTCGATCGCGCATCTGTGCAATCTGCGTGATCTGTGGTTAAAACAGGCGATTCGAATTTGGACCACAGATTTCACCGATTCCACAGATGATGGGAGCTTTTCAGTGCCGTGTCTGTGCGATTCTCTGCGGTTGTCACCGGGCACCGCGATCGCTGCACGTCTCTGGACGATGATGCACCATTCGGTCGCAGGCTTCCGTGGGAATCAGATCGCGAGTTCCCTGACATGCCCTGCCTGACCTCCGCGTTTGCGTTTGGATTTCGGCTTCGCCGTGCTTACTGGCTGCTGTCCCGGTCTGTCGCCTGACGGTGGCAGCGAGGAATTGCTCGAGTTCGTGCCAGGCCGACGCTCGAGTTCCTCGATTCGCTTTTGCTGTGATGCAGTGATCTGCTACTGAAACTGTGACCGGTGACGACTCGAACACCGGTCAGGGTTTTTCCGAGTCGGCGCACTGGCAGACCATTTGATGGCAGCCCGGGCAGCCGCGACCGTACTTGAGTCTGACGGCTTCGGTCAGATTGATACCGGCTACGTTGGCAATCGTTGCCAGCCACGCGAGGACGTCAGCGAACTCTTTTGCAATCTCTTCCTTATCAGAAGATTCGCGCAGAGCAGCAGCGAGTTCGCCGACCTCTTCCATCAGCCACATGAAGGTGCCTTCGACGCCGCGTTTTTCATCCTTGCGGGAATACATGGCGGCGATCAGCAGCTGCAGTTCGTCGAGCGTCATGTTCAGTATGTCCAGTTGACACCGACGCTGAGGGTGTGCTGCATGAACGTGTCGCGATTGGGGCGAATCGTCGGGAACAGGTTGAGTCGAGGGTTGGACTGGTAGACCACCGACTGGACCGGATCTGCAACTTCTCCGATGAACAGGAACTGCCAGCCGAATCTCAGGCGAGCATTTTCGAGCAGTCGCAGATCCTTCAGCACCGGGGTCAGCCCGAACAGTGGAATTTCAGCGGTCAGCGACTGTTCGAAGAGCGGCGACAGATGAGTGCTGGTGGAGCTGCTGCTGTAGGCGTTCGCCGTACGACCGCTCTGGTTGTTGGTGTCGTATCCGTCGAGTGGATCGAACAAGTTGCTATTGGCAGGGTTCGGTGTATCCGAAACGCTCATGTGGTTAAACAGGTTGTCACCACTGATGCGAATTTCTTCGTTATTGAACATGGCAGCCAGCTTGGTGAAGCCGACGACTGAGAAGCCTTTGCTGCTGCCGAATGTGTAATGGAAACCAGCCTCAGGGCCCGCAAGACTGCTCTGCACCTGCGCCATATGCGAGGCCTGGACAAGCACTGGATTGAAGGGGTTGATCTGCGTGAATTCCGGGTCGCCATCAGGTTCACCAGGATTATCAGGGATGAAGTTATCGTCATCATCGATACCGTCACCCGGAGCGAAGACTTTCGCGTTTTCCGGTGTGTCACCGTCGGAATCACCACGGTAACCCAGACCGCTGTCGATGCCGAAGAATGCAAACTCTTCCGTGATACGCGAGTAGCGACCGCCGACGATGGGATTCAGCCGAACCAGACTGCCATCGTGCAGTGGAGAGAACGCGATGTCGGCGGATGTTCCGACCGACGTGATGGTGTGCTGCATCAGGAACTGAATGTCATAGGGAATGGTAGCTCCAAAGGCCGTGCCATCATCGATCGGAATACCACTCAGATTCAGCAGAGTGCGGTCGAGGATATCGAAGGTGGAGCCAAAGGAACCGAAGTCATTTGTCCCTTGATCATCAAAGGGAACTCCCGGAGCAAGAATCTGCCCGACAGTCAGCCCAAGGTCAGTCTGGCCATTCAGGTTGACGGGCTGGCCGATGGCATTCCCGCCCCCCTGCTGGAGTGCAAGGATGGTGGCGGTATCAAGTCGCCCGGCGAGGGCAGCTTCCCGGCCATTGTAGGTTGCTGTGTCTTTGGCCTGCCAGAAGCCGTCCATCAGGAGACCTGTGCCATCAACGTTCCAAAAGCCGCCACTTGCCCGCAGGCCATTATTCCAGAGGTCTTCGATGGAGCCGGGGCCGGTAGCGCTGAAATAATTGTAGAACGCCAGCCCGTCCACGATGCCGTCGCTGTTGGGATCATTCTGCTGCAGGTAGCTTTGAGCAGTGGGACTGCCGAACACACCCCGCATCTGGCGAGTTTTGGTACGCGTGTAATCGAGATTGAAGAAGAAGGAACGCGGGCGGGAGAACGGTCCGATACCGCCCCGCTGGTCCTGAAACCACGTACCGTTATCACTATATGTTTGTTCAAACATGGTCCCGTAGGGCGAACCTGCGGCAGTCGGACCACCCGGGCTTGGAAGATATCCAGGAGGCACGGCGGCCTGCGGGGGAGCATACTGGGCCGATGCTGCGCGCCCCGCTGAGAGCATCAGTAAGAAGGGCACAACAGCCCTGAATGAGTGCCGAATCCGCATTGATCCATTCCTGGAAAAGCTGCAGTGAGCCACTGCTTTCGCGTGGTTGCCGCCGTCGATCGCCGCAACTCCAGCAGTGTTGCCGCCGAAACTGGCGCAGCTGACGGTGTAGTCGCTGGTATCGGCCTGACAATCTGTGAAACTGTATCGATTGTTCCGAGGATAGCTGCTTTTCGGATTCTGATGGATGTAGCGGTCGTTTGTGTGGTCTGGACCAGCAATTTCTGCCGCTGGTCCGCAGATCAGCGGTTGGGCGGAAGCCCCCGGCGACGTTGCGCACCGAAGGTGCGCGCGCTGGAGAGGGCGTTGGCGGGGTCTTTGCCCGCAGGCTGCCGCCATGCGGCTGAAGTT
>JBJTOP010000405.1:0-15291 GCA_046074645.1 Planctomycetaceae bacterium | reverse complement strand
ACACAATTCTTCGCGATCGACCCAATGAATTCTCACTCCCTGAGGTCGCACGAGCCGTCAACGGCTCTGTCACCTTTGCTGACCTGCACCTGAAAGCGATTGAAAAATTTCCCCGGACTCCCTTGTTTGTAGTCACTGTTGACGATGACTGGGAGGGTATCCGGCAGGCCCTCGCGCAGTACGACTCCTCTAAGGGTAGTTTGCAAAAACCGCCCTTGATTCAAATGACCAGTACCAGCGAATCCGGAGCTCCCGCCAAAGGCGAACGCTACTCGCGCCTGACGTCTGAATTCGAATTGATGTCCTGTCAGCTGATTCAATCGCAGAGTTCATTCAGAAGCACGCTGTCAGGTTGCGACGGGAGAGGATCGCCGGCGACCGTGGGGCTGCGGCGACGGACGACCAGCTGCGTCGGGCCGCGGATGACGACGGGATACCGGTCAGCGTCGCACCAATCCTGTCCATCAGACGCTCTCAGGGAACTCAGACATGAGTGTCAGCAATGGATTCCCTGACGAGCCCCGAAACGGCAGGATTATCACCTTTTATTCCTACAAGGGTGGCACTGGTCGTTCCATGTCGCTCGCCAACGTGGGCTGGATTCTGGCGACGAACGGCTACCGGGTGTTACTGATCGATTGGGATCTTGAAGCCCCGGGGTTGCATCGATGGTTTGGTCCTTTACTGGATGACCCTGAACTTCAGCACGCGCGGGGCGTGATTGATTTTTTCCACCAATTCATGGAAGGAAGTCGTCTTGAGCAGCTGCGGCGGGAACAGCACGGGAAGCCTGATGATCGCTGGTTCGAGCACTACACTGACCTCGCTGGTTTCGCAGTGGGCATCGACTTTGAATTCCCCGCCCAGGGACTCCTGAATCTCGTGCCGGCCGGTCGCCAGTCGCCCGATTACGCAATGCTGGTGCAGATGTTCGACTGGGGTGCCTTCTATAAGGATCTGGGCGGAGGCATCTTTCTTGAAGCAGTCAAGCAGAAACTGCGCGAAGAATACGACTTTATCCTCATCGACAGTCGCACCGGCATCAGCGATACATCCGGCATTTGCACCGTACAAATGCCCGATGATCTGGTTGTCTGCTTCACACTGAATCGTCAAAGCATCCTTGGTGCTCGAGACATCTGTGCGGCTGCCGACCAGCAGCGAAGACGTCCGGACGGCAGTCCCGGATTACGCATCTGGCCGGTACCCACACGAGTGGAACTGGGGGAAAAGGACCGGCTTGATAAAGCGCGGCAGTTGATGCGTTCCATGTTTGCAGGCGTCAACTGGCAACTGAATCGGGAACAGCGCAAAGACTACTGGAGCACTATCGAGATCCTCTACGTGCCGTATTACGCCTGCGAAGAGACCCTCGCAACACTCGCTGATCCTCCCGGAATGTCCAATACACTGCTGCATTCCATGGAGATCCTTGCCGGACGACTGGTGAACCAGAATGTACTCCGGTGCCGCATGGATGACGAACCCTTGCGCCTGGCGACTCTGCAAAGATATGCAGGCCCACCCGCAGTGGACGCAGCGGAGGCTTCACAGCGAAGTGTACGGGCCGTCGTGCTGTACTCGCAGGATGACGTCCCCTCAGAAGTAATTGCCAGTGCGGTGGCGGTTGTTGAAGAGCAGTTCCCTGAGTTGTCGGTGTGGTGGGATGGGCTCCTGCCGTTCGGGTTACGCTGGAACATAATCTGGGAAGAGAAACTGGAAACCTGTGACCTGGCCCTTGTCTTCTGGGGACCGTCATGGCAACGGAATTCGTGGTCTGAGCCATGGCCTCTCGGTGAATACGCGAAAACCCTCGCCATGCAGGAGGCGACTGCAGTTATCCCGATCGTCTGCAATGGGGCGACTTTTCGTGACCTGCCTCAATATCTGCAGGACCGGGCCGGGATTAAGCTTGGCCGGTTGCGCTCGCACTGGAGTGACAATTTTTTAATAGAAGCGGCGGACTTTGACGGCCCTGCACTCGGCGCAGTCCTCTGCAGAATGCTGCAAAAAGTCCTGAAAGCCTACCCACTGCTCCGCACCAATTCCACCTCTGCTCGCCCCGTCGACCCGGAGGACCCCCACCTCGGTCGATTCGGCGGTCTCGCACATCGCAACGGTCTGGCGCTCACTGCTGAGGTATCTGCCATTCCTGACAACACTGACTGGTGGGAAATCAGGCTCACGGTCACCGCGAACCCCAATTCCGCAATCCATGGCGACGTGATCTTCCATCTGCATCCCACGTTTCCGGAGTCGGTGATGAAGGTACCGCTTCGTGACGGACGTGCGGAGCTGATCATTCAAGCGTGGGGCGCGTTTACGGTCGGGGTCGAACTTGATGAGGGACGCAGACGACTTGAACTGAACCTCGCCGAGCTACCGGGCGTTCCAAAGGAGTTTGCAGAACGATAGTTCAGGAACTTCTGCTCGATGTTCGCTGTATACACGGCACACCTGTCAGCCGCGTGATTGCCAAAGCTCAGACCGCCTGTGAGGTTTCCGGACACCCCCATCGCCGACCATTTTGTTGACGTCCACAAAATGGTCGAACTCGGCTCCGGCAGTCGGCGGGAAATCGATGACATCATGCTCACCCGCTTCGCCTGTTACCTGTCTCCTGTCTCTCGCCACTTGCTACTCTGCCCACTTCTGCGTAACCTGAACACTCGTTACCAGTCCGGCAAGTTATCGGTCGCATCAATCTTTTCTCGCCGTGTTCAGTCCCATTCTCTCCCAGCAGGTGCTTCGATGCCATTTTTGCGATTCTTCATTCTGCCCCTTTTCACACTCTTTCTCTGCCTTCCGACCTCCTGTGCTGACCAGAAGTCCGGCACTCTGGACCTCTACTTCATCGATGTCGAAGGTGGTGCTGCGAATCTGATTGTCACGCCTTCCGGCGAATCCATTCTCATCGATTCGGGTTACCCCGATAATCAGGGTCGCGACCTTGATCGCATCATTCACGTCGCGCGTGACGTCGCCGGACTCAGCCGTATCGACCATGCCATCGTTTCTCACTGGCATCTGGATCACTACGGCAATCACGCGGCACTGGAGGCGAAATTCGGCGTAGAAACATTCTGGGATCGAGGAATTCCTGACGCTCTTCAGGAAGACCCTGGCTACCTCGACCGTATCGCCTCGTATCGGGCAGCCTCACAAAACCAGTCGCGAACTCTGAAGGCTGGTCAGTTTCTGCCGTTGAAATCCGGACAGACACCGCTGCAGGTACGAGTTTTGTCGGCCAGCCGCGAGGTGGTCGCCGGTGAAGGCCCTGAAAATCCCTTCGCCAGCCGCCACCAGCCGCAACCGGATGATCCCAGCGATAATGCAGCAAGTCTGTCTTTACTGTTTTCTTTCGGTCCTTTTCGCTACCTCACCTGCGGCGATCTTACCTGGAACACTGAGGCAAAAATGGCCACACCGCGCAATCCTGCCGGCAGGGTGGACCTGTTCATGGTGACCCACCATGGGCTGCCTGTGAGCAACAACCCGGCACTTGTGCTGGCAATAGATCCGATCGCGGCCGTCATGTGCAATGGACCCAAAAAAGGCGGCGCCGAATCCACCCTCAAAACACTCCGCGAAGTCAAATCGCTCCAGGCATGGTATCAGTTGCATCGCAACGTCGATCTCGATCCCGCCCTGCAGACTCCGGCCGACCGAATCGCCAACGGCGGCACCACGGCCGACTGCCGCGGTGAATGGATCATGGCTCAGGTTCAGCCCGACGGAAAATCCTTCCGCATTCGCATTGGTCAATCCGGAAAAGCTCAGGAATTCCAGACGCGAACTGAACACTGAACCACAAAGCAGGTCGATATGCGTATTCTGCTGCTCGCCGATATCCACGCCAACTGGCCGGCGCTCGCCGCCATCGACGAACGTTTTGACGCCTGCCTGTTTCTTGGCGATGTCGTTGACTATGCCGTCGATCCGCTGCCGTGTCTGCAATGGGTTCAGCAGCACGCGACTGCAGTGGTGCGGGGCAATCATGATCATTCGGTGGCCCAGCGAGTAACGGTGCGGCCTGCAGGCACTTTTCGCCGCATTTCAGCAGCCATGCGGCCACACCATTTCAATGTGCTGAGCGATGAACATCTCTCCTGGCTTGCTCGAATGCCCGTCACAACCCGTATCGAACTTGATGGTCTCCGATTCGTCCTCGTGCACGCAACTCCACGCGACCCCATGGACGAATATCTCGAAGCACACCCGGAGCAGTGGCGGCAGCGCCTGCAGCACATCGACGCTGACTTTGTCTGCGTCGGTCACACGCATATCCCCATGCAGCTGCGACTGGATTCGATGCAGGTCATCAATCCCGGAAGTGTCGGTCAGCCACGTGACGGAGACCCACGCGCTGCGTACGCCATCATCGAAAACAAAAAAGTGGAATTTCGCCGCGTTGCCTACAACATCGATCTCACAGTCCGTCGAATGCGCGAGGTCGGGATCGACGAGTCCGTTGTCGCTGTGGCGGAATCCGTACTTCGCCGCGGTGGTGGCTCACCAGGCATTCAAGCAGATGTCATGGCCTCAGATCTTTAAAGTCTGCAAGTCGTTCCTGCTGTCGTCGATGATTTGAATTCCGCCACTGTGCCCGCTACGCTCGCCCACCCGCGTCCATCTGACGTCTGCCACTGTCGGCTTTGCTTCTCTTTTCCCTTCTCTTAAACCGTTTTCGGAATTTTCATGAGTCTCGTTCATTCTCGCCGTGCGTTGGTCAGTGTCAGCGACAAGACTGGTCTTGAGATATTCGTCCGAGGTCTCGTGGAGCTGGGTTTTGAGATTCTCTCCACCGGGGGGACTCGTCGCTTTCTTGAGCAGTGCGGAATCGCTGTGATTGATGTGGCGTCATACACTGGTTTTCCGGAAATCATGGATGGTCGCGTCAAAACGCTGCATCCGCGAGTGCATGGTGCGATTCTGGGACGACCTGATCTGCACGAAGACGCCGCTGCCATCTCAACTCATGGAATCATCCCCATCCAGCTGGTGGTCGTGAATCTGTATCCGTTTCGGCAAACGATTGCGAAGCCGGACGTGAGCTTCGCGGACGCGGTTGAAAACATCGACATAGGTGGGCCATCGATGGTGCGTTCGGCTGCAAAGAACCACGCATACGTAACGGTCGTGACGCAGCCCGAACAATATCCGGATGTGCTTCTGCAATTGCGTGCGAACGGTCCGGACGACGCATTCCGCAGGCGGCTTGCTGCTGCTGCATTTCAGCACACCGCTGAGTACGACGCTGCCATCAGTTCATGGCTGCACCAGCAAACGCAGTCCCCTGAG
The DNA here is from genome assembly GCA_046074645.1 of Planctomycetaceae bacterium. Classification (GTDB taxonomy): domain Bacteria; phylum Planctomycetota; class Planctomycetia; order Planctomycetales; family Planctomycetaceae; genus SXXK01. The sequence continues at coordinate 9,990 of JBJTOP010000405.1, read as the reverse complement.
GAAGCTCAGTCGCCATTTGGCCCGCGGCTGAATCTTGCATTTCGTCTCCAGCAATCGCTCAGATATGGCGAAAATCCGCATCAGCGCGCGGCCTTCTACGTGGAAAATCAGCCCGCCCCGGGAACGCTTGCATCGGCACATCAGATTCACGGCCGCGAACTTTCGTGGAACAACCTCCTTGATCTCGACGCCGCCCGCGCGATCGCCGCTGACTTCACACTGCCCTCTGCGTGCGTCATCAAACACAACAACCCCTGCGGATGTGCCGTCGCACAAACGCTCGCGGAAGCCTTCGAGAAGGCACACGACGGCGACCCAGTCAGTGCGTTTGGATCGATCATTGGATTCAACACGATCGTCGATGCCGCGACAGCTGAACGAATGTGCGAACCCGGTCGATTCATCGAAGCCGTCATTGCTCCAGGATACGCCCCCGAAGCCCTGCAGATACTCACCACACGCCCCAAATGGAAAAACAATGTTCGTCTGATGCAGGTCGATTTCACAGGGGCTGACCGTGGAGCTCCGGACTATCGTCGAGTCAGTGGTGGGCTGCTGGTGCAGGATCGTGATGACCTGCCGATTTCAGACGCGGGCTGGCGAATTGTCACGGATCGCGGCCCCACTCCAGCAGAGCTTGCCGACCTGCAGTTTGCGTGGACGGTATGTCGTCATGTCAAGTCAAATGCAATCGTGTATGCAAAGAACGGTATGCTTCTGGGTGCGGGTGCCGGGCAGATGAGTCGTCTGGATTCCTGCATGATTGCAGGCTTCAAGGCAGGAGAACGCAGCCAGGGTGGCGTCGTGGCATCGGACGCGTTCTTTCCCTTCCGTGACGGCGTTGATTCCGCCGCGAAAGCGGGTATTCGGGCGGCGATTCAGCCCGGTGGTTCCAAAAACGACCCCGAAGTCATCGCCGCCTGCAACGAGCACGGCATCGCGATGATTTTCACGGGGCAGCGACACTTCCGACACTGAATCGGCGGCCGAAAAACTGTCACAATCCCTGTGATCCGGCCTCAACACCCACCCGCAAACCGCCTTTTGCGTTGACTTGACCCCCGCCGCACCGTAGATTCTTCGCATGACTCCGCATTTCCTCATCCCGGGCTCCATTTGCATCGGCGAATTTTTCATTCGTCGCGGCTTGTGTGCGGCCTGAGGACCTCCTGGCTCAATGATCCCAGCCCTCAGGTCAGCCTGAGGGCTTTTTTTTTGCCGCAGCGAGCTTTTTCATGTCCCGTATTCAACTGTACGACACAACACTCCGCGACGGTTCTCAGGGCGAAGGCGTCAACTTCTCTCTGCAGGACAAGCTTGCGATTACGCGGCGTCTGGACGAGCTGGGTTTTGACTACATCGAAGGCGGCTACCCACTCTCAAATCCCAAAGACGAAGAATACTTCCAGCGGGTCTCTGAACTGCCGCTGCGGCACGCGAAGATCTGCGCCTTTGGGATGACGCGTCGCAAAGGTGTCACCGCAGCCGAAGACATCGGCATGCAGGCACTCATCCGTTCCGGTGCCCCTGTCTGTACGATCGTCGGCAAAACCTGGGATCTGCACGTCACTGAAGTGCTCCGCGTCTCACTCGAAGAAAACCTTGCCATGATCCACGACAGCATTGCCTTCGTGAAGTCGCAGGGCCGCGAGGCCATCTATGACGCGGAGCACTGCTTCGATGGCTGGAAGGCCAACCCCGACTACGCCCTCCAGACGCTCCGCGCGGCCGCGACTGCCGGAGCCGATATGATCGTCATGTGTGACACCAACGGAGGGACTCTGCCGGAAACAATCGCCGACTTTGTCCGCCAGCTGCAGCAGCACGTCTCTGTTCCGATCGGAATCCACTGCCATAACGACTGCGACCTCGCAGTCGCCAACTCGCTCGCCGCTGTTCAGGCCGGGGCTGTTCAGGTGCAGGGCACCATCAACGGCATCGGTGAACGCTGTGGCAACGTCGATCTGATTTCCACAGCCGCAAATCTCGCCCTGAAACTCAACCACCAGGTGCTCGCAGACGGCGGCATTCAGAGACTCACCGAACTCTCCCGCTACGTCTATGAACTGGCCAACATGAACTTCCGCTCCGGACAACCTTTCGTCGGCCAGAGCGCCTTTGCTCATAAAGGAGGCATGCACGTTCATGCCGTCAATCGCCTTGCCCGCAGCTACGAACACATCACCCCCGAGCTTGTCGGCAACGAACGTCGAATTCTTGTCAGCGAACTTTCCGGACGCTCCAACATTATCTCCCGCACCAGCAAATTCGCCATCGGGGAAGACAATGAACTCAGGGTGAAAATTCTCAACGCCGTGCAGGACCTCGAACATGAAGGATACCAGTTTGAAGCTGCTGATGCATCCTTTGATCTGCTGGTGATGAAACTTGCAGGGCTCTACCGCCCCGCATTCCGCCTCGATCATTATCGGGTGCACGTCGAAAACCAGTCGCGTGAGCCGATGACTGAAGCTGTGCTCAAGATCACCACTGCAGACGTAGTGCAGCACGTGGTGGGTGAAGGCGACGGGCCCGTCAATGCCCTCGACAGCGCCCTCCGCAAAGCACTCGCACCGGTTTACCCCGCAATCAGCGAAATGTCGCTCGTGGACTACAAGGTTCGCGTAATCAATAGCGCAGAGGGCACTGCGGCTCGAGTCCGCGTGATGATTGAAAGCCGCGATAAGGCGTCCCTCTGGAGCACTGTTGGGGTCAGTGAAAACATCATTGAAGCCAGCTGGATCGCTCTTGTCGATGCCTTCGAGTACAAGCTGCACAAAGACCAGGGCATCGTTCGCAACTGACAGCCGATGCAACTGGACTTCTCGAATTCCTCGTCATTCCTCTCTGAAGGTCGCTGATCATGACACAGGCAGGTGATTTTGGAGCTGTTGGAGATGGCGTGACAGATGACACCGATGCACTCCAGCACGCACTCGATGAAGGTGTCGGAGAACTTCGGCTGCCCCGCGGTGACTACCGCATCACTCGCTCACTGAAACTCGATCTCGCCCGCATCGGACGCTCCGCCATCTGCGGCGAAGGCGGTGTCCCGCGAATTCTCATGGAAGGCCCCGGACCAGCACTGCTCATCACAGGCACACACACCGCCACTGCAGATCCCAAAAGCTTCGCCGAACAGGTCTGGCAGCGGGAACGCATGCCGATGATTCGTGATCTGGAAATTGTCGGCCGACATCCCGAGGCCGACGGCATGCAGATCGTCGGAGTAATGCAGCCAACAATTACCGGGGTGCTGCTCAGACAGCTTCGCAACGGAATTCATCTGACCACCCGCGCCCGCAATGTCCTCATCAGTCACTGCCACATCTATCACAATACCGGTGTTGGCATCTTCCTGGACGGCGTGAATCTGCACCAGACCATCATCAGTGCCTGCCACATCAGCTACTGTCGCCTCGGCGGTATTCGCATCGAACGCAGTGAAATCCGCAATCTGCAGATCACCGGCAATGACATCGAATACAACAACAACGGCGGGCACGGAATTCCGGACGCAGACGGAATCCCCACAGCGGAAATCTGGCTCGATGCCAGCGCCGGAAGTATTCGCGAAGGAACCATCAGCAGCAACACCATCCAGGCCACCTACAGCCCCGGCGGAGCAAATATTCGGCTGATCGGCGACCCCACCGCCCCCAATGCTCGCATCGGCATGATTGCCATCACCGGAAACCTCATCGGCAGTCAGTGGATCAATGTGCACATGACCGATGTCCAGGATATTTCACTCACCGGTAACACCATTTATTCCGGACACCACCGCAATCTGCTCCTCGAAAACTGCTCACGTATCGCCGTCGGCAGCAATACTTTCGGCCACAACGCTGACTACGGCGTCCAGCGCGAACTCTGTACCGGGCTCACACTCCGAAACTGCTGCGATTCCGTGATGACCGGTAACATTATTCAGGATTGTCAGACCGGACGGCACCAGTTTCCGCAGGCGCCCGAACTGCAGCGCGAAGCGCTCGTTGAACTTTTCCACTGTCGCAACATCACCCTCTCCAGCTGCCAGATCCTCGAATCCGCGCCCTGCGGCATCCGTCTCGATCAGCGCAGCGAAATCTCTCTGCTCGGACTCACCATCAGCGACCGCCGTGAGCCTCCGCTGCAGAAACTTGGCATCCACTGGACCGGTCCGGCCCCCCACAGCCTGATCTCCGCCTGCCGCATCCTTGGCTGTCTTGAAACCGCCGTCTCCGCTCCTGTCATGCCCCAAAACAGCCCCACACCGTGACAAACAGGCCCGCCGCAAATCAGACCGTGTGCATGGTGCTCGTATGCCGTTCCCCCGCTGTACGCCGCAGGCTAACCCGGCGGCTGCGAACACAACTGAACGAGTGCCTCCACCACGCGAAGCTGCTGGTCAGCAGACAGCTGCAGATACTGATGCCGCCCGTTGGGGTCAGCCGTGAAGGTGGTGACTCCGCGGTCATCGATGCTGACCGCGCCTTTTTCCGATAAGCCGAAATAGCCTCTGTCCGGATGCACGGCCCAGAGCACGCTGGTGAGGTCCCAGCAGGGACGATTATGCGGCGGGGGTTCGTAGAGTATGTAGGCTTCACTCAGAGGATGATGGGGCACGTAGCCGAAGTCCCGCTGAATGCTGATTGCCGGGTACGGCACCGCCAGCCCCACCTCAAACCCGCTGTAAACAATCTCTCCAGGCCACTCCACAGCCAACGCACGAGCTGATGCCAGATCTTCCACAACGTTGTACTCAGCATGTGGCTGACCGTTGATTGGAGTAAATGCACCGGCCATGACGGACAGGGTGCGCACCTTACTGCGGATCAGTTCACGACCGGTCAGCGGCGAGACAGCATCGGCCGGTGACCGGACGAGCGCCGTCAGGTTGGTCGAAAAACCAACCTGCACAATCACCACCTGACCGTCAGCCTCTGCCGCAAGAGCTTTTCGAAGTACGGTCACGGCATCTGCGGCGTCCCGCCCCGCCTTCAGATCGTGCGGATATCGATCAGCACCACCGGACTGCTCGACTGCGAGCCCCGTAAAGCGACTTTGCTGCGGAGTCACTCCGCTGCGACAGACTCCGATCGGAATATCACCGCGCCCGTAGAATGTGTTGACTGCATCCACGAATGGCGCACACTGGTCATGGTCTTTTGTGATTGTCACCGCAACCAGTCGGCATACTCCGCGACTTTGCAGGGAATGAATCATGCCAAGAGCAAGCACGTCATCGACGTCGTTACCGATGTCGGTGTCGAAAATCAGCGGCACCTGGGGAGTGGCTGTCTGAGCACTGGCAGAAGATGAAAACAGTGAGCAAATCAAACAACCGGTGATCAGCCCGATCGACCACTTGTGGAACATAGACGTTGTCTCCGAAAAAGGTGAATCGCAGGCGTGTTCAGCGGATTTCCACTTCCGCCGGAGCCACGACCAGAGCGGAAGTGGAATCGCCCGTCCAGGTGGGGAGTTCGCAGCGAGTGGCCAGCCAGCCGGGATGGACCAGAGTGCCGCTGCTGGCCGGCTGGCCCGCTTTCGGTCCGGTCGTTCGAATTCGCCCCGCGGAATTGCCAGCTACGGAAACCACACTGCCCTCCTGCTGTTCCACCACCGGTCGCAGGGCAAACTGCCGCTCCAGCACCGCCGCACAGTCGCGGTGAATGTCGCGAACCGCCGCCCCAATCTGGGCGTCGGAATAGGCGTCGATGGGTTCTTTGAGAAAATCCAGCAGCCGTCCCTCCCGCTGCAGAGTGGCCAGCAGGCTGAGTGCATCGCTCCGCTGCGGCTTTGCGGGCGCCGGAGCGGCCTGTGGTGCTGCAGGCGCGGGTCGTGCCGAGGCCGCCGCGGGGGCAGGCAGCGAGGCCGGTGCCTTCAGAAACGCTTCGAATTGTCCCGCGAGAGTCGAGTTGGTGAGGATTTTCCAGGCGAGCGACAGACGGCCCATGTTCAGCCTTTGCAGAGCGGATTTCGTTGATTCACAGAAGTGGCTGTCACACTGTATGATCCCCGGCCATGATGTTCCAGTTCTCTCATTTGAAAGGATCCGCCCCATGGCGGCTCGAATTATCGACGGAAAATCCATCGCTGACAATTGCCGACAGGCCACAGCAGACGCCGTGACCGCCTTTCGCACAACCACAGGAATCACTCCGCACCTTGCAGCCATTCTGGTGGGACATAACCCTGCCAGCCAGGTCTATATTCGCAACAAGGAACGCGCCTGCCACAAAGCCGGACTCGCCAGCACTCTGCTGCACCTGCCGGAAACCGTCACGGAACAGGAACTTCTGCAGCGAATTGCCCAGCTGAACGCCGACTCCAGCGTCCATGGTATCCTCGTCCAGCTGCCGCTCCCAGAACATCTCAGTACCACACGCGTGCTCGATGCCGTTGATCCTCGCAAGGATGTCGATGGCTTCCACCCTGAAAACGCCGGTTTGATGCTTCAGGGCCGGCCGCGGTTTCTGCCCTGCACTCCCAGTGGTGTCATGCAGCTGCTCCGCGCTGAAGGCGTGCAGACGGCCGGACGACACGCTGTGGTGATCGGTCGCAGTGATATTGTCGGCAAACCCATGGCCGCATTGCTCCTGCAGAAAGGCGCCGACGCTACCGTTACGCTCTGCCACAGCCGCACCCGGGACATCGCTGAACACTGCCGCCGCGCTGAAATTCTTGTCGCCGCCGTGGGAATCCCCGAGTTTGTCCAGGGAGACTGGATTCGCCCCGAAGCCGTCGTCATCGACGTCGGAATCAACCGCGTCGGTGACAGACTCGTTGGCGATGTGCATTACGAATCCGCCGCCTCCCGCGCCTCGGCCATCACACCCGTGCCCGGTGGCGTCGGTCCCATGACCATCGCCATGCTCCTCGAAAACACACTCGCCGCTGCCCAGCTGCAACACTCCGCAACCCGCAGCTGACCCCACTCAATCCGTGCCTCGTCGATGACGCGCTACCTCGCCGGTCGCTCTGCCAGATATTCCCGCGTCGCCGCTGCCAGATTGCTGCCCACTGCACGGTAGCCCTCCGTCGTGCTGTTCTGATAGTTCCAGATGGTCTCCAGACAAACGCTCACCGTGTGCGGATTGCCGTTCATGCTGACCCAGTTGGCGCTGATCTGACGCCAAAGCGGATGATAGGCGGCGCCCGTCGTCTTCGGCCGATTGCTCATCGGAATCAGAGGCTTGATCCGACTGATCCGGCCGTAAGCCAGTTCAATGAACCGGTCCCGCAGACTGATCATCGGCTCCTGCAACTCGCTGCGGTCGAGGATGTAGAAGAACGATGGATCACCCGGCGCGGGATTGTGCAGATCCAGAAACACATCCATCCTTCCTTCTGCAATCAGATCACTCACACGCCGCTGAGCCGCCTGCGTCTCCTTCCAGACAGGCTGCTCCGACCAGTCGCGGTTGTGGTCGTGCGGCACAGCATTCTTGCCGCCGTTTCCTGTGGCCACGTTGTCCACATCCATGATCGGCACAACGAAGATCTCCGAGTGCTGTCGCAGCCATGCGGATTCAGGCGTATCCGCAAGAACCCATTCCACGAAGCCCTGCGCCACCCAGCTCGAACCACTCTCCCACGCGTGCTGACGCGCCTGGCACCAGATGCCAAACCGCTGCTCCCGAGGACGATCTCCTTCCAGCACCCGCAGCATCGGCACCGGGCGATTACCTTCAGACCGACACAACATATCAGCCGTCGCCGCTGGATGACGGTCACTCATCAATTTCACAAATGTCGCGGCATCCGTCGGCGTATACGGGGGCCCCCACGCCATGTACAGCGAAGTCCCTTCCGCACGAACCTTCCATGTCATCACCCCATCCTCTTTGACTCCTTTTTCACTGTGCTGCCACGAGCTGCCATCGGTCGAAACCGTGGCCTGCGCCGGCATCGAAAATGCCGCAGCCTCCCGCACAATTGCTGCCAGCTTCGGCGTCGCCTGAGCAGCCGGATCGCCACTGCTGAGCCGAAACGTCAGCGTCTCGCCAGGAACAGTCCCGTCAACCCGGAAGTACCACCAGCACGGCCAGCCCCTCTGCGGCTCACCTCCGGGTCGAAAGGAAATCACGCGCGCGGCCTGGTCAATGGCCACGTCACTCACCGACGCTCCCTCGAAGTCTGATACCACGACAAGTGATTCAGCGGCGGCTCGCAGCGACGACGTCAGCAGAAACAGAGCTGTCACAACATATAAACTGGGGCGTCCTGCGGACATGCTTTGATTCCTGCAACTGCCGTCGAAGATTCAGGTAAATAGGTTGCCTTTCCAGAAGTTTACCGTCACCCTCACCTCGAAAGCCAATGCTCAACCGACGGCTGGAAAGCCACCACACGATCAGGCATTTCATCGGGCACGATATTTGCTGCTGTCACTGACGTGACTGAGGCAACTTTAAGCAATTCCGGCGGATCGCTGTGATGATTCAGGAAACACAGAGTTGGACTGGCACTGCCGCTGACGCCAAGGAGGCGACCGGCCGCATATTTTTTTTGCGAACTGAAGCCGAATTGCCGCGTTTACGGGCAGTCAGCCAAGCGAAAGCTGACCTCTGCATTCCATGGAGCCGCCGTCTCCCAGCCAGTACCTGGTGGGATTGGCTGGAGCGTGGACTCCTGCAACGTTTTCGGGCACTCCAGCTCTTCATGGAGCAACTTGCCTGCGGAAAATCTCTGCCGCAATCCATCGATTTGCTGACAAACCAGAATTTCCAACAGAAACTGCGAAGGCTGGCCCCGGCTCTGTGTCTTGCCCCGGGCCTGCGTGGGCGATCGTCGAATATCTCCATGGCCGCCCAGTGGACATGGTTTGCGGCCACTGATGTGCAGCTGCTTCCGGATGGATGCGTGCGCATTCTTGACCAGGACTTCTGCGACCCATCCGGGCTTGAGCATTTGCCGGGGCTGTGGTGTGAGCCGCGCGATCGGGCGTGTGCAAGGATCCGGGCGGCTCTTTTTCCGCGCGGACTGGATCGCAGTGGCGAAGCACCGCTGCTGTTTGAGCCGGTGCATCCCGCGGCGGACGATTTCGCCAACGATTTTCTGGCCCGCTGCTTACTGGCGGAACGTGTGCACCACGAACATCTGCAGGCAGGCAGCGGTGGTTTATTTCGAATTCGAAAGGGTCAGCGGGAGCGGGTTCGCTGTCTGGTGCGTCGCGTTGACGACGAGTTGCTGGATCCGAATTTCTTCCGCCCTGATTCGCTGGTGGGCTTACCAGGTCTTGTTCGCTGCTGGTCGAGCGGGGAAACAAAATTGCTGCACGCGCCTGGCAGCAGTCTGCTGGGACTTCGAGCCGTCATTCGTCAGGTGCCGCAGATGATCCGCGAGTTCCTGGGTGAAGAACCTCTGCTGGAAACTGCAGACGTACTCGAGTGTCATCGACCGGAGGATTTCGATCAGATTCACAGAAATCCTCGCGGCTTTCTGTTTCGCCGCTGCGACCCCAAAGAATCAGTGCGTCCGGTGTGCGGCCAGACAGCAGGTGCTGCGGAGCTTGCGGGTGTGTTGAGTCGTATTCAACAGAACCCTTCAGGCTGGTGCGCCCGCCCGCTCCGGCAATCGGAGGAGGGCGGACGAAGCCTGCGGTTCTTCGCAGCGTCTACGGATCAGTTCAGGCTGTTGCGTGCGGGAATCAGTCGCTGCGGTCAGGGTGACGGCGGCTGCTCTCGCCTGATCCCCCCAAATGCCAGCCCGGAATCACTCGAACTGTTCCAGTGACAAGTACGCCAGCAGGAAGCGAACAGCGATCGGTCCGTTGATGTCAGCAACCTGCTGCAGCGGCAGAGCATCGCCCCATACTTCGCGAAGTTCGCGAAGAGTTTTGTTGCACGCCTGCTTATCGCTCAGACCCAGTTCACAGCAACCACGAATAAACAGCAATCGCGCGTCCGTCGGGAAGTATGCAAGAATGTGGTCGCAAAGGGCTTTGCCATCCTGATAAAGTCCCTGGCCAAAGCACAGCGTCGCCAGCTCAGTACAGGTTCG
>JBJTOP010000404.1:0-17049 GCA_046074645.1 Planctomycetaceae bacterium | reverse complement strand
CGTTCTGAGCACCGAGCCGGACGGCGCTGCCGGAGATTCGTTCGGCGACTGGGAGAAGGTAGGGAAATGGGGGGCAGACGAGCACTTCGACGCCGGAGTTTTCGCAGGCGGCAACGGCAGCCAGTTCACCTGCAAGGTCGACGGCGGAGCGGCGAATTGTGTTCATCTTCCAGTTTCCGGCGATCAGAAACCGACGCATGGTTGGGGTGTGCCTTTGAACGAGGGGATATTGAATCGAGAGGCCGGGAGCCGGGTTAAATCACCGAGAGGGTTCGCTGCGGGGGTATGATCCGAGAATTTCCAGACGATCCGGGGGGAGCGCCTCCAGTTCGCGGATGGTTTTCTTTATCCGCGGTTCGGACACGTGACCTTCAAAGTCAAGAAAGAAGAGGTATCCGACAGCGGGTTGCCTGAGCGGGAACGATTCGATCCAGGTGAGGTTGACCTTGTTTCGGCGGAAGGGTTCGAGTGCCTCGGAGAGCGATCCTGGTTTGTGGGGAATCTGGAGCAGCACAGCGGTGCGATCCGAACCGGTTTGATCTGCCACGGCGTCTCCGATGACAGCAAACCGTGTTACGTTATTCTGGTTATCCTCGATGCACTCGGCCACGATCGGCACATCATACTGGATGGCAGCCTGGCGACTTGCGACAGCGGCGACGTTGGGCTTGTCGCGTGCCAGTTGAGCGGCGGTGGAGGTGCTGGTGACTTCGATGAGTCGGGCCTGAGGCATATTGCGGGAGAGCCAGTCGCGACATTGGGACAGCGCCTGAGGCTTGCTGTAGATTTCCGTAATTTCACTGCGATCGCAGCGAGCGAGGAGGTTGTGGTGCACGTGCACGAGCACTTCACCGCAGATTCGCAGGGGCAGGCGAGTGAACATGTCGAGTGTGTCAACGATGCGCCCGTCGGTACTGTTTTCGATCGGCACAATTCCAAAGTCCACGTGCCCCCGATTGACCTCTTCGAAGACTGTGGCGATGGTGCTGACAGGCACCAGATCCGCCGATTCTCCGAATCGCGAAATGGCTGCCTGATGAGTGAAGCTGTAGGGGGGGCCGAGATAGGCCACTCGCACCTGTTTGACTCGATGACGCCCGGCGCTGAGGAGAGGTCGCAGGATGGATCGGAGTTCGGTGGGGTTGAGCGGTCCCTGGTTGACCCGATCCACGGCGTGCCAGACCTGCTGCTGATCGAGATCCCCCAGAGAAATGCGGGATGCCGGGTGGGCCCCTTTCATTTTTTCGAGGTACAGAACGACGCGGCGGTTCAGCAGACCGACAAGCTGTTCGTCGATGCGGGCGAGCTCGATTTCCGGCGGAAGCGACGCTGCGACGGTGGCGGAGGGCGGGGCGGATGAAGCCGGAGAGGAAGGCTGAGAAGTCTTGGGGCGGGATCGGGTTGATGTGGCAGGCGCGGGAGCAGCCGCGGGCTTTTTGGCCACTGCAACGCGGGAGCCTGATCTGGCTTTGCTGTGAGTTTTTGCGGACGCCTTGCCTGCAGCAGACGCTGAACCGGAATTGCGCGAGCCCGGGCGAACGCGAGCTGGCGCTGCCGGGACTTTTTTTGCAACCTTTTTCACAGTTTTCACAGATGACTTCGCAGAGTCTTTCTTCGACATCGGCCAGCCCAGTCCTCGCTCTTGGCAATGAAACTCCAGTGAGCGGTCAGAACCGGGGAAATACGTCCCCTGACGAACAAGCCTGCCAAAGAACCCGCCCGGACGCGGACAGAACGGAACCCTCCCGTCGAAGGTTCAGGTACGTCCGTCGTCTCACTGAAATTACCGCAGCACGCCTTGTAGTAACCGCCACCCGAAGTGTCAAGCCGCCCACGGGTTGTGGACCGGTTTATCCACTGGTATGACTCCCCCCGTGGCGTCCGTAAAACGCGGCGGCTGCAGTCGGGCTGAAAAAAAGGGGAAGCGAGTATTCGCGAATGGGCTCTCTGGGCGGACTTGAAGAATCCTGAGTTTGGGAAGTCGGCTGCATCGCAAAAATTCGTGAAGCCAGGTCGGGGCTATTTGCAGGTGCACAACGGGCGCGGAACACATCTTCTTCGATCGTAACGGGTTTGTGCTTAGAACGCTCTCCCGGCCTGTAAACATCGAGGGACTCGCTCAAAAAAGTTCGGAGGAAAGTTCGGAGGAAAGTTCGGAGGAAAGTTCGGAGAAAAGTTCGGAGAAAGGAGAAGGAGCAACGCACTTAGGAAAACCAGAATATCGTGTCAGAGCCAGTTCATTTACCTGTGTGTGCGCGGATGTGGTTCGTTCCTCCAGCGCTGCTGGCTGCATCTGCCTGGTCCGTAAAGGTGCCATGCTCGGTCCGCAAAGGTGCCATGCACCTGAAGCCTTTAAGTTCAGTCGCCCAGCCGCTCGCACACTCAGCCGCATGGCGGCAGCCTGCGGGCAAAGGGACCCTGCAAACGCTTCACCAACGCCCTCGCCGGCGCGGGCACCTTCGGTGCGAAACGTAGCCGGGGGCTTCCGCCCAACCGCTCGCAAACTCAGCCGCATGGCGGCAGCCTGCGGGCAAAGGGACGCTGCAAACACTTGACCAACGCCCTCGCCAGTGCGTGCACCTTCGGTGCGAAACATAGCCGGGGGCTTCCGCCCAACCGCTTGCAAACTCAGCCGCATGGCGGCAGCATGCGGGCAAAGGGACGCTGCAAACACTTGACCAACGCCCTCGCCAGTGCGGGCACCTTCGGTGCGAAACATAGCCGGGGGCTTCCGCCCAACCGCTCAGGCGCATGCCTTAGGGTGCATGGCACCTGGAGTGGAACTGACGAGTCCACCGCCAGCGGGGTGCCAATATGGCACCCCGCCAGTCAGCAAGCCATTGTGCCACAATGGCAGCCTCCGGCGTGTGGGGAGGAGGTCATTCCTGCCAGTTTCGACCACTCGATTCTCGCGGAATCTCTGATGCTTTGCATAAACATATGGAATACAACGTCTTGCGTCGAACAGCAACATTGCGGCACAGGATGTGCAGCAATCCTTTCCAGCAAATTTTTGTGACAGGCTTACACGGCCCGCCACTTTTGAACGTTGCCGGTTTTCGTTCCTCAACCCACCCCATCACGTAGACTCGCCTGCATTTGCAGTTTAACCGGTCGCGGGCGAACGCATCAAAGGATTCCTGTCATGGCTGTCTCCGGCGAAAAGATCATCGGCATTGACCTGGGCACAACCAATTCCGTCGTGTCGATCATGGAGGGTGGTGAATCGCGAGTGATCGCCAATCAGGAGGGCAGCCGCACGACTCCCAGCGTCATCGCATTCACTTCCAAGGGTGAGACGCTTGTTGGCGAACCTGCCAAGCGGCAGGCTGTCACCAATCCCCAGAACACGATTTACTCCATCAAGCGTTTCATGGGTCGTCGGCACCGTGAAGTGGAATCTGAAGAGAAGCTGGTGCCGTACCGTGTGGTCGGCGGCACAGCTGACTACGTGAGGGTCAACGTTCACGGCAAAGAATACACCCCCCCAGAGATTTCCGCGCTCGTCCTGCGGAAGCTCAAGGAAGCCGCCGAGAACTACCTGGGTCACAAGGTGAGCAAGGCAGTCATCACCGTTCCCGCTTATTTCAATGATGCACAGCGTCAGGCCACCAAAGACGCCGGCCAGATTGCGGGGCTCGAGGTGGCGCGTATCATCAACGAACCGACGGCCGCCGCGCTGGCCTATGGCCTGGAGCGGAAGAGGGAAGAGAAGATTTGTGTGTTCGACCTCGGTGGCGGCACTTTTGACGTGTCGATCCTGGAAGTTGAGAACGAACTGATTGAAGTGCTCAGCACCAACGGCGACACGCATCTTGGCGGCGACGACTTCGATGAGACGCTCATCGATTACATTGCCGGCGAATTCCAGAAAGAGCATGGCATCGACCTGCGGAAGGACCCGATGGCCCTGCAGCGACTCCGCGAGGCCGCAGAGAAAGCGAAGAAGGAACTTTCCACGCAGCAAACCACGGACATCAATCTGCCGTTCATCACTGCGGATGCGACGGGTGCCAAGCACCTGCAACTGAGCATTACGCGATCGAAGTTCGAGCAGCTGATTGATCCTCTTGTCGAACGTTGCCGTCAGCCCGTGCTGAACGCTCTCAAAGACGCAAAACTCAAGGCTTCCGACATTCACGAGGTGGTACTCGTCGGCGGTTCAACCCGTGTCCCCAAAGTGCAGCGGCTGGTGAAGGACCTTTTCGGCAAGGATCCCCATCAGGGCGTCAATCCGGACGAGGTGGTCTCGCTGGGAGCGGCGATTCAGGGTGGCATCATCGCCGGAGACGTGAAGGACGTTGTTCTGCTTGACGTCACACCGTTGTCGCTTGGGCTTGAAACCGAAGGTGGCATCATGACGGTGCTGGTGGAACGCAACACCACGATCCCAACGACGAAGACAGAGACGTTCTCCACAGCAGCGGACAATCAGCCGGCGGTGACGATTCGCGTGTTTCAGGGTGAGCGACGCATGGCCGGTGACAACCGACTGCTCGACGAGTTCACTCTTGACGGCATCAAGCCTGCTCCCCGCGGAGTTCCTCAGATCGAAGTCAAATTCGACATTGACGTCAACGGCATTCTCAGCGTGTCTGCTCGGGACAAGGCCACCAGCAAGCAGCATTCGGTGCAGATCAAGCAGTCGAGTGGTCTGTCTCAGGAGGAGATCGAGCGGATTCGGCGGGATGCGGAAGCGCACGCTGACGAAGACCGCCGCAAACAGGAACTTGCGACCGCCCGCAACGAAGCTCACAACATCGTCTATCAGACGGAAAAAACGCTTCGCGAACACGGCGACAAGCTGGATGCTGCATCGAAAGCTGCTGTTGAAGGTTCCATCCAGAAGGTTAAAGCGGCATCGGAGGGCAGCGATCCTGCCGCCATTCGCTCGGCCGTCGGCGAGCTCACCCAGGCCGCTCAGGGACTTGCTCAGTTTATGCAGGCCGGTCCCGCAGGCGGTCAACCGGGCCCGCAGCCCGGAAGCAGTACTGGCGGCAACGATGACGTGATCGATGCGGAGTTCGAGAAGAAATAGCCAGTGAGATCATTCCTAATCACGGCAGCCGGAGCTTTTTCACAAGGCTCCGGCTGTTCGTTTTTTGTTTGCTCAGTTCCGGGCCGCCCAGTTCCCCGCGTGCCACCCGATTCTCACCTGCAGGAATCGGGAATGACGCACCCTGGTTTTTCTGTTCGAGCGCAGCGGGGGTAGTTCTGGCGTGCAAGGACCACAGGACATGAACGACGAAAATCCAGGCTCCGTCACTCGCTGGCTTGAATTGCTTGCCAACGGCGATGCAGCGGCGGTGGAGTTTCTATGGCGGCGTTATTTTCAACGGATGGTGCGGCTTGCGAACAGTCGGGTGCGGCGTTTGACCAGCGCCGCGGCCGACGGCGAGGACGTTGCGCTCAGTGCATTTCACGGGTTTTGTGCAGCCGCTCGCCGCGGCGACTTTCCGGAACTCGACGACCGCGAAAGTCTTTGGCGAGTGCTTGTCACCTGTACGCTCAACCGCAGCCGCAATCTTGCGGAGAGGACAACCGCCCAAAAGCGTTTCCAGCCGCTCCAGCAGATATCGCTCGCGGAGGCTCAGCACAAGCGGACTCGGGGCGGGGACGTGTCTGCAGAACTGGTGGACGCATCGGACCAGCTGATGTTTCTGATGCAACTGCTGGACAGAGAGGACACCACGGGGGAGCTGCGTGAGATTGCTCTGTGGAAGCTGGAGGGGCAGTCGAACGAACAAATCGCGAGGCAGCTTAAACGTCGAACATCGCTTGTGAGCCAAAAGCTGCGGCTCATCCGTCTGCTTTGGGAGGTGCACCTGAAGGATGAATGATTTCGAGCCTGAGCACAGTGAAGTGGAGCGGAGGCTGCGTGAACTTGCTGTCTGGCGGAGGCTGATGGAAGTCTGCCAGCGGTATGAAGCTGCGTATCAGCGGGGCGAGCGTCCGCAATTGTCGCAGCTTGCGAATGAGTTTTCTGAATCGGACCGAGTGATGGCGCTGGAAGAACTTCAGCGCGTGCACACGGAGCTGGCGGAGGAGCAAGTCACGGGGAGCACGGCCATCAATGGTCGCTTTGTGGTGCTTGAGCCGCTGGCACGTGGCGGCATGGGTGAAGTCTCGATTGCGAGGGACGAAGAGCTTCAGCGGGATGTGGCATTCAAGGAAATTCGCAGCAGCGCGGCCGACGATCATCGCTATCGCAGTCGTTTTCTGCGGGAAGCCGAAATCACAGCCCAGCTGGAACACCCAGGAATCATTCCTGTGTATGCGAGGGGGGAACGGGAATGCGGTCGGCCTTATTACGTGATGCGACTGATTCGCGGGGACCGCACGGGAACATTGCACGACAGCATTCGAGAGCTGCATGATCCCGGGAAGACGCCGTCTTCGGAATACACAACCGGACTGCGTCGGCTGGTGCGACGTCTGGTTGATGTCTGCAACACGATGGCCTATGCGCACAGTCGCGGGGTGATTCATCGGGATCTGAAGCCTGCCAATATTCTGCTGGGTGCCTATGGTGAGACGCTGGTGGTTGACTGGGGCCTTGCCCGGCTGATCGAGATTGAACCTGCAGTTGAAAAGTCAGCGGTCATCAGCCGCTTTACCGCCGCATGCGATACGAGTGAGACGCCGGGTACCAGTGGAATTGGGACGCCCGGCTATGCTTCTCCGGAGCAGCTGGGCCTGCACAATTCGGTTGTGAACCCATCCGCCGACGTCTACTCGCTGGGCACCATCCTCTACAGTCTTTTGACGGGCCGTGCTCCATTTTCGACGGCAGATTCCAGCAGTCCCGAGCAGTTGGTGGAGCGAGTGGCGGCCGGTCGTTTTCCGCCTCCGCGGGCGCTCAATCCCGAGGCTCCGCGGGCGCTGGAGGCAATCTGCCTGCGGGCCATGCAGACGGTTCCGCAGCAGCGATATTCTTCTGCGTCCGCGTTTGCTGTCGAACTCGAACGCTGGCTGTCGGACGAGCCTGTGCAGGCGTGGGTTGAACCGTTGACAGCCAGATTTCGCCGCTGGCTGCTGCGGCATAAAACGATTGCGGCCGTTGGAACAGGAGCGTTGCTGATCAGTATTCCCGCGCTGATTCTGCTCGTCATGCTGCAGGCGGACTACACGCGAACCATGAAGTCCCGTCAGTCGCAGCTCACAACGGCACTCGAAGACAACAAGCAGCAGCAGCAGCGAATTCAGGCCGCGCGAGCTCATGCAGAGGCGCAACGGCAGAGGGCGGAATCGCGGGAACAGATGGCGATCGTTGCGGTGGACAAATTTCGGTCAGCGATCGCTGAAGAGCCGCTGTTGCAGAATTCTGCGGAACTGACGGAACTTCGCACGCGGCTGCTCACACAACCGCTCCCCTTCTATCGGCAGCTCGCACAGCAGCTGCAGCCTGACCGCGAAACATCGCCGGAATCGGTGCTGAAGTTCGCACAGGTCAATCTTGCGCTCGCCGAGCAGCATGTGTTTCTGGGTGAATGGCAAACGGCCGTCGAACTGCTCACTAACTCGATTGCACTGCTTCAGGTAACGCTGCCAAAGGTCGCTCCGCGTTCTGATGTGAGTCGTGACATGGCGTTGGTGCTGGCGATGTCACTGCAGGAACAGGGAAACATCAGTGAGCAGCGGAGAAATGCGGCTGCGGAAGCAGAATCGCAGCTGAGGGAATCTCTCACGACGCTCGAACGGATCATCGCGGATTTTCCCGCTGCAGAAACGACGGCAGCGCGATATGCAGCCGTCGATGTGCGTTCCTCGCTTGCGGCGATGCTTGGTAAAAACAATCGCTGCGACGAAGCAGCGGCGCTGCTGCGGGAAGCAATTCGTCTGTGCGAACAGTCTGACTCCCTGCCTGAGGCATCGGTGGCGAGGCGAGTGCAGCTTGCCGATCTGCACTCCAATCTGGGTGTGACCCTTGTGGGCCTCGAACGATTCGAAGAAGCCGCACAGGCATACAAGGCAGCTGCGGCTGTTTTCAACACCATTGAACAGCGTTTCGGCCCCACTCCGAGGCTGACACACCGCAAAGCGGGTGTCCTCTTCAATCAGGCACGAATGCATGAACTGGATGGCCGCATCGGTCAGGCCCTTCGGGAGCACATCGCTGCTCTCGGCTTGCGTCGTTCGCTGAATGTTGACTATCCGACGGTTCACGATTACCGGCTCGTGGCGTTTGCAAGTCGAGATCGCGTGGTGGATCTGCAGTTAAAAACGGGAGCTATTGCCGACGCCCTGGCCACCGGCAGGGACTGGGTTGAGGATGCTCGGAAAATCTCTGAAAGGAGCCCGGGGCATCTTCAATTCCGCATCGAGCTCCTCGATTCCCTGCATTCGCTGGGACACATGCACGCTGTCGTCGGACGGATCCTCGAGGCTGAACCATTTTATCGCGAGGCATTGGCGATCAATTCGGAAGTCCGCGAACGCGAACCTGTGAATACAATTCGCGAACGCAATCACGCCGAACTGCTCGAACACGTCGCTCAGCTGGACTTTCACCATGGCAAATTCAGTGAAGCGCGACTTGCGCTGGAGCAGGCGATCCCGCTGCAGCGTGACTGGATCAAGAACAATCCCACTCGTCCGCTCGATACCGCATTCCTGAAACAAATGCTGGACACACTCGCCCGGTGCTGTGAGAAGCTGAACGAACCCGACGCAGCAGCAGCGGCGCGAAGCGAGGCGGCCAAACTGCGATGATGCACTGAAGTGCGATGACTGGCTGCATGGTTGCCGGTGATTGACAGCCTGCGTTCGCAGTCGTAATCTTTTATGTTTCTTTCGCCGCACGTCCCCTGTTCTTCAGCGTGCCATTCCCATGACATCGTCCGTCATCTTTGTCTACGGTTCGCTCAAGCGTGGCTATGCGCTGCACCATTTGCTGCGATCGGCTGAGTATCTGGGTCCGGCGGACACTCAGCCACTGTACCGCCTGTTTGATCTCGGCAGTTATCCGGGACTTGTGGAATGGCCGGAGGGTCTTGAGATACAGGGCGAGCTTTACGCGGTGACTGCAGACGTTCTGCGGCGACTGGATGAAGCCGAGGGAGTGTCGGAAGGGCTGTATGCCAGGCGAACGGTGCAGCTGCAGCCGACCACAGGTCAGCTGGCAGCGGAGGCCTGGTTCTGGCTGGGTGCGGTCAGTGGTCGGCGGGATTGCGGCCATTCGTGGCCAGCAGGCTGAATGGAGCTGACTGGAATTGTCCCGTTGCAGTTTTCCGGCCTCTGTGAGTTCAGGCAGCGCGGGTTTGGGGAGGCGTGTTGAGGCTGATTTGGAGGCGAAAGTATTCGGGATCATTCGAGCGATCGATTTCGGCGACGGCGGATTCATCGCCGTGCAGAATGCGTTCAGCAAGCTGATCCAGCCGCTGCATTTCCGCCATCAGAGCTGCGCTGCAGGCGGGCATTTGTTCACGATCAAGATCCTGTGGGAGCGTCACCGGTGTTCCGGCTATCATCACGGCCGTTGAGAATGGTTTGGGAATGGTCAGGTCGGTCCAGCTTCCGGGGAAGTGCCATGCATTTCCGGTGGCCATCCCGGCGGGCACGAGCGGACGTTCGGATCGGGAGGCGATGTAGAGAATTCCATCCTTCATCTGTCGGCGCGGCCCGCGGGGGCCGTCGGGAGTCATTGCCAGATGCAGGTCGGGAAGGCTGAGAATTTCGCGAACGGCTTCCATACCACCGCGACTGGTGCTTCCGCGGACCGGTTGAATTCCGGCCAGACGGACAGAATCCGCGAGGTATCCGCCATCGCGATGCTGGCTGATGAGACCAGCCAGATTCCATGTTCTCTGTGAAAAAACGGCCATCACAATCTGGTCGTGCCACATCGAGAATGTGTACCGCACGCGGCCCTGCGGACGCTTGTAGGGGGTGCCGTCGGGGGCGACGTGAAAGTGGCGAATGCGAACGGTCAGAAAGAGCATTCGCAGGAGCAGCGTGGCCGCGAAGGACAGGAGAACATTGAGAATTCGGGACCGGATCTTCATGGCTTCCGTGCCTGTGTGACCAGTGAAAGTTGTTTCGGGGGGATTGAGCTGTGTTGGGAGTCTATCGGCTTGCGGCCGATCTTTGGAGTCCAGTTGGCTGGCGGCAGATGCGGCCATGGGAATCGCGGCATTCCGGAAAAATGCGGACTGGCAGCCTTTTCACCGTTTTTCCGGCGCATTTTGCCGAACTTCCGAAGATACTTCAGCCTGCCCCGCAGCTTCCTCCTTCTTCCCGCAGAAGCTCGACATGCCTCGCCCAGCCCCACCGCAAACCGTCCATCCCTGCACTGGTCCCGCAGCCCCGGGTCAGGCCGCTTCTGTGTGCCCCGTCAGTCGCCGCAATCTGTTGCAGCACGCCGGCGGCGGCTTTGGACTGCTGCCGCTGGCCCATCTCTTTGCTGCAGGTGACGAAGCCGGTTCCACCGTCATCTCAGCCGGCCTGCACCATCCTGCGCGTGTGAAGCGAGTGATTCAGTTGTTCATGAATGGCGGGGCCAGTCCCATGGACACATTTGACTACAAGCCGGAGCTGGAGCGTCAGCACGGCAAGTCGCTCGGCCCCAAGGAAAAACCGGAAGGTTTTACGGCCCCGGCGGGCGCGGTAATGAAGAGCCCGTTCACGTTTCAGCAATATGGCGAAACAGGCCGCTGGGTCAGTTCCGTGTTTCCGCAACAGGCAAAGGTGATCGACGAACCTGCGTTTCTGATGGCCATGACGACGCGTACCAACGTCCACGGGCCGGCCAGCTACATGATGAACACGGGCTTCATGCTGCCGGGATTTCCCTGTTTTGGTGCGTGGGTCTCCTACGCGCTGGGCAGCCTTTCAGAGAACATGCCGGCCTTTGTTGTTCTGCCTGATCCGCGCGGCCTTCCTTACAACCAGAAGGGCAATTTCAGCGCTGGATTCCTGCCATCCCGTCACCAGGGAACGCTGGTGGACGCCTCTCGCAATCCGCCCATCGCTGACCTCGAAGCGGATCCCGTTTACGGCTTCGCTCGCGGAGACGCCGATGCGGCCACCCAGCGACTGCTCCGGGACATCAATCAGGAACACGCCCGGCAGCGTCCCGGCGAAACTCTTCTGGAATCCCGCATTGCCGCTGCGGAACTTGCTGCGGGAATGCAGCTGGCCGCCCCTGAAGCCTTCGATATTTCCCGCGAATCTGCTCAGACTCAGTCGGCCTACGGTCTCGATCAGTCGGAGACCGCCGATTTCGGCCGCCGCTGTCTGCTCGCACGACGACTCATTGAACGCGGGACCCGCTTCGTGCAGGTCTGGAGCGGCCCACAGGGTGCCGCGAACAACTGGGATAACCACGGCAGCATCCAGAACGAACTCCCGCCCATTGCCCGCAGCGTCGATCAGCCCACCGCCGCACTGCTCAGCGACCTCATGCAGCGCGGACTCTTTGAAGACACCCTGCTGGTCTGGAGTACCGAATTCGGCCGCACGCCGTTCGCTCAGGGCAGCGTCGGACGCGACCACAACCGCGGTACGTTCGTCACATGGCTGGCCGGAGCCGGAATCAAACGCGGCGTCACTCACGGACTCAGCGATGAACTGGGCTACCAAACCGCTGAGGGCCGCACCACCTGCCACGATCTGTACGCAACCATTCTGCATCTGATGGGAATCGACCACAAGCGACTCACCTTTCGCACCTCCGGCATCGACCGCCGTCTGACAGACGTGCACGGACGCGTGGTGTCACAGATTCTGCCGTAGCCACTGGATCCTGAAATGGATCTCAGCCACGGAACATCGGCAGGATTTTTGCTTGAAAATAGAGCCACGAAAGCGCGGTGTAAAATACACCACAGCTGACGAGCCCCACACAGGAATACCAGCGGGGACGCAGGGGGCGGGGAAGCAGTCGGCAGTTGATCCAGAGGATCAGGAATGACGTGGTGGCAAGGGCGAGGTTGTTGACGTTGGCGATGATTGTCACCATGACTTTGGGAGCATCTGGTTCAGCCAGCATGACGATGGCCACAAGGAAGGTCCAGATCACATAAAGCACCAGGATTCCATAGTACACCTGTCGCGCCTGATGATCCTGCATGGAATTTCGGATGCGTCGACTTCCGCTCCAGAGGATATCAGTCCAGCGGCGGGCGAAGTCATCGACGATGGCCATCTGACTGGGCATGAACACCATAAGGCCGGTGAAAATGCAGAGCCCCCAAAGAACGGGAGCCCAGCTGCCAAGGGATGCCGTGTGCAGGATTCCATCGGCGGCGATCAGTGGCTGGGAATATTCAAGGTTTTTGCCGTACATCGGCGAATTCTTAGCGAATTCGATTGACATGAGCGCCGGAAGCCCCATGCCCATGAAGCAGCCTGGAACCCAGACCAGCCACTGGTCGGCCAGAATGTACCTCCACCAGCCCCGCCATGACTTCAGCGATTCTTCCGTGATTTCAAAGACCTTCCCAGTGTGGCTGAGAGTAATTTCGTGGCCTCCAACGGCACTTGCAATCGCTCCGACCTGACTGCCCATCCCCCAACCCTTGTCGCGAACGAAATTGCCATAAGCCGAATTCGACAGACCGCCGCCACCGGCATACCCGGCGAAGGCCCCCAGCGTGGCGATGTTTGCCAGCGAAATCGCTGGCAGTGCCCCGGTACTCCACAGCGACGTAAACACGTTGTCAATTCCCTCGGTCCCGTCCGCCAGATTTACCGGCACATCGCCAAATCGCAGAAAGCCCCCGAAAACGCTCTGCCAGCCCAGACGACTGACAAACATGACACCCAGAAAAAAACAGAAGCCCAGCACCACTGTGACTTTGGCCGTCATGATCAGCTGGAGCATGTTGTAGACCTTGCCACCAGCCAGTACCGGCAGGACCACCAGAGCAAGGCAGGCAAGTGCAAGACTGTTCACAAGGGTGGCATCGGCTGGAGTCGGGGGGCGGTCCAGCCAGACTGTCGCCAGCAGCACAGCGGCATTCGTGGATAAGCCGGGGATCAGAAAAGTCAGGCTGAGCAGCGCGGTGACGGACATCCAGAAGAGCGGTCCCGGGGCCAGACGCATGAACCCCGTGAACACCGGTTCACCGCAGTAAAGCGCATATCGGCCACATTCGAGGTTATAGAACACCTGCGTGAGGATCGCGACGGTGGCAATCCACATCAGTG
The DNA here is from genome assembly GCA_046074645.1 of Planctomycetaceae bacterium. Classification (GTDB taxonomy): domain Bacteria; phylum Planctomycetota; class Planctomycetia; order Planctomycetales; family Planctomycetaceae; genus SXXK01. The sequence continues at coordinate 3,900 of JBJTOP010000404.1, read as the reverse complement.
ATCCGCCATATTTTGCAGTCACATCAGGCCCCAGCAGCCATTCGCCGCCGCCGATCTGGATGCCGCACATCACGATTCCGGGCCCGATGAGCCCCGCAAGGTTGCGCAGTCCCAGTGGTTTCGGGGCGGGAAGTTGGCCGACGGTCCACGGAGGAATGGCCGAACCGCTGTCGGTTACGGAGGCCCCCGGGCTGCCAGCTTCGGCCGACCCTGGTTCGAATGGACTTGTCGGACGCTGAATTCTGGCCATGCCTCTGCTCCTGCCGGGACATATCGGAGACTCCCTGCTCGGCAGAATAACGCGATCAGCCTGCGCGGGGTAGCAATCGAGCCGGTGCGGTCTGAAAAACAGGCGGAGTCCGCGATCGACTCTGAACTGGCTTCTCCCGGCAAAAAATCCGCAAGCCTCCCTCCACGCTCACTCGCTGAATACCCCGGGCAGCCGTTATCCTCCCCACGCCGTCGCACGCGTCCGCCTGCTTTCGCCACCTCTGTCCACTTCAGGTCACCCGCCATGCTCAACTGGAACAGCAACTCTCTCACCCATGGATGGCAAAAAGGCATCACCGCCTTTTATTATGCGATTGGAATGACGGAAGAAGACTTCAGCCGGGCTCAGATTGGAATCGGCGTACCGCTCCTTGATGGCAACACCTGTAACATACACGCCTACCAGCTGGCCCAGGAAATCGCGGCCGGCTGCCGCGAAGCCGGGCTACTCGGCTTCCCTTTCGGTACTGCCGCCGTCAGCGATAACATTTCGCAGGGGCACGAAGGCGGAAATGCAAGTCTGCCTTCACGAAATCTGATTGCCAACAGTGCCGAATGTGTGGTCACGGCCCACTGCTACGATGGGCTGATCGGTCTGCATAATTGCGACAAAAACGGTCCTGGCTTTGCAATGGCACTGGCCCGGACCAACTATCCAGGGCTTCTGGTGAGTGGCGGCACAATCATGCCGGGATGCTGGAAGGGAAAGGACATCACAATCCTTGACGTCTACGATTCGCAGGCAGCCGCCTCGGTCGGTGCAATGACCCAGGAAGAATCTTCAGAGATTATCCGACGAGCCTGCCCGGGACCAGGGGGCTGCGGGATTGCTGCTTCGTTCAACACGTGGGGCCTCGCCATGGAGGCGATCGGCCTGATGCTTCCGGCCAGCAGTTCGATTCCGGCTGAAGATCCGCTGAAGAAGGCTGAGTGTCGGCAGGTGGGAACGGCCATGCTGAATCTGTTGCAGCGCAACCTGCGTCCCCGCGACATCCTGACCAAAGCAGCTTTCCGAAACGCTGCCGTGACAATCGCTGCCGCAGGCGGTTCCACCAACGGAGTGCTCCATATCCTCGCACTGGCCCGCGAAGCAGGAGTCGATTTCACTCTGCGGGATCTGCAGGAGATCTTCCGAGCGACCCCGGTGCTCTGCAGCTTTGCTCCCCGAGGCTCGCGAACCATGGTCGATCTGCATCGCATCGGTGGCACTCCGGTGCTCCTGAAACACTTCCTTGATGCCGGACTGCTGGACGGGTCCTGCATGACCGTCACTGGACAGACACTCGAAGAAAATCTCCGTGACGTGCCACCCCCGCCAGCCGGACAGGATCTGCTGGTCACTCGAGAAAACTGCTATAAACCGTTTGCCGATATGCAGGTCTGTTTCGGGAATCTTGCACCCGAAGGCATCGTCTTCAAGGTGTCCAGCATGAAGCACCCAGCCTTTTCCGGAAAGGCCCTGTGCTTCAACGACCCACGCGAAATCGTACGCGCTGTGGAAGAGCGGCGGATCACCCCGGGCAGCGTCATCGTACTCCGCTATCTGGGCCCGGTTGCCAGTGGCATGCCCGAAGTGCTCATCGCCACCGCCGCCCTCGCCGTACCTGAACTCGACGGAAAAATTGCCTTCATCTCAGACGCTCGCGTTTCCGGGGTTTCCCATGGTGCGATTGGTGTCCATTGTGCCCCCGAAGCCATTGTCGGCGGACCAATTGCATTCGTCCGGGACGGCGACGAGATCAGCTTCGATCTGCTGGCTGGCACCATCCACGTGGATGTCTCCGTTTCCGAATTCGAAAAACGCCGCGCCGAGCATCGCCACCCAGTTCTCAATTCAGTCCGCCGCGGCTACCTCGCCGACTGGTCCGCCACCGCTGCCCAGGCCAGTCACGGCTGCGTGAGCATTGCCCTGCACCCCGGCTGTCGTTCGGATATCTGATTCCATCGACCACACCGATCCCAACACAAAATCCATACCCGCAAACCAATCTCCTTCCCCACGATCCAAAATCCAGTCGCCGGAATTTGCTTTTCCCCACCACAGCAGCTAAACTCCCCGCACCCGGAAGGCCGACAGCCAACGGGTGCATCAGGGCGATTGGCTCAGTTGGTTAGAGCACTACCTTGACATGGTAGGGGTCACAGGTTCGAGTCCTGTATCGCCCACTTAGTTTCCCGTAAGGGAAGCGAATTGAACTGAAAAACCGCGAAAAACACTGGGTTCTTGAAACTCAGTTTTTTTTTGTTGCCTTCCAGTTTGCCCCGTTTCGCACGTCTGTTGGGCTGCCTGTGGGTCTGCGGTGACGAATTCTCTGGGTGCGGGTTGGTTTCGGTGCGTGCACCGTGAGGTGATCAGCACGTTCCGCACGCCTTGTGGCCGTCAAGCTCAGGCCGAAACACGATGGAGGGCGGGCTTGTGTTCGCCTGGCGAATCCAGTGCCCCCGGTACTTTTTCAGCTGCCAGACAGCAGTCCGCGGGCAAAACGTGACTGCCAACACACCTGTCAAAGTTCCAGACTCGCCACCTGCACGGGTGCGCACCGCAGTGCATCACCAGCAGTAAAAACACTGGCGATTTCCGTAAAGGTGCATGGCACCTTTGCGGCACCGTTGCGGCGAGGCAACTGAAGCGTCCGACTTTGTTCTCAGAATACCTGCCACATGGTTAACCGATCTTCATCGGGCGCGCAGAATTGTTTCAACTGGGAGAAATAGTCTCTTCCCGGCATGTACGCGACGATGGCGATTGCAGGAATTCCCCCGTCTTTAATCCATTCCCGTTGTGTAGCGTAGGGCCTGTCAATTCCTGCTTTGTCGAACAGATCATTGACGTCATAGAAATGACCGCCATTTTCAAGCGATTTAGCCGTGTCGATTCTGTAAACGAACGTTTGGAGAATCTGATTTGCGAAGACGGGATCGAGGTGTTTGAGCATTCCATAGCCGCATGTCGAAACCCACTGGCTCTCGTACTTGGTCTGCTGGCCGGCCTTATCACCCTCGGCAAACGAATTGTTGACGTGCTCCAGAATTGAAATCGTCCCTCCGGCATTCCATGGCTGAAATCCGACCGCTCGGACAAGATCAGGTGTTCGACTATCCAGCCTGTAGACAAAGTCGGGCAGGTGCTTTCGGGTTATCACTCTGCCAATTCTTCTTCTGATGCGATTGATACCTTTGGGCAAAAAATCATACTTCGCCATGGTTCTGTCCTGTTGAATGCATTCGGTCGAGAACGTGTTCTGAAGCTGTCGCAACAGAGAATTACCCAGGGTAATTCTACACTCGTACTCCGCATGTCTGTCAAGTACCAGCATGGAACATCGCTGAAAAGTTGGGGGTCCCGCGGTGCAAACCTGGCATCCACTGTCTCTGCGGGGTAAACTGTTCGACTCTGCATCAACGAAAGGAACGGCATGCTCTCCCTGCAGCTTTCCGAATCACGTGGCCGCACAATGAACCGTCGAGAGCTCATGCGAATCGGCGGGTTGACGCTTCAGGGACTTTCTTTGTCCCGGTTGCTGTCTCTTCGTTCGGCTTCAGCCGGGACGTGTTCCGCGGGATCGTCGGAGCGAGGGTCGTGTGTGTTTATCTTCCTGTTTGGCGGCCCCAGTCAGCTGGATATGTGGG
>JBJTOP010000403.1:0-6165 GCA_046074645.1 Planctomycetaceae bacterium | reverse complement strand
AATCCGACTCCTCAAACGGACACGTCGGCAAGTGTTCCACAGAACTCAACTGCCAGTCCAACTCCTCAGACTGCCGTGCCGACAGCGCCCAGCGTTCGATCCTGCAACTGTGTCCGTCTACCCACGTTCGCACGCAGCGGTACGGTGCAGATCGACGGTCGGATCTCAGAGGCAGTATGGGATCTGGCGACATGGAGCGAGGACTTCGTAGACATTGAGGGCCCGACCCGACCACGGCCAATGTTTCGGACTCGAATGAAAATGCTGTGGGATACACACGCACTCTATATTGCCGCAGAACTGCAGGAGCCCGACGTTCGCGGCTCCATACGTGGGCGCGACTCTGTCGTGTTTCATGACAACGACTTCGAAGTCTTCATTGACCCGGATGGTGATGGCCTCAATTATGGGGAACTGGAAGTCAACGCTCTGAACACCATTTGGGATCTTCGCCTGCCCCGGCCTTACAGCGATGGAGGTCAGGCCGACGACGGCTGGTCAATACAGGGGCTTCGGACAGCCGTGCATATCGACGGCAGTCTCAACGATCCTCGCACTGCTGACGCAGGCTGGTCGGTAGAAATAGAAATTCCGTGGTCAGGGCTGCAGTCTCTCCATGAGACTTCTCAACCCATTCGGCGAGCGGTTCGAGACGGGTCAAAGATTCGCGGCTATGAAGTGCTGATACAGGAGCAGTCGGAGAATGCTGTCGCCTCCTCCGTGGCCGTTGCTCCACTGCAGATTCCCGCCGAGGGCGACATCTGGAGAATGAACTTCTCTCGCGTGCAGTGGCCCGTGGAAACTGTCGGGCTCAAATATCGTACCCCGACGGGAACCCGCGAAGATAACTGGGTTTGGTCCCCGCAGGGCGTCGTGGACATGCATCGGCCTGCAACATGGGGGCGAGTGATTTTTGTCGGAAGCCCGGAGTCAGAGAACAGAGGTCGGGGGCCTGTGCGAATCATTCGCCGTTGATGGCCGTGTTGCTGATCACAGCATTCAGTGTCTTTAAAAACGCAGCACCCGCAGTCAGTAGTGCGTGCTTTTGAAGACAGTTTTTTCGCAGTGTGTGCCGAACATCATCACCGGGTGGGTGCAGGTCCAGCAGCGCTTGTTCAAGTGCCGAGCGAGAGTCACTCGTGAAGAGCCTTCCGCCGCCAGCGGCGGCGATACGCTCAGGAAATGCCCCGTGATCCGGAAGCAGGCTGGGTACACCAGCCAGAGCAGCCTCCAGAACGTAAAGCCCTTTGGGCTCCCGGTACTCGGCAGGTACGCACATCCAGTCAAGCCGCGAAAGAAAGTCAAATTTCTGCTGCCTGTCCGGAGGACTGCCGATCCATTCGACTCGTCCATCAGAGCCACCCGAGACAAGATCCAGCTGTCGCTGAAAACGGCTTCTGTGCTGTGATGGCAGATATCCAGCGATTAAGAATCGCATGTCAGCACGTTGCTTCAATACGGAGGCCGCTGCGTCGAGAAACCTGAACACACCTTTTTCAGGGCAAATGCGGGCGAAGTATCCGACCGTCGTGAACCCCTCACCTCGCTGTTCGGAAACAGCGAACCCCGCCGGAACATCCTCCACTGCCAGCGGAACGCCGTAAAATCGAGTTCGATCAAGCGACAGGTATTCCGATATAAAGTCCGCGTAATAGCTGCTGTGAGTCAGAAATCCATCGAAAACTTCGCAGTTCCGGCGAATGATCTGCAGCGACTGAGTTTTCCACGGTTCTCGCAAATCCTGCAGAAAGATATCGTCCCCCTGAAGCAGGCAAAACAGCTTCCCATTCCAGCGACGGCGAAGTTCGGGGACAACACCGGAGAGCAGGGCATTGCTGAAGACAACAATGTCAGGTCGCAGCTCATCGCCGATGAACTGCACCAATTCCTGAATCTCGACACGGCATGGACCGCTGGAGCCCAGCAGCATATCGACCGTCAGTGGTCCAAGGTCCGCGGCCTGGGTACTGCTGCCAAATCCTGAAAGGAGCCGCACGATGGAAGGCGCATCCAGCCAGCGTTTCAGTGATCGAGGCAGATGCTTCCAGCCGGGCAGCCGCGAATCGAGATAGACGTTAATTCCACCAAGAAACACCCTGTCCGCAGCCACGTTCTGTTCATCGACACGAATTGGAGTGTACGTCGGCAGCAGCATTGCATCCGCACCCGCCATTCGCAGAGCACGCACCAACGTGTTATCCTGCATGCAGGATCCGCAGAACATTCCGGCCCCACCGGCTGTGATAATGCAGACTTTCATCGCTAAGAGTCAGCAGCGGGCGAGAAGACTTGTGGCGAACGCAAGAACGTCATCATTGCTGCGAGCTGCCTGCTCAAGAAGATCCGCACGGCCGGCATCAAGGCAGGCGGCCGTGAACGAGAATCCATTCGGATCCTCCATTCTACTCAACCATGGAGACACCTTCTCAAGGAAGTCACCAGCCCGCCCTGTACGGTTCGCGAGGTCAATCAGCACGAACGCGATCATTCGCTGGTCTGACTCGTCCGATTCCTGCTGCAATCGAGCAGAAAACCAGTCAAGGCCTCCCTGCTCGTCGTCTCCGGAAAGCGTCTGCAGGAAGCAGATACTGGCGGTGTAGTAATCATCGAAAGGAACATCGGCCGGGTAACGCAGGTGTTCACTGAGCTGCTGGCCGTAGGCTGCCAGCTCTGTAGCCAACTTGAGTTCAGGGTCGCTGCGGTGCAGATTGCGAGCAAAGCCGACGATCGAATGCAGGTGCGACACATCAATGTGATAGTTGCCTTCGGCAAAGAGGAATTCTCGGCCGGCGATGAGCTCTCTCAGAGGAATCTCGGGGCGTAACAGTGGCTGCCGGCGTTCGATGTCTCGACGAACACTGCTTTGCAGGTCGGTGTAAAGATGGCGTACCAGAATGGCTGCCGCCTGCCTGCGTTCCTCCGGCGACATCTGCGAGATCACCTGACTCATCGCGGTGACCGTGTTGCAGGTACCATGCGTCTTCAGGAGCAGCCTGATGCCTTCCACAGCATGAGCACCATCGTACAGGGCTAGGTTCAGGAGTTCGTCGCGGTCCTGATCGGACAGGCGAGCTGAATCGGCAACTTTGAACTGAATCGCCTCCCGCACCCGCTCCGGCTCTTGAATCGTTCTGAAGTAAGCCCACGCGTCGGCCAGCATCCCGTGATCAAGAAACATCTGACCGATGTCGCGTGCCGTCTCCGTCCAGGCAGCCCGAAAAGCGGGTTCAAGCTCTTTGGGAACGTCCGCAAGAGCAGCAGGACGGCTGATTTTCAGACCCATACGACGTCGAATGACAAGCATTCTCGCGTCAAAAAGGCGGTGGAAATCTCGCTGCCCCATCAGCACCGCTTCGAGTGATCGCAGCACAGAATCCGGCTGGCCTGGCTGGATTTGCTGTTCGAGGGAGGCAATCGATGTCATGGCGGGATATTCGCGGTTGGAGTGGGAAGGCGGGAGTGCTGTGAAACGCAGTGATCAGGCTATTTTGCCCCCGGAGGACAGTATTCCCTGAGCCATGCGAAGATTTCGTTGTGCCAGAATCTGCTGTTGGCCGGCTTCAGCACCCAGTGTCCCTCGTCGGGGAAGTTGATGTACTTGCTGGGGACTTTCAGACGCTGCAGAGTTGTGAAAAGCTGGTCCCCTTCGGAAACAGGCACGCGGAAATCCAGGTCGTTGTGGATAATCAGCATCGGTGTCCGGAAGTTGGCGGCAAAACGATGCGGAGAATGTTTTTCATAGGAATCGCGGTTCGGGCCCCACGGCGGGCCACCATGCTCGTACTCATCGAACCAGAGTTCTTCCGTCGTGGCGTACATACTTTCAAAGTTGTAGACGCCACAATGCGTTACGAGGGTTCGGAACTTCGTGGTGTGCCCCTGAAACCAATTCATCATGTAGCCACCAAAGGAGGCTCCTGCGGAAAACATCCGCTGAGTATCGATGTAGTCCTGCTGCTCAAGAAATGCAAGACCCGCCATCAGGTCCACATAGCATCTTCCGCCCCAGTCACCACTGATCTGATCGGTGTACTTCTGCCCGAAACCAGTGCTGCCACGAGGATTGGGAGCAGCCACCACGTAGCCCTGCGCGGCCCAGATCTGAGGATTCCAGCGAAAGCTCCAGCCGTCCGACCACGCCCCCTGAGGACCCCCGTGGACAAGAAACGCGAGCGGCCAGCGACGGGATTTGTCGAATCCCGGCGGTTGCAGGATCCACATCTGCATCGGATCTCCATCTGCCCCCGGGACCTCGACGGAAGAGGCTTCAGGGAGATCAAGCTGGGACAGCAATTCCGCATTGGCTTTGGAAAGATCAAGCCCGGGCAGACGCGTGCGGAGTATCTCCGGCTCCAGCAATGCAGCAAACACCTCTGGGGGGGCAGTCATTCGGCTGCGATTACAGACCAGCACAGCACCGTCAGCAGAGACTGCCAGACTTGAAAACGTACCAGCTCCCTGAGCCTTCTCTGCCACGTTCGGCTTTTCTGTCGAAAGACCGAACACTGGCTTTTCTCCACGAAACTCGGCAGTCGTCAGCAGTCGCTGGTCGTCCCGCCAGACAATCTCGTCGAAGGACAGGTCGATTTTTTCGGTGAGCGAACGTGGGGGACTGGTGAGGGTGCCGTCAGGCTGACAGTCGGCCAGCATGATCTCCCACTTGTCCGCCTCGTAGCCTGGCCTTCGCTGGCTGCGCCATGCAAACTTCCGACCGGAAGGCGAAAAAACCGGCAGCCCATCAGCCGCAGTATTGGCTTCGGTAAGCGTCTGCCATTCGGCACTGCCACCAGAAATCGGAACTCGACACACGTCGTAGTTGGTGCTCCACGCTTCATCTGCAGCCGGCACCGCGGTGAAGATCAGGTGGGAACTGTCAGGAGTGAAGCAGAAATCAGGCGTCGCAGAAAAAGTGCTTGATGTCGGGTAGGCGTCCCGATCACCGGGTGTTACGTCACGTGGCGATCCGGCTTTGATTTCCCATTCGGAGGCCGCTTCGACATCGATGACGAACAAGTGCTGGCGTTTGTCTTCAACATAACTGTCCCAGTGCCGGTAAAATAGCCGCCGATGTACCCTTGCTCTGACCGGGGAGGACTCCTGCTGGTCGGCCAGCGCTTTGTTTTTTGCGTCACTTTCGGCGAAAGGGAGTGCCGAAAATTCAGGGGCAACTGCAGAGACAAAGGCGATATGCCGACCATCGGGAGACCAAATTCCCGCAGATGCTCCGGTGCTGATACTTGTCAGCTGCCGAGCCTCCCCACCAAGCGAACTGATCACCCACAGTTGGCCACTTCCAGACCGATTTGACTCAAACAGAATCCAGCGTCCGTCAGGGGACCAGCGTGGATTGGCATCGCGGCCTGACGGATTTGTCAGTTGCCTCGGGGGACTGCTGAGATCCGCTGGGACGACCCATAGGCGGGTCACCGACTTATTGCCCAGAGAATCCGTGATCTCTGTGACAGGGTACACCACCCAGCGTCCGGACGGATCGATTGCCGGAGAGCCGACGCGACGGAACGCCAGCAGATCCTCGATGGTCATCGCGCGCTTCGCGGCCGTTTGGGGTGCTCCCTGCACGCATACTTCGTTCATCATTGAGACAGAAAGCACCCAGGTGAGAAAGAGTACGCAAGCCTTGCTCTGCACTGCAGATCCTCCTGTGATTCCAGGCGTGCAAGGCAACACTTCACAACAGAATGTCGCGGACAACCCGGATTGAGACGCAGTGAAGAATGTACGATTGACAACCCGCTGTCCAGTGAGCGAGTTGTGGAAGTGAAATTTTTCAAGGCTGAAGGAGGTCCTGAGGCGTGAATCAAAACCAACAACCGCTACGTTTCACCAACGGGGACCCCGGATGGATCGTCCACAATAATAATGTCCTGGTCACCCACGTCGGCAGAATCCTCAAACAACCCACCTTCGGTTGTCGCTGAATCATCACTGACGCCCGCGTAACTCAGCGACTGATTGAGAAAACCAACGGCCTTAGAAAAGTCGTCAAATTCCAGCAGGACACTGTCGCGGATACTGACCAGTCCGACAAGCAGCCCCACCACCGCAATCGTTCCCAGCAGCAACAGTTCTGAGGAGATGATGAAACCGTCCTCCTCATGCAGAAACTTACACACAGCAGTTTGAAACATTGTTGCACCGGACCGG
>JBJTOP010000402.1:0-12973 GCA_046074645.1 Planctomycetaceae bacterium | reverse complement strand
TTTGGCGAACATGAGTTTTCCGCTGACGTGTATCGCGAAGGAGAAGATCGCCACAGTCCGATCGTGCGAAGACCAGTCCCACAGCACAAGTATTTGATGGCGAAGCTTCCCGGGCAGATTCAGGATCTGGGTCACGAGATTGTTCGCGGTTCCATCCTTGCGTTGTCGTGGGCTGCGCGAGAAGTCCAGCAGCATCGAAAGAAGACTCAGTTGCTGGTGCGTCTGATGGACGGTCAGCACAGTTTGTGGTCGGATGCAGATGCGTGTTTGAGCGACTGCAGCGGTGACAATGTGATCGATATTCCTGGTATCGTGCATGTCGCGGGGAACGTTGGAAAAGCTGCGAAGGTCCTGGTTCGGGGTGAGGCAGCGAAGGACGAGTTCGTTAAAGATCACCTGCTGCGGATTCTGAGGGGCGACGTACATGGTGTTGTGTGCGGCCTGCGTCGCACAGCGACGGTTCAGAATTTGTCCAAAGAGAAACGCGCCGACGTGGACGCAGCATGCGGCTATTTCACGGCGCACGCAAAATGGCATGAAGTCTGACGAATATCTGGCAACCGGCCTTCCGATCGCAACAGGTCTGACAAAAGGCGCCTGTCGCCATCTTGTCAAAGACCGCCTTGAGCGAACCAGCGGGCGCTGGTCCGCCAGCGGCGCTCAAGCGATGCTCAGTCTCAGATGTCTGAAAGCCTCCAACGTCTGGGACGAATTCTAACGGCAGTTACACAACCCAACTCCCCTCAAGGCGTGACCACCGCAAGTGCGTTCACACTCATCTCGGCGCGGCCTGGCGCGCAGCTGGAACGCACAAATGCGGCACCGGCCGTTGCCACCGGCCGATCGCCTGCGGCCCGCAAGAACGCGACAGGGGCTGTTCGGCAGAACCGAACAGCCCCTGTGGGAGTCAGGAGAGAGAAGCGTGTTTCAGCCGATTACGGCAGGAACGGTGTGAAGCCAGGATTCGGCCAGGCCGGATCGCCGAAGCTGCGAATGTTGTAATTTCCGTTGGTGAAGGCAGACTGGATGTTCTGAGTTGCTGCATAGTTGTTGAAGATGTTGTTGGGGCTGTTCAGGGCCGGTCCGTTATCGACCTGGAAGAAGGAGGCGTCACGCCGTGTCACGCCAACAATTCCAAGGACTGAGGCCTTGAGCAAGTCCGGATTGGTGTAGATGGCTCCGACGTCTGACGGGGCAATCTGGTTGCCGGTGTTGTTCTGGAACCGCAGATCCATCTGAGCGATGTCGTCGAGGTAGATGTAGTCAAAGGTGTTGGCACCGGAGGTGTTCGCGGAATCGAATGTGTTACCGGCAGACAGGAATGAAGAACTGGCGAAGTCGGCTTCAAGGTTGCCGCCGAATGTGTTGTTTCGAAGGTCAGCGGCCACGTAGGAGCCAGTGCCGACTTCGATGCGGATACCTTCACCCGTAACTCCCCCGAAACCATTGTTGCGGATGGTATTGCCCGTAGCGATGAACAGGCTGTTCTGCACGGACTCAAGATTCAGGTAAGGCTCCATGTACATCGTGTTGCCGTTGATGCTGCCGGCATTGAGCGATGTGAACTGGGGCAGACCCGGATCCCAGAACGGAGCCAGTCGATTGTCGCCTGGAAATCCCGCATTCCCGAGATAGACGAACTTGCTCTGGTTCATGTCCGAATCAGCTCGGTAAAACACGCCTTCGCTGCCGTTGGCGTCGATCACGTTCTGATTCAGATTGATGCGAACAGGGTCGAAGTCGAAGACTCCGGTGCTGCGGTCGCGAACGCCTGCAGCTCCGGTGAGCAGCAGGTTCACACCGCGATCGGCATTGTTGCTGACAACGTTGTTGGTCATGGTGAACGTCGGGATCGGCCCGATTTCGGTCACGCCACCGTTGGGGCTGAGTCCAGGAGCGGTGAAGTCAACAGAAGCGGTTGGAATACCCACGGCCGTTCCACCAAAGATATTCAGGCTGACACCATCGCCACCGTTGCCCGCGGAGATTCCATTGAAGTTACCGCCGATCAGGTTATCAGTGATCGCGATGATCGGCCGCGGAATGTCGTTGAGGAAGTTCCCCGTGGCTGTGATGGCGATGCCGTCATCCTGATTGTTCTGGATGCGGTTGCCTTCACCAGCGTTGCCGACAATCAGCTGGGCGTTGGTTGTGTTGGAGAAGTTGGCCTGAATACCATCGCCGTCAGCGATGTCGATATCAGCGTTGTTGTTCAGGTCCTCAGCAGGAGTCAGGACACCGTCGTTGTTGACATCTTCGCTGGCTCCACGGATGCTGCCACGAATATCCGTTTTGGTGACTCGAACCGTCCCGGCCGAGTTTCCGGAGGCGTTCCAGCGAATGCCGTTGCCGCCGCCGGACACCCCGTTGCCGCTGATGGTGGTGGTGGAGCCTGGCGTGGAAGTGACCAGCACATCGGTGCGACCACCGGTGGAGTCAATGCGGATACCATCACGGCCGTTGTTGGCGATGCTGGTGCTTCCCAGAGCACTTGCGGCTGCGTGGGGAGTACCGGTCGCAGTGGATGGAGCACTTGTAATTTCAACCAGAGCCCGGGATTCCTCGGTCACGTTGATCTGAATCCCGTCACGTCGGTTGTCGGTGACCACAAGACCACTGAAGACAGAGCGACGTCCAGGGGGAAGCCCCGCGGCCGGATCCCCGAAGGATGAGTTCTCTGCTGTCGTGACCTGAATACCGTCGAGCGTATTGTTGGAGAAGGTACTGTTGAAAATGTCGGCAATCAGGGTGGAGTCGCCGCGAGTTGTGAAGCTTGCTCCACTGCGGCCATTTCCACCAAAGCTGCTGTCTCTGACGGTCACGATGTTCGCGGTACCACTCAAAGGCTGATTCAGGTCGGTCTTGTCATTCCCAAAGGTACTGACGACCAGTCCATCACCCTCGTTGCCCGTCGAGAATACTCGGGTCAGATTGGCAGTGAGCAGTGACGAACCGTCCCGGCGGAAGCTGATGCCGTCGCCATTGAACTGCCCACCAGCGCTGTTGGTGGTGCCCGTGACTGTAACATCGGTGAGGTTCACAAGGGCGTTACCGTTTCCAGTGACATTCACGCCGATACCAACCTCTGAGTTAGCAGTAATCACGTTGTTGTCGGTCAGTGCGGTCCCGCCGATTTGCAGGTCGAGGATGTTGTTGTTCGTCAGCAATGGCAGAGCCGGTGGCAGGTTGTTGTTGCCAAAGAGTGCAGAGACGATGCCTCCACCGTCATTGCCAGAGATTGTGTTTCCGAGGACATCGGCATCGATTCGAGCCAGGCGGCCGGGCGAGGTTTGCTGATTCAGCAGCAACCCTGCACCTCCGTTTGCGGTGATCGTGTTGCCCCGAATCACGCGGTTGGATGCGGGCGTACCAAAGTCAAGTCGTCCCCCATTTTCCACCAGCAGTGCAGCACCGTTTCCGCTGTTGCCAGTGATGGTGTTGTTGATCAGATTGCCTTCGATGACGGCTCCGTTTGCCGCAAGAGCTCTGAAACCGTCCCCTTCCATGCCGGAGATCAGATTACCCCGAGCGAAGGAATTGCCGCGGAACACGTTCGATCCGATACCACCAATTGTCTGATCCGCATCGATACGGGCGTTCATGCCGTCGGCGGCAAGAACAATACCGCTGCCCTCGCCGGCTGTGATCTGATTGCCCTGAATCGTCACCGATTCTGCAACGGCACTGTCGTTCATCAGCACTGCGATGCCATTTTCCTTCGCACCAGTGACGGTGTTGTTGATGAAAGTCGAAGGAAGCAAGCGGGCGCTGTCTGAACCGCGAACTCGGATGCCGTTTCGGGTCTCACCTGCGGCAAGCCGGGTTCCAATCGCGGCAGCAAGCTGCGAGATGTCGTTCTGGACAAAAGGTGCTTCTCCCGGCTGTTCACCCGGGTTGTTGCCCTGCAGTGCCAGAGCCGCGTCTTCGACCAGAGCCTGAATGGAGAGGTCGATCGCTGGAGTCGCCATGATTGCGTTGACCCCGCCTGGCACAATCGCAGTACCGTTCTCGATATGTCGCAACGACAGTGTGTGGCCAAGCTCGTGTGAAGTAATCAGGCCGATGGCCTTCCGTGTAAAGTTCAGGTCGCCTGATGTGAGTGCTTTGATCGCGTAATCGGCAGAGTTGGCGGGATCAACGTAGATCCCGTCAGTTGCACCGAAGGCGTTCGGCGGAGTCAGGAAGGGGCTGAACGAGACGATGTTGTTGGTGTAAACGCCCATGGCCGAACCACCGTTGGCCAGAGGTGCGGCGCCAAGTCCCAGACCGGGGCCCTGGCCAGCTTTGTTGCGGATGTTGCCGATGTCACCGGCCTCACCGGCGAGTCCCGGAGGTGCAGTGGGGCTGTCACCGATCGTCACGACGTAGTACTCAGTAGCGCCGTTCGAGGGAGCTGTGCCCGTATCGCCAATCACGAAGTCAAGATTCAGCTCGTGGAGCGGCGGGATGGTGCTGAGCGGACTGTCAGCTGATGTTGGAAGGTTCTTGTAGTGGTTCTGAACGGTCGCCAGAATCGCGCGGGTCACAGTGTCGTACTGGCTGGGTGCGAAGCCGTATGCAGCCAGTCCGAACGGACCAACTGTACGACCGTTGGCATCCACGACCGAGCCCTGAGCCGGGTCGATGAAGTCCAGTACAATTGTCAGGCCTGGGTTCGCATTGCCACCCTGAATGTTATTGAAGAGAACATCCATCTGAGCCGTCGCGGTGTCCTCCAGATCCGTCAGCAGGCCACCTTCACCGTTTCCGATGAACGTATTCGCCAGATCCACACTCGGACCACCCACATCAAACACGCCGGTGCTGGCGTCCTCGCCAAAGATACAAATACCAGCAATCTGATTGCTGTTCATCACGTTGGACACAATTCCAAAGTCCAGACGTCCGTTACCGTTTGCGTCCTCGCCTGCATCAAGCGTTCCATTGCCATTGGCATCCTCGCTGACAGACCGGAAGATTCCACCATTCCGATAGTGAATGAACGTTCCGTTGCCAATGTTATTGCTGAGCGTGTTGCCGGACAGGCTGGCCAGATTGAATGTCGCGTTGTCCGAAATCATCTGCAGGCCGTCAGCGGTGTTGTCGCCGGCAGTGTTGCCATCGACAACGGCATTCATCACAGCACCATTGCGAGCCTCGACACGAATCCCCGTGCCGTTGCCATCAGCCGTGTTATTCACAATTCCAGTGGGAACGGCTGCATCCGGATTGTCCGCGTTCACTCGCGATCCATCCAGAGCAGTAATCTTCAGGCCAACTCCACTGTTGTCGTCAGCGGTATTGCCGTCGACAAGCAGACTGGCATTCGTGCCACCGGCGATTGAGAGGTCCAGACCGTCCTGGGAAGCACCGAGCAGACCATCAAACAGGTTGTCGGTAATCGAGATGCGACCGGAAACGTTGGACAGCCTTGCTCCATCGGCGTAGCGAGTGAATTCGTTGTCGGCCAGCGTCACGCCAGTGATTGGCAGTGCATTGGAAACACCATTGCCGAACACCGTGCCTGCTGCATTTGCTCCATCAATCCGCAGCCCAAGAATCTGATTGTTGTTAGCCAGACGGACCACACTGCCACCAGCCACCATCACAGGGTCTGAAAGCAGCGGTGCCAGTGGCGGGTTGGGATTGACATCCGCAGGAATCACAGCTCCCGGCTCAAGCTGGAAGGGCAGCAGTGATGACAACAGCACCTGATCGTCGAACAGCGATATGCCCCCGTTTAACGTCAGGTTCGTGCCGCTGTCGTCCTGTCGGGGAGCAATCCGGATGATGTCCACGCCAGCGTTGTTATTGAGCTTCGCAAGTTGCATCGAGTTATACGGGCTCTCCAGTGTGCCGATGCCCGGAACACCCAGATTGGGGTCCACATAGACAATATTCCACGGATTACCGGACTGAGCGTTGATGATCGCATCATTCTTAACGATGGTGTCAATTCGCTGCTGGATACGATTCGAACGCACCACCGGATCCATCAGTCGCTCACGAGTCATGCGGGGACGAAAGGTCCGCTGCTGACGATAGTTAGGAATCTCGTACTGAATCCCAACGAAAGTGTTTGTGTCGAATGTCCCGTCATGGGCCAGAGTCGTATTGACCGTCAGGTTCTGAGTTACCAGGGCTTCCCAGCGAACCTGGAAGCCGAGTGCGTCATGCCCGGAATCATTCGTCAGATAGTACATGCCAGGATACATATTCATACCGTAGCGACCCAGCAGTGGCAGGGGACCACCCAGCTCAAAGTCGCCGCCTGAGTATGCGTTTGCCCGCACTTCTTCATGCTGCCGAAACACGTTGTTGCCCGCGAGGGCAATGTTTGGCAGAAGAGTGGTGCTCAGCAGAGTCGTGTCATCACCCACCATCACGTATGCGTTGGCTCGAAAATCAACATACTGCCCCAGCGACTCAACACCCACCGTCGTTCGGGTCTGATTGCCGAAGCCAAGGCCTTCGTCGTAATCGAAGAACATATTCATACCAAACACGCGATTGCGAGTGGGGTCGAAGTAGCGGTAGATCCCACCGCCGCTCACGTAGGGCTTGCCGTCCCACGTGACACCGCCCGAAACATCTCCCAGCATCACCATCATGTTGGGCACGATGTGATACGGCATCCGAGCGTTGATCCGCTGCGAACCATCCGTGTAGCCCACACCGCCACCCAGATTGGTCTCGAACATCAGGATCGGCCCAAACGGACGCTCGGGCTGGTACACACCAGGTACCATCTCCGTCGCACCCACTGTCCGCTCGAAGTACGGTGCAAATCCCTGCGGCTGGGGATAGATGCCGCCACCGGGCGCCGGGGCGGTCTCTACCGGAGCTGGCCCCGGTGAAGGTGCGGGAGGCAACTGGGCCTGGCCAGTACCACCTGCAGCCGGTGCCGGGCTTGTACCCTCCTGGGGCCGGAGCGACGACATTCGGACAACACCTTCATCTCCAACGGAGATGTTCGCCGCGGTGATCAGAGCGAGACTGCTCAGCACCAGCGAGGCTGTGGCAAAAAATCGTGTGGGTTTCATCGATTGTTCCGATCGAGCCGTATTTACGGATTGTGCCGGTAGCGCCGGCAATGACGGTTACTCTTTTCGATCGGACAATGCGGCAGGGCAGGTTGAGTTAAAATGTGGGGGTTGTGCCGGTAATCTCAATTTCGCCGGTTGAACTGATTCTCACGGTCGTTCCTGTTCTATCGATCTGCCCAAAGCCGGGTTTCGTCCAGCGAACCGTATATTCCGACTCCGCACCAGACGCCGCTGCCGGCCCATTTTTCGAAAACAAGGTGCATGGCACCTATGCTGCCCCTATGCTGCCTATGTCGCGTCGATTCCAGCGTTTTACCACACGCGAAGGCGCAAGGTCGAAATTCTGAAGTGCCGAAATGCGGGCCCTCTGTCCTGTAGCTCTCGCAACGTCCGTTCGGGGAAGCGCTGGAAGGCCCGGCAGAAACTGCCACCGCAGAGCAGCCAGCAGATCAACCTGCCGCACACGGACCACGCCGGTGATTTGCGGTCATGAGAACCTCTCGAGGGGCGCTGCGTTTCTCGGGGAACTGCTGGCGACAGTCTGTTCCGCCTGTCATACTCATGCTGCCATTTGCCGATACTCCACAGATTGCGGTTTCCGCAACCATACCACTCGCCAGTACAGCGTCCTGCAATCCACGGGAACCCTTCGCATGCATCCGCGATACGTCTGCATCCCTCTCTTTGGCCCTCCGGGCGTCGGTAAAGGCACCCAGGGTGGTATCCTTGCCAATATTCCCGGCTTCTTTCATCTCTCTGTCGGCGACGTTTTTCGTTCCATCGACATCGGTTCCGACCACGGCCGGGAAGTCTACAAACACATCTCCCGCGGACAGTTGGTCCCTGATGAATTGACCATCAAAATCTGGCGAAAGGCCGTCGAGGCCTACATTGCCCTGTCGCGATTCAAGCCCCGTGAAGACCTGCTGATCCTTGATGGTATGCCACGCAACGTACATCAGGTCGAAATGGTCCGGGAATACCTTGATATCCGCAAAGTCATCTACCTGCGATGCACTGATGAAGAGGACATGATTCACCGCATTCGTCGCCGGGCAATTCGCGAAAATCGCATTGATGATGCCAACGAAGAAGTCATGCGGCATCGCTTCCGCGTCTACCGCGAAGTAACTGCACCCGTGCTCGAACAGTACGATCCCGCCATCATCCACGAAGTGGACGCCAACGGGTCCCCAGCCGAAGTGCTCCGCTCAATTCTCGATTGCCTCATTCCCGTCCAAAATGACCTCTTCGCCGCCAACCGCAGTGAAGAAGAAGTCCCTAACTAAAGCCCCCAACGTCCACCGAACAGCCGAAAACTAAGCCATGTCCTCTCCCCAAATGCTCTCGCACGTCGTTTTCTTCACCCTGAAGGATTCCTCTCAGGCAGCCATTGATCACCTTGTTGCCGAATGCCATCGCTACCTGAAGAGTCACCCGGGTGTCGTCGCGTTTTTTGCCGGTACTCTGGCAGCAGAGTACGCGCGTCCGGTGAATGACCGCGCGTTTCATGTCTGCCTGAATGTGGTCTTCGACTCTCGCGCATCGCACGACATCTATCAAACCGCGCCGGATCATCTGAAATTTATCGCTGACAACCGTGAATCCTGGGCGCAGGTCCGGGTGTTTGACGCCGATGTCACCTGAACGAGATCATCGGCAGGCAGGCAAACAGGGGCCAGCAGTCGCGCCGACGGTTTCACAGTGGCTTTGTGCAGCCGCCTTCAGCTGTCTGCTTGCTGCTCTGCTCTGGCCCGAGTTGTTGCAGGGGGGCGGACTTATTGGCGGTGATATTTACACCTACTTCCTGCCCCAAAAACAACTTCTGGCCGAAGAATTTGCAGCAAATCGACTGCCGCTCTGGCATGACCGCACTGCCCTCGGCTACCCGCTTCTGGCAGAAAGCCAGGCGGCCGTGTTCTATCCCCCCACACAGCTGCTTTACCGAATCACAGACGCTCACACCGCATTCCACGTCTCCTTCCTGCTGCATTACGTCCTTGCAGGCCTGTTCAGCTGGCGTTTCTTTCGCAGCCAGCAGCTGAGTCAGCTGGCTGCACTTCTGGCCGCCCTGATTTACGTCTGCAGCTGGTTCCCTGCCCGAGCATCTCTGGAATGGACCATCATAGGAGGTGTCTGGCTGCCGCTCACTCTCTGGCTCGCCGAACTTCTGCTGCAGCGTCCTTCAATCACTCGGCTCATCCTTCTCGCGACTGCCCACGCACTGCACCTCCTCGCAGGGCACTTCACACTCGCATTCATCAATCAGCTGATGCTCGTGGCATTTGGATTGTGGAGGGGTATCTCGGATTCCTGCGCCGCCGACACGGACCGTTCCGGCAGCAACTCGAAGCGCCGGCCCGCCGCAATTCTGCTCATGGTCGGTGCCGTTGCCCTCTCTATCCTGCTTTCTGCTGTCCAGCTGGTGCCAACAATGGAACTGAGACTGCTCAGTCAGCGCAGCGGCAGTCAAACGACGTTTAATCCCGCCTATGGTCACATGCCCCCGCTGTACACAACCCAACTGATCGCCTCGTGGTGGTACTGGCACAGCCCCGAAATTCTCAACTCTCGCAGCCTCTTGCGAACGCCGCTGGCGGCCACCGCAGACACGAATGCCGTCGAGGCCCATTTTTATGTGGGACTGATTCCGCTGGCGCTCTGCGTCTGCCTGCTTAACGGCAGAATTCGCCGCAGACTGCCCCCGGCGACAGCAGGCTTCTGGATGCTCACCACCGGTGCGTCTGCTGTCTACGCATTTGGCTGGCTGGTTCCGCTATTCAGGCACCTTCCCGGTTTCGGATTCTTCATGGGGCCGGGGCGCTACACGATTCTGGGGACGCTTGCGCTGGCTCTGCTTTCCGGACTTGTGTTTGATACCCTCTTCAGACGCAGCCGACGGCTGACTGGCTGGACCGTTTTCGCCGCTGTCTCAGTCGTCACCTTTGTGGACTTGCGGTGGTCGACCATGGCCGTGTCTGATGCAGTGGCCGTGATAAATCCACCATATCAGTTTTTGCCGGATAGCTGGCTTGCAAAGTCGTTGCAACAGGCTGATGCTGCCGCTCCGGTGAGGCTGTTCGCACCCGGGGCTAACGTCGGAAATCTGTTTGGCGTCAGTTGCGTACCTCAGTACCTTGGACTGTGCCCGGCGACCTACCTTCGTGACGACTTCCTTCCCGTCTCGCCTGCCACCGCTGACGCCGCATGGCCAGATGCTGCTATGGAAAAGACTCTTCGGAAACTTGCCGTCACTCATCTGCTGACCATGGAAGCAATTCCCCGTCTGTCAGATGCCTGGGAATTGGTTGCTGCTGCGCCCGACGCGTTTTTGAACCGCGTATGGGCGCGAGGCAGTGCACCGTGTTATCTATACCGCAGTCGCACCCCACCTGCACGGATCTCGCTGCTGCCGGCGGAATCTGGTTCTATTCGAATCGTTGAACGGCGTCCGACTGTGTGGGTGATTGAAGTCACAACGGCAACTGATGGGCTTTTGAGGCTTACCGAGCTTCCGTACGCCGGGTGGCAAAACCTCACGACCCGAACCGTACGCGCCAACAGCACGCTGGACCAGATCGCGAACGCACATAGTCTTTATGTAGAAGAGACAGCTTTTGACCGAATAATTCGCGTTCCGAGCGGGCGCAGCACACTCACTCTGCAATACCGTCCGAACTCTTTCGCGCTTGGCGCTGTCATCTCGGTGACCACAATTGTGATCCTGACTGCCGTCTGCATCTCGAAAGTTCGGCGTTCAACCGTTCTCCAGGCTCCTTTGCAGAGCGACTAGGACTCTCCATCCGGAGTCAGGACTACGTTGCCGCGGCTGTCTTCATCTACTGAATCGCTGAACAGTCCCCCAGAAGTTGTGGAGCCATCGTTCAGAGGATCTCCATCGGTGATTCCTAGATACTCATAGGATTGGTTGAGAAATCCAAAGGTCTCGACCAGATCCTCGAATTCGTGATAGAGCGTATTGCGGATGTTTTGAATGCCGACCAGCAATCCAAGAACGGCCACCGTTGCCAGAAGCAGGAGTTCCGTAGAAATCACAAACGCAGCATCCTGCTGAATGAAAAGACTTAGATGTTTCCTGCAGTTGTGCATCCTGGGTTACTCCCGCTTTCGAGTCTGTCTCAGTTGTGTCCGAAAGTTGTTTGGTGTCAATGTCCCGGTAAGACCGGTCCACTAACGAGATGGCACTTCGCGTGCCGTTCGGTTGTAGCAAGGATGCTGTAACGCACTGAAAACTGGAATACATCGAATTGACCGTGTTTTCCGCAAGTTCCGGTTGTCTCGATTGCTCTGAAAAGTGAGAGTAACGTCGAAGAAACGCATCGAGGAACACATGCTGTTGACAGTTTGGGACGGTTGTATAGCCGCTGTGTTGCGAAACTGGAACGGTTTGAAAGGGTTGTAGCGATAGTGAATACACTGACGGTTCACTCGGAAATACCGAATATTCACTTGGTACCGGCGGCATAGACCAAATGGTTCCGAAAATCATGGTTGCAGGGATTCACGGATCTGGCTTACCTACAACGAGTGCAGGGGTTGCATTGAGCCACAACTTGAACGCCAGCTGGCCGTCACCGCGCGGGGCCCCACTTCTCGCGAGAAGGCTGCTCGCGAACAATTGAACCGCGGCGCCGTGCCTAAGAAAATCCCGTGGGTCTGAGGTTGCCCCCCTGTCCGTTTGAGACCTGCCAGCAACGCTAATCCGCCGGTACCCCACCCCAAACTACCGCTGACCCCTGAAATTGCCGCGTTCCAATACGGCATCCCAGACGCGTTAATGCTGCGATCCAGTCTCATCGGAACTGACCGCCCGTAACGATTGCAGCGAAATTCGCGAATGGAACGACCGTAGCGAATGTTACGCGAGGGTCACCACCGCCGGGTCCGCCCGCCACAGCGGTTTTAGGGCGTTCTGAAATGCCGATCCCGACCTGCTTTGGGAGGGACTGCCCCCTGGAAAACACGATGCAAAGTGTTTCTGCAAATGGAGTTACGGCAGCACCGATCGACTCGAACTGCTCCCGTGGGGATCAGCGGCCAGCCTCCGCGGCCCGTCAGCACTCCTCCGTCGGCACTGCAGTGTGACCGCCTGTAACGATTCCGGCGAAATTGACGAATGGACCAACCGCAACGAATTTCACGCCAACGCCACCAACTCCAGCTCCGCCCACCACAGCGATTTTTCGGGGGTTCTAGAACGACAATCCCGACCCGCTTTGGGAGGGACTGTCCCCCGGAGAACACGATGAAAAGTGCTGCGGCAAATGGGCTTACGACAAGACCAACTGACGCGAACTGCTCCCGGCGGATGATCAGCGGCTGTTGTCCGCAAGCCCGCTATCAGGTCTCCGCGGGCGTTGCGGCGTGATTGCCTGTAACGATTACGGCGAAATTCGCGAATGGACCGACCGCAACGAATTTCAGGCCAACGCCACCAACTCCGGCTTCGCCCGCATCAGCGATTTTTCGGGGGGTCTGAAACGACAATACCGACCTGCTTTGGGAGGGACTGTCCCCTGGAAAACACGATGGAAAGTGTTTCTGCAAATACAGGCCGGCCGATTGACATCGACCGCACGCCACACTGCGTTTTTGCGACTCGATCCAGCCGCGGGATGCCAATTGCCAGGCCGCACGAAGAACATCTCCGTTTGTAAGCCTTCAGATCTTTTCACCATCCCAGGGCGAGGCTGGGATGACGAAACGGTGTTAAGGACACTTGAGATCGTCTATCGGATTTCATGCAGACGCGCCGCCTGGCATCTTGCTGTCGCAACTCTTACCTCACGCAAAGGCGCCAAGGCGCAAAGCTGGAAATGTTGGAAATTTGTACCTTCTGTCCTTCCTTTGCGCCTTTGCGAGAGACCAACAGTCCCTGCACAAGGGATCGCAGTGAGAGCTGTCAACTGGCAAGCAGAACTGAAAAC
>JBJTOP010000401.1:0-2785 GCA_046074645.1 Planctomycetaceae bacterium | reverse complement strand
GCTGGTGCGCTCTTACCGCACCGTTTCACCCTTGCCACGACCCGTTTGAACGCCCGAAGGCGGCCGCACGGCGTTCGGCGGTTTGCTTTCTGTTGCACTTGCCCGATCCTTGCGGATGGTGGGCGTTACCCACCATCGTGTCCTGTGGAGCCCGGACTTTCCTCTGAATGTTGCCATCCAGCGAACACCTGCTCCTCTGCCGACCCGCCTATCATAACAGTGACAGAAGGCCGACGCAGCGGGAATTGGTGGGCGGATGCAGATTCCGGGGAAATCTCAGGACACAAAACCGTCAGACTATCGCAGATTTGCACTCGGAATAACGCACCAGGGTACATGGCACCTTTCAAGCCCGGCACCGCTCAAAAATCTGCCAAATTCCATGGGACAACGTCTTTTTTTTAAGTGAATATCACTTTTCCAATTTTTTTGGGGCCCCCCGGCACGCAACGACGGCATACTTTCCGGCAAGATGTGCTGGCGGTTTCAAGTTCCGCAATAAGGATTCCACAGGAGGATGCATGACAACAGGCAGGGGTGAACAACCTGAACAGCCTCGCTGTCTCGTGCAGGACGCTCAGCGACTGGCGGATGTTGAGCATAAGCATGATCGCATTCGGGAGCTGCTGCGGGTGGCGGTGGCCGACGCAGTGCTGCTTCAGGATCCTGCCAATCTTGCCTGGCTGACCGCTGGCGCGGATCTCAGCCGCAACACTCAGGATGGCTGTCAGACCAGTTTGTTTGTGACGGAAGATGCAAGGGTATTCGCAACCAACGCGGTGGATTCTGCGCAGCTGTTCGAGCGGGATGTCTTTGGTCTTGGATTTCAGTTGAAGGAGCGGGAGTGGTTTCAGCCACATGGGGCGCTGATCGAGGATCTCTGCCGAGGTCGCAGGGTTCTCTGTGACAGCCACGTTCCGGGAACTCGCCCGGCCGCCCGACCGCTGCAGGCACTGCGACTGGCCCTGACACCACTCGAAATTCACCGGCTGCGGCAGCTTAGCCGAGTACTCGTGCACGCTGTTGAAGTGACCTGCGGACAGCTGCAGCCTGGCGTGACGGAAGCAGCGGCCGCTGGCGAAATCAGTCATCGGTTAATTCGCCGCACGGTTCAGCCTGTCCGAATTCAGGTGAGTGCGGATGGTCGCAACCGCCGTTATCGTCGCTGGGGATACGGTGAGGATCCGATTTGTGATTACGCGTCTGTTTCGTGCACGGCGCGGCGCTGGGGGCTGCACGCCGCCGTCAATCGGACCGTCTGTTTCGATGAAGCTCCGCAAGAGCTCGCGGCTGCCCACCAGAAAGCGGCACTGGTGCACGCCACCGGCCTGCACTTCACGCGCGCTGGCGAAACGCCAGCGGCCGTCTGGGCACGCGTCCGCCGGATCTACGAAAAATTCGGCATGCCGTCCGAATGGTTTCTTGCTGATCAGGCTGATCTGCTGGGATATCGTCCGTCGGAGCATCAGTTTGTCCCGACTTCTGACCTGATGCTGCAGCCTGGTATGGCGGTTTTCTGGCATCCCAGCGTCGATGCGGCGATGCCGGGTGACACCGTGCTGCTGGGGGTTCAGCGCAGCGAATTCCTCACGGAATCCTCCGTGTGGCCCGAACTGCGGGTACACGTGCGAGGTCAGGAGTGGCGGTGTTGCGGAATTCTCGGCCTTGAGCGGGACGTGTCGTTTGAGCAGAGCGGCAGATGGCCATCAGAAAACGAGCGCACCGGGCTTGATTTTCCCCAAAATCAACCCGAACCCGCTCGCCTCGAATCGGTCTGGGAACTTGACCCGGCAATCGTCAGAATGCTGCGGCCCTGACCGGCATCCGGCGCCTCACAGTCCTCTTCTTCCCGGCGTTCTCTCATGGCCATCGACATTCCTGAAGCCGAGTTCACCTTCAGCTACGCACGCAGTGGCGGTCCAGGTGGACAAAACGTCAACAAAGTCTGCTCAAAGGCAATCCTGAGCTGGGACATTGGTGCTTCAGCCGCTCTGCCGCCGACGGTGCGGGAGCGGTTTCTGAAGAAGTACGCGCGGCGGATTTCAAAGGAGGGGGTGCTGCAGATCACCAGCCAGCGATTTCGCGATCAGGGGCGGAATGCGGCGGCCTGCCGCGCGAGACTGATCGAGTTAATCGCTGAAGTGGAAGCCCCCCCTGTCCAGCGGAAAGCGACGCGCCCCTCCAGCGGTGCCAGACAGCGTCGTCTTGCCGACAAGAAACAGCAGTCCGCCCGCAAGGCCTTTCGCCGTAAACCCGGTTCAGACGGATGACCTGAACTTGTGGCTGCTCAGAACTTCCGTCACGATACACCGCCCATACCGCCAGTCATTTCTTCAGGGTTCAGGTCCATGTCCATGTCCGCTCAGGTCTTGTCCGTTTACCGTTCGATGCAGATGATCCGTCAGACGGAAGAGGAACTGGCGCGGTGCCATCAGCAGGGATTGATCCACGGAGCCTGCCACACTTATGTCGGTCAGGAGGCGATTGCCGCCGGTGTCTGTCATTCGCTCACTCCCCAGGACAGCGTCTTCAGTACTCATCGTGGCCACGGCCACGCGCTGGCCAAGGGGCTGCCGCCAGTGCAGCTGATTGCTGAACTTTTCGGCCGCGAAACGGGCTGTTCCCGCGGACGTGGCGGTTCCATGCACCTGTTCAGTCCTGAAATCGGCATGATGGGGACCAGCGGTATTGTCGGGCCCTGTATTCTCCAGGCCTGCGGCGGTGGCTACAGTTCAAAAATACTCAAAAACCAAACTGTTGCTGTGGCCTTCTTCGGTGATGGGGC